>NZ_BAFR01000081.1 GCF_000308435.1 Nocardia araoensis NBRC 100135 | reverse complement strand
ACCCGCGGCACCGCGCCGGACCTGTCGTCGCTGCGCTTCCCCGCCTACGCGGACGACGCGATCGACCTGTGCTACGTGAAGGACTGCGGCCGGGCCATCGCACTCCTGCAACTGGCAGACCGGCTCAATCACCGCACCTACAACGTCGCTTCCGGCCGTGCGACGACCAACGCCGAAGTCATCGCCGCGATCGAGAAGGTCGTCCCGGACGCCGGGATCGACCTCCCCACCGGTGGGTCCGGACAACGCAACTACCTCGACATCACCCGTATCCAGCAGGACACCGGCTACCGGCCCGACTACGACACCGAACGCGCGACCGCCGACTACATCGCCTGGCTGCGCGCGGGCAATGAGCGCTGAGCGGGTTTCGTGGCCCCGCAGGCGCCGCTGGGCCGGAAGGGTTCGACGAGTTGGGCGAGATAGCCGCTGGGGTACTGGGGCTTGGCGGCCATCCCGAGGTCGTCGCTGGTGAAGCGGCGGTCCGGGTCGTAGGAGTAGGTGCGCAACAGGTGATCCCAGAACAAGGTGAACAATCCGAAGTTGACGTCGCCGATGCCCGCCCATTTCAAGTGGTGGAACCGGTGTGCCTGGTTGAGCGCGAGCACGGTACGCAGGGTGCCTACGCGGTAGTCGACGTTCGAGTGTTGCAGTAGGAGTTGCACCGCGACGGTGAACGCTAGGGCCGAAGCCACCGAGGTGGGCAGGCCCAGCAGTACGAGCGGGATGACACCGGCGACGGTCTCCAGAGTCTGGTGCAGGGGATGTTTCATCAGGCCGTTGAAACCGTAGGCGCGTTCGACGCTGTGGTGCACGGCGTGCAGCCGCCACAGCGCGGGAATCTTGTGGCTGGCCAAGTGGGTCAGCGTGATGCCGAGATCAGCGACGAGAACCGCGACCAGCACCTGAATCGGGAAGGGCCACCGGTGCGGCCAGACATCGGCGGAAGGGATCAGCGCGGCCATCAGCGGCAGTGCGGCCACGCCGCCGAGGGTGAGCAGTTCGTTGACCACGGCGTGCGCGGTGTCGCGCCGACCGTCGTCGTGGGCGCGGTTCCAGTCGGCGTGGTAAGGCAGGATCCGTTCGGCGGCGAACGATGCGGCGACCGCCAGCACCAGCAGCGGCAACAGCCATAATTTGCCGGCGCCGGTGGCGATGACGGCGAGCGCGGCGCCGTTGACCGCCAAGAGCATGAACGGCACGTAGCCGTAGCGAACCAAGGTGTGCATGCCGTTCAGCGTGGGGCCGCGGTCCCGACGGCGCTTGAACGGATTCGCTACGGCCGCACCATGGTGACCGCACCGGCGAGTTCGGAGGGGGTGAGCCCGAACATCTCGCGGCAGACTCGGGTGAGATGCGCGCTGTCGGCGAAACCCGCGGCGTGCGCGGCCTCGGTGAGCGTGCCGCCGCGACGGACGTGGTCCATCGCTTGTCGCAGGCGCGCCCACCGCAGATACGGAGGGAACGCCAGCCCGAGCTCGGCACGGAACAGATGACCGAGTCGGCTCGCCGACAGTCCGACCGCGGCGGCGAGCTCGGCCAGACGCAGCGGGCCGTCGAGCAGATCCGGCAGCAGCTCCAGCGCGCGACGCAGCGCCGGGTGCCGGGCAGCGCCGGTGGGAGCGGGATCGCCGATCAAGGCCGTCAGTGCGGCGTGCGCCAGTTGCTGGGGATCCCGCTCGCCGTCGTCGAGGTCGAGCAGTGGCAGCGCGGCCCGCGACCACGCGGTGACCGAGTCGACGGCGCTCCCGGTGCGCCGCACACAATCGGTCAGCGCGCGCCCGAGGGGCGACTGCGCGTCGGCGAAGACTAGCAATCCTGTGGCCGTACCAGTGGTTTCGTGCGATACACCGGGCGGGATCAGCGCCGCTCGCCCCGACCAGTCGCGGCCGGCGTCATCGCGCAGACCGACGGATCCGTCGGTGCTGAAGATCAATTGCGCGGCGGCGTGATGGTGGCGGTGCGCGCTCCCGAGCCGCCCGGCGTACAACAGTCTGCCCGGGTACAGCGTCGCGGTGCCCTGCCACATGTCCGGCGCCTCCCGATCCGGCCCGCTACGACTCGGCCGCCGCGGCCTCGATCGCCTGCTTCATCTCCCTCAGGCCGTATTCGGTCCGAATCCGGACCTCCGGCGCGGCCGACTCCGGCAAGACGTCGGTGATCCAGATCAGCCTGCCGCGCTCCCCCTCGACGCGAACCTCGAACGAAGCGTGATGGTATTCCAGCGCGGGTCTGGCGCCTTCGACGACGGAGTACGCCAACCGGCGAGCCTCGTCATCGATGGAGACGATCCGTTCGCGGATCACATGCCCGTCCGGGAAAGTCAGCGAACGTTCCGCTCCGTCGAGGCGGGTGTCGACGACCCGGCCCGGGAGCAGGCGTCGATGCACGGCGCCGACATCGCGTACGACATCCCAGATGTAGCGCGCCGGAGCGTCGATCACGATCTCGTGGCGAATCGCTGTCATCGGGCCGACGCTCCTCGTCGCTGGGGCAGATCAAGAGCAATCTACCCACACGCGATTCGAGCCACCAGGGTCCGTGCGCCGATCACCTCCACAGACCGCCGCAGGGCAACTCGGGCAACTCGACGTGCACATCGTCATCGATCGTGACGATCAGATCCGGATGACTGTGCGCCAAGTCCGCGGCCAGACTGCGGGCCTGTTCCGCGCACGCCCGGTAGTCCAGGACCAAGGCGCCGCATTCGATATGGATATGCCGGATATGCCGCGGGTCCGTCATGTCCGCCGCGCTGTCCGATGCGTCGTCGTCACGGCCTGCTCCGCGCCACCGCCTGACATCGATCGCAGCGCGTTCGAGCCATGCGGCAGACCGGGCTTCCTCTGGCTCACAATGCCGAACTCCTCATAACATAGGTCAAGATCTACTGTCGACCCCGCGCCTACCAGCCGCATAACCGGTGACTATGGCGGAGTGCCGCCGATCTCGGTAATCCACTGCAAAGAATAACCAGTAACTTACCAGCTATCGCCGATGCACTCCAGATGGCATCGAGAGCGCATCGGCGTCCGGAGAACTCAGCGCGGCGGCCGGCTCATGTCTCGATTCATGGTCGGGATCTCGATGCTGATCGGCATCCGCAGTTCCGCCAGATAGAGCAGCGCCGCCCTGCGGAGGAATTCGTCGAACAGCCAGTAGGCGTCCGGTGCGAGCGGCACCACGGGGAGCAGACCTTCCCGCACGGCGATGAAGGGTCCCCAGCTCAGCCGCAGCAGCGGGTCCCAGACCGGCTCCCTGGCGATGGCCAGCCCGTCGGCGATCTGGTCGCCGAGCAGGAAGCGGGTGAAGGCGCCCAGCACCGGCTTGCTGAGGACGGCGAAGTCGAGGTTCGCCCCCAGGCGCAGCAGCCGATCGGCCAGCTTGGCGCCCTCCGGGGTCGGCCCCAGGATGGGATCCAGCACCTGCGCGGCCTGCGAGTTGGCCTCCGGCCAAGAGTTCGGAATGTATTCGTCCCGGATGCCGAGCATGTGCCCGCCCACCTGCCACGAATGCAGGAACGCCTCCGACTCGGCGGCGGGGATCGGCACTTGCCATGCGGTCAGATGCTTCATGACGGTGGTCGGCAAACTGTGCCAGGTGACCATCATGTCGTTCTGGCTGATCGGGATGTCCTCCTCGGCGGAGTAGACCCAGTGCGGCGACTGCGGCAGCAGATGACGCACGGCGGCATGGACCAGCCGGGTCTTCACGCAGGTCACGATCATCTCACCATCGGGCGCATAGGCATTCGCGGTCCCGATGTCGTAACCGAGTTTGGCGGTCTTCAAGATGCGGTCCTTCAGGTCGTGACCGCCCTTGGAGTAGTAGACCGCGCGGGCCTCCTTCGGAATGACCGTGCTCATCATGCCGCTGGCCAAGCCGTAGAGCACGCCGAGATACAACCCGCGCTTCTTGTTGAACTCGACGGCGGTGGCCAGCTTGCCGCGATCGGCCCAGGGCGGCAGCTGACGTGCGTACTCCATGAAGTCGCGCAGATCCGGCGGTAATCCGTCCGGCAAAGGCTGACCGTTCGCGGTCCAGGTGCGCAGCAACTCGTTGACCCTCGGCACCTCCCCCCGGTCGATCAGTGAGGCGACCAACTGGTCCGCCTCGGGGTCCCAGACGGTGAGCGGATCGGCCCCTTCGCCGGAGCCCGCCACCGAACCCTGCGGGGACCACGTCCACGGCTCCGCGCGGGCCGGGGTAACCATGGCCAGGGCCCCGAACGCGCCCAACACCCCTCCGGCTTTCAACGCGTTGCGCCTGCTGAGTCCATCCATGTCTGCGCCACTCCTCATTGAGCCGAGCGCCGCCGTGATGATGCGACGAAGACCGGCGGCACTCATTATCGCCGTCGCAGCGATAAGAACAGTCATTAACTTAGCAAGCAGCACCGGTGGTTGTCCCGCCTTTTGGGCAACTTGCAGGTACCGATCGCGCCACGACCTACGCCCACCCGGCTCGATACCGGAATCGCACATGATCAGCACGTTCAAGCTAGTCGGACAATGGTCCAGCAAGACGGTGATCGACCGATGCCCGACGTAGCGGCAGTAGAGCTGCGCCTACATCGAACCGTAAACATCGCTAATGTCTAGTCACATAAGTAGGGATCGGTGAGCCTGCCGCCGCTGCGCCGACGCCGATGGGAGCCCCGACACGACAAAACGGGCCGGGCGGTTGTACCGCCCGGCCCGTTTTTCGGTCGACGTCAGCGACCGGAGTGGCTGTGCTGTCCGCCACGCACCTTCGCTTCGTTGGGCTGCGCCTCGGCGCCCTTGCGTCCGGCCGCGCTCGGATCGGCGGAGTTGCGGTCGCCGAAGCTGCCGGTGCTGGCCTGGCCGCCGCGACGCGCCTGCTCCTCGGTGTCGGAACGGTTGCCGAACTGGCCCGGGTTGTTCTGGTCTGCCATCACGTGCTCCTTTCGGTAGCGGATGAAACCGACTGTGGCTCTTGGCGCCACGCCTTGGTGCTACCCCTGCCGCGGCGCTCGAATCGGCCTCCGAGCTTCTTCACACGATCGAAAAGAACTGCCCTTACAGGGCATATCCGAGTATCCGTCGAACGATCGTCCAAACAAGCCGGACGTCAACGGATTCGGTGACCGTGAGGTCACGAGCGGCGTGCGTCGAGCTTGTCGATATCGCCGAGAACCTTCTCGTGCCAGAGTATTTCGGCTTCGATCCGCATGGTGGCGTGTTCCACGATGAGGTCGTCGGCGAGGTTCTGGTCGGGCCAGCGACGGTCGAGCTGGTGCTCGACCCGGGAGCGTCGCGCCCGCAGTGCGGCGAGGCGGTCTTCGAGGTATCCGCGCAGCAGCTCGCGGTCGAGATCGTCGCTTACCGCCAGCGCGAGATCCACCGGATCGGGCCGGATGTCGACTTCGGTGAACGCTTCGTCACGCAGGGCGCGCAGTTCCCGGTGCCCTTCGGCGGTGATCTCATAGACCGTGCGAGCGGGAAGCGCGCCGTCTTGCTCGGTGCGCAGGGGCCGGATCAACCCCTCGTCGGCCATCCGGTGCAGAGCGCCGTAGAGCGACCCGGGCTTGACCCGCGACCACAGGTCGGCGCGGTCCAGACGGGCATCGCGTCGCAACTGATGTCCGTGCATGGGGCCGCGTCGGGCGAGAGCGGCGAGGACGAACAACCTGGTCTCGTTCACCCAGCTAGTCTGTCACGACTACTCGTATTTGAGTACTCTCTCGGCCATGGCTGTTCGACCGATCCTCATCGCGGGCGATCCGCGGCTGACCACGCCCGCCGTCCCCGTCACCGTTTTCGACGGAGACCTCGCCGCCTTCATCGACGACCTGTTCGACACCAACACCGCCGCCAACGGAGCGGGTCTGGCCGCGAACCAAGTGGGAGACCCGCGCGCGGTCTTCGTCTACGACCTGGTCGACGCGGGCCGGCGGCACCGCGGCCACGTGATCAACCCGGTCCTGCGAACTTCCCCGCTCCCCGAGACGATGCCGGACCCCGACGACTTGGAAGGGTGCCTGTCCGTGCCGGGCGAGTGGTACCCCACCGGCCGCGCGCATTGGGCCGAGGTCACCGGCGTCGACCTGACCGGCCGCCCCGTCACCGTCGAGGCCACCGGCTATCTCGCCCGCTGCCTCCAGCACGAGACCGACCACCTCGACGGCCGCCTCTATCTCGAACGCCTCATCGGACGAAACAAGCGAGCCGCCCGACGCATGATCAAGGACCGACGATGGATGCACCCCGGCCACAGCTGGCTCCCCGGCACGGATACGCCGTGATTCGCCGTTGGCTCCTCCGGTCGCACCGGCTGAGCCCCGCCGACCCTGCGTGACGATGCGGGTATTCCGCACGCCGCACCAGCGGAGTCGAAGTGGGCGCCGACGAAATCGAGTAGTCGTCTACGCACGATCGCGCGGCCGATCGCGACGAGCATTCGGTAGCGCTACAACCGTTCGTGCGGCGGGTGCGCGTCGAGACAGTCGGAATCGAGGTCCGCGGCGCCCGCTGTCAGCAGTCTCAGAAGGGCCGAAGAGATGAAGAAGTACGAAGTCCAACCCGGCGACACCCTCTCCGCGATCGCGCAGCGGGAATACGGAGACAGCAGTCTGTTCCCGGCGATCGCGCGCCAGAACCACCTCGCCGATCCGAATTCGATCGATGTCGGACAGCAGCTCCTGATCCCCTACATCACGCGGCGCCACCTCGTCACCACCGCCGACTCCACCGCGGCGCGCAAGCAGATCACCCAGCGTTACTACGGGACCGAGGACGCCCACCACCAGCTGATCTGGGAAGTCGTCAACGGTGTGGCGCAACGTGCGATCCAGCGCGGCGCGTGGCTGCACATTCCGGAGCTGGCCGATGTCGGTCACCACACGGTGGTCGAAGGGGAAAGCCTCGCGATCCTCGCCGAGCGCTGGTACGGCGACGCGCACTTGGCCTTGATGATCGAGTTGGCCAACCATCTGCCCTCCGGCACCGAACCGGCTCCCGGCCAGGTGATCATCGTGCCCGGCCTGAACCGCCGTCGCGACGTCGCGGGCGACACGCTGCGCACGATGTGCGAGCGCGAGTACGGCCCCGCGGATCTGGACACCAGAGTAGGAGTGGTCGCGGCGGCGAATCACATCGCCAACCCCGACGCGCTCTTCTCCCGCCAGGTGATCCACTTCCCGTCGTGACCGGGTCGGCGGCTACGTCGTCGCGCGAGCGCGTCGCTGCCGGGTCCGGCGCCGCACCAGCCAGCTCGACAGGCCGGTGAGCGCCAGCACCAGCGGGGCCAGACCGAAGGCCAGCCAGATCAGTCGCCACCAGCCGTTCACCAGCCAGCCGAAGTGTGCGGGCTCGAACACCTTGGCGTAGAAGGTGTTCGCCAGCGGCCGGTCGTGGCTCGCGTCGACCACCTTGGTGTCGGAGTCGTCGTAAGGGTTCACGTAGACCGTGACGTCACCGCTGTAGAGGAGACGGTGCTCGCGCGGCGAGTAGGCCCCGGCGACGGTGGCACGGTAATACGGGTCGGTGTCCGTGGGTAGCAGCAGGTAGGCGAGTCGGCCCGGCGCGGCCCGGCCCACGATCGCCGTGGCCTCGCTGATGGACAGCTGGGGCCGCCGTGCCGCGTCGCCCGGCCGCGGTACGAAAGACCTCTCGGTTCGTTCGAGGGTCGCGTTGCCGCCGGTCGCCACCAGCCAAGCCCTCTGCAGGGCAGGCCATTCGATGGTGGTTCCGGTGATGCCCCACACCAGCAGGAACGGTACCGCCAGTATGCCGATGACGTCGTGCAGGTCGCGATCCCTGGCGAAGCGCCCCTTCCGCAGCCGGACCCGGAAACCGTCGCGCAGCCGCGCGAGCGACGGCCACCAGATGACGGCCCCGGACACCGCGAGCGAAACCAGCAGTATGCCGAGCGTGCCCAGAATCAGCGCCCCCCATTTGATGCCGATGAGCGGAGCCCGGTTCTCCAAGAGCGGGATCGCGCCGGCGTAGCGCGCGCAGCCGAACGCGCAATTGTGCAGATTGGTCAGCCAGCCGAGAACACCGTCGGTCAGATTCGCCCGCTCGTTCATTCGGCCGGTACCGGGGTCGACGGAGTAGGCGGCGGTGTAGTTCGCGTTCCCGATCACGATCACACCGCCGTCCACACCGACCCAGCCGACGTCGAAACCTGGATCGGTGGAGCGCACCAGCGCGACGGCCTGTTCGGTGTCGATCACCGCGGGCGCGTCCGTGTGGCGATAGAACGAGGCGTGTTGCGCGCGGAACAATTCCGCGTGGTAGAGCAGGATCGCACCCGAAGTCGACTGGACCACCAGGACCAGGCCGAGAATCAGCGCCGACCAGCGGTGGATCGAGATCAGTCCGCGCCGTAGCGATTTCCGAGATCGCCTCCGCGATCGGACGATCCGCTTGCCAGGCCGGTGCACCACCGCGGTCGCGTTCATAAGGTTAGGCTAACTTCAAAGATCGACCTTCCCAGTGTGTGCGGGTGCGTCTCCGGACGGCTTGCGCCCCCGGCGGCGGACTGTCGCATTGCTGATAGGTTGCGAAAGCACCGACAGCCGGGCGCAAGGGCTTGTCTGCACCACCTCGTCGGCGGATGATCTGATCAGAGTCACCCGGACTCGGATTGTCGTTGCCGGGCCGGGTTCGGATCGCCCAATCGCTCAGCCAAGGAACATCATCATGATCACCAAAGCCACGCAAGCGATCGCCGCCACCGCTCTCACCCTGACCATCGGCGTCCTCTTCGCCCCGGCAGCCTCGGCCGCACCGGCCGCCCCCGCACCGACGACGAACGCCGCCGGGTCGGTCGCGGTATGCCTGAACGTTCCGCTGGGCTCGGTCAGCGTCAGTTTCTGCGTCTGATCGGCACGGGCAGAAGGTTCGACTGCCGCGACCCGGTCCCAGTTCGTCCTCGAACAGGCGCGCCCTCAGCCGCGCAGCGCGCGGTCCAGCAGCGCCCATGCGTGCCGGGCGGTCTCCTTCTTGGACTGCGCGTCGGTCTTCGACAGCACGGCCGCCAGCATCGCCAGTGCCAGGACCACATCCGCGGTGGTGATGTCCGCGCTGATCGTGCCGCGCTGACGCGGATCCGCCAGCTTCTCCGCGATGAGGGTGATCAGCCGTCGCGCCACCTCGAACAGGCGCATGTCTTCGGTGTTGGTGGGATGGATCATCGCGATGAACGCCGCCGAAGTGGTGATCTGGTCGACCATGATCGCCAGCAGATCGTCCACGGTGACCGCGGGATCGGCCGCCAGCGCCTCGATGCCCTCGATGTTCTCCTCGAACACCGCCAGCGCGATGCTCTCCCGCGTCGGGAAGTGCCGGTAGAGCACGCCCTGCCCCACGCCCGCGGCCCGCGCGATCGAGCTGAACGGCGCGTCGAACCCGCTGTCGGCGAAAACCTCCCGCGCCGCCCGGATCAAAGCCGCCCGATTGCCCGCCGCCGCCTTCGGCCCCCTGTTCACACGGCGTGGCGAGGTCATTCGGGCAACGTTACCGGACCATCGACTACCGGCCCGCAGCACGCCGGAGGCCCGGCCGGGGCGCCGGAATCCCGCCGTATGCAGTGCGCCGTATCGACGCGGCGCGGTGATCTCCCGCATCGCCCTTCCTGCGGAAGTGGCCGAGCCGAGGTATGCACCCCAGCGTGGGTGTTCCGAGGCCACGATATCCGGCGAGCGGCCCTCTTCGTGCCCACCATCGGCGGGTCGGAACGAAGGACGCGCGTTCCGCTGCCGGACGACGACGCGGACTACTACTGCGATGAGACCGCTTGCCGCTCCGCGAGTTCGGCGAGCCGGTCGAGCGAAGCCGACAGTTTGTCCGCAGTGGTCGCGCGGGCGCGGACCTGACGCTTCTCGTCGGTCAGCGACGTCCAGTCGTAGGTGTGGGTGACCCGGGTGCGCCCCTCGCCCGCGGGCTCCAGCTCCCAGCGCCAGAGGTGGCCGGGCGGCTGGTTGCCCGGCTCCGACGGTCGCCACGCGATGCGGCTGCCCTCGATGAACTCCACCACGTGGTTGTCGCGCACGGCCCCGTTGGTCAGGGTGGTGCTGAACACCGCTCCGGCTTCGCGCACCCGCTGCCCTGCCGCGGCCTCGGCCAGGTTGTCGTTGCCGTCCCAGCGCGGCTGCTCGGCGGGATCGGCGATGAGCTCGAAGATCTCCGCCTGTCCGGCGTTGATCTCACGGCTGGCGCTGACGATACGGGGAACCTCGTTCTGGTCTGTCACGTGCCGATCGAAGCATCCGGGCCGAGAGCAGGGCAAGCCTTCTGCTCGAGCCTGTGCCAACTCACCCCGCACCGGTCCGCTCCCTGGCACGGCGGATCGGTGCGGTATGACTGATCCGATCCGACATCCGATCGACGAAGGGACGCGCTCATGGGCGAGCGAGTTGCAGTAGTGTCCGGCGCCGCACGAGGGATCGGTGCGGCGATCGCCAAGCGCTTGGCCGCGGACGGTCTTCGGGTCGGCGTGCTCGACCTCGACGCGGCGGCCTGCGCCGACACGGTCCGCGCGATCACCGAGGCCGGCGGCCGGGCCGTCGCGCTCGGCGCCGACGTGTCGAACGAGGAGTCGGTCGCCGCCGCCGTCGCGCAGCTGGAGAACGAGCTGGGCGCGCCGACCGTCGTGGTGAACAACGCGGGCATCCTGCGCGACAACCTGCTGTTCAAGATGAGCGTCGACGACTGGGACGCGGTGTTGAACGTGCACCTGCGCGGCGCCTTCCTGCTCACCCGCGCGGTGCAGAAGCACATGGTCGAGCAGAAGTGGGGACGGGTCGTCAACATGTCCAGCACCTCGGCGCTCGGCAATCGCGGCCAGGTGAACTATTCGGCGGCGAAGGCCGGTCTGCAGGGCTTCACCAAGACCTTGGCGTTCGAGCTGGGCAAGTTCGGCGTCACCGCCAATGCCATCGCTCCCGGGTTCATCGTCACCGACATGACCGCCGCCACCGCCGCACGCGTCGGCGTCTCCTTCGAGGACTTCCAGAAGGCCGCCGCAGCGCAGATTCCCGTGCAGCGCGTCGGCACGCCCGAGGACATCGCGCACACCGCCTCGTTCCTGGTGAGCGAGGGCGCCGGTTTCGTTTCCGGCCAGGTGATCTACGTGGCGGGCGGTCCGACCAACTGACTACCCGCCCCCGCCCGGCGTGCCGGGTCGGGCGGGGGCGGTAACGTCGCAGCACATGAATCGGCGT
>NZ_BAFR01000082.1 GCF_000308435.1 Nocardia araoensis NBRC 100135 | reverse complement strand
AACATGATCGCCAGCGCACCGAGCGCGCTGAGGATCACGACGCCGGAGGGCAGCGGGTGCGTCGCCATCGGCACGGCGAAGAATCGAATGCACAGCAGTACCCCGGTGCAGACGGCGACACCCATGGCCACGACCCGGACGCGCTGGTGATCCCAGCCCCGGTCCGGGTCGCGCAGCGCGGATTCCACCGTCAGGCACAACGCCGCGCCCACGACCAGGTCGACGCCGTAGTGCGCGCCGAGGCCGAGCGTCGCGACCAGCGTGCACACCAGCCAGAACGCCCCGCCCCAGCGCAACCACAGCGGGCCGCGCCGGGAGTGGATGAACAGCGACAGCGCCCAGGCGGTGTGCAGCGACGGCATGCAGTTGCGCGGGGTGATGCCGTCGAAGCGCAGCGCCTCGATCGAGGACGGCACCGCCGGAACGACATCCGGCCAGACGTCGGCGATCTCGAAGCCCAGTCCTTGCGGTCCGTACGCGAGCACCGGCCCCACCACCGGGAAGACCACGTACCAGATCGGCCCGACGAGGCCGAGGGTCAGGAACGTCCGCACCAGGTAATGCCGTGGCCACCCACGGGTCGTCACACCCCGTAATTGCCAGGCCGCGACCAGCACTGCCGCCAGCGGAAGCTCGAAGTACACCCAGCGCACCACACCCGTGGCCACCGGTCCTGCCACCTCGAGCGCGTGCCCGACCAGCCAGGACGGGCTGCCGAGGGCCCGATCGGCGACTTGCACATACGGATCGAGCACCATGGGGCAGGCCCACGCGGTGATGTCCAGCCAGATCTCACTGATCTTCGTCGCGCAGATCAGCAGGGCGCCGAAGGCGATGGTGCGCAATGCCGTGCGGCGTCGCTGCTCGTCCCACCGCACGAACGCGAGCACCGCCAGGGCGGTGAGCACGATGGTCGGACCGTTGCCGACGGTGAACGGACGCCCCTCGGCCACCCTGATCACGACGAACAGCAGGTCGACGGCGATCGCCGCGGCGAGGGCGACCGAGCGGGCGCGCGCCGTGATCCCGACCAACGCCAGCAGGAACCCGGCCCACGGCGTGGTTGCCGACTTCGGCGTTCCTGCGTAGTCCCGCAACAGGCTGGTCAGCGGGCCCAGCGCCGTGATGTGCGCGGCCATGAGTTCGCCGCCGATCAATGCGAGCACGATGGCCCCGACACCGCACCACACGACCACTGGCCGGAACCGACGCTCTCGGAGCTCTTCGATACCCACTTGCTCGCCCGGTGGGGTCGAGCCTCCTCGCACGTCGTTCACAAGCACCGGAACATCGTAAACACGGCATTAACGGCATATGTACGGGGAGATGCCCGCGCGACGGCGAGCGGGCGCTGCTCGGGGTCGGGCAGTCCGAGCCGGCTCGGGCTGCCACGTTCTCACGGGCGCACCCGGACGCCGTGGGGCGGCGGAGACAGGGCGCTGACCCGAACCGCTCGGCGGTGGCGGTCGGTCAGGGTATCGCAGCGTCGCCGAGCGGAGCGTGCCGCTGCCACGGACGGATCCGCTCCAGCTGCGCGGCGACCGCCAGCAACGTGGTTTCGCCGCCGGGCGCCGCGGCGAGCTGCACACCGATGGGCAGTCCGGTTTCGGACTGCCCGGCGGGAACGGATATCGCCGGGTAGCGGACCGTGTTGAACGGCGGCGTGAACGGAATGAAGCGGGGCATGTCGAGCAGGGTCCGCGAAAATCCTTTCCCCGCGAAGGTTCCCACCGGTACCGGCGGGGTCGCCAAGGTGGGGGTGAGGAGCAGATCGTGCTCGGCGAACCAGGCGGCGAATCGTTCGGACTGGCCCGGCGGGGGTGCGTCGGGCACGCGGTGCACCCAGCCGATCACCCGTCCGGCCCGAGCGACCTTGCGGGTCAGCGGTTCCAGCAGTTCCGCGCTCAGGTCGGTGGTGTCTTCGGCGACGCCGGCGCAGTAGCGGGCGAGGAAGCCGAGCGCGTCCTGCGGCCGCCAGGGCGGCGCCACCTCGGTGACGGTGTGGCCGGCTTCGCGCAGCGCTTCGGCCGCCGCGAGCATCGTCGTACGCACCTGTGGGTCGACCGACACTCCGAGAACCGGTGGCCGCGCGGTCATGCCGATGCGCAACGGCCGCTCGGGTGCGGCCGGTGCCAGGTAGCGGTCGTCGTCCGCCAGCACAGCGAGAAGCAGGGCCGCGTCGGACACCGTGGTGGCCAGCGGGCCGAAGGTCGATATGCCGAGCCAGTTGGAGCCGAGTTCGGGTGGACGCGGGATCACGCCGTCACCGGGCTTCAGGCCGACGAGCCCGCAGCAGGACGACGGGATGCGAATCGAACCGCCGCCGTCGGAACCCACTGCGAGCGCGGCCATTCCGGCGGCGACCGCCGCGGCGCCGCCACCGGTTGATCCGCCCGGAGTGTGCGTGAGCCGCCACGGATTGCGGGTGATGCCGTGCGCGGCGCTCTCGGTCACCGGCCACTGGCACAGCTCGGGCACATTGGTCTTGCCGATCAGCAGCGCACCCGCGGCGCGCAACCTGCGGACCAGCTCGCTGTCGGACTCCGCGGCGGTCTGCCGTGCCGCGCGCGACCCGTGGCCGGTCACGCACCCGGCGAGGTCGAGATTGTCCTTCACCGCCACCGGAACTCCGGCGAGCGGCAGGTCGGCGAGATCGCCGCGGGTGGCAAGGGCGCGGGCTTCACGGCGGACCTGCTCGTGGCGCACGATCCGGAAAGCGTTGATCTGCGTGTCCGATGCCGCGATGCGGGCCAGGTGCTCGTCGGCCACCTCGAGCGGCGACACCGTCCGGCTCCGCACCCCCGCCGCGATCTCGCCCGCCGACGCGCCCGCCCATGTCATCGCAACCTCCTGGGTACCTCTGGTCGCGACGACCGGGGCTGTGCCGCCACCGGCCTTCGTAACTCGTGGCTCACGGTAATCGTCGACGCGTGCCACCACAACGACCAGCGCCTTGTCGTTCCCGCGCATGGGAACGGGTGGCGGGGCGAGTGATCCCAGGGCGGTTCGCCCCGCCTGCGGACGGCGACGAATCGACGGACCGCGTCGAGCGCTCAGGTCGTGCGATACGTGCGGGCAACCAGTGCCGAGCGCAGATACCACAGGCCCGACGGCTGGGACGGGTCGAATCCGGTGAGCTGTCCGATCCGCTTGAGCCGGTAGTCGACGGTGTTGGTGTGCACGTGCAGCACGCGTGCCGTGCGCTGCCGGTTGAGGTTGTTGGCGATGTGCCGTTGCAGCGTCTCCAGCAGTTCCGGGTGCGCGTCCAGCGGATCCAGCAGTGAGCCGAGGTACTCGCGGCCGGGCCCCGGTCTGGTCAGCTGGTATTCCAGGGCCAGCTCGTCGAAGCGGTAGAGCCCGGCCACCGCTTGCAGTCGCTGCACCATGTCGAGCAGTTCGTGCGCCTGGTCGGCGGCGGTGGGGATCTTCTCGGGGGTGGCCTCGACCATGGTGGCGGTGACGCCCACCTGCGCGGCGTGCGACAGCTGGGTGACCAGGGCGTCGAGCTGCTCGTTGTCCAGATGACCGGACGGGATGAGCACCGTGCCGCCGTCCACGCTCAGCAGGGACAGCGCGGCCTCGCCGCAGCGCGTGGCCAGCTCGGCCTGCACCCGGCGCAGTTTCCTGCGGGCGACGACCTTGCCGTCCACCATGGGGTTGCGTTCTTCGCGGTGCGGCGGAATCGCCACGGCCAGAACGGCATACGAGGAGGCGATGGCGATGCCGCATTCGCGCGCCATGGTCGAGGTGCTGTGCCCGCCGAGCAGCGCGGAGGTCAGCGTGTGCACGGCGGTGTGGTGCTCGCTGACCACCGCGCGCAGCTCGCGGACGTAGGCCATGGAGACCGCCGAGTTGATCATGTCGAGCATCTCGACGACCATCTTGGCTCCGTCGACGAGGTCGTCGTAGTCCTTCATCGTCGCGTCGGAGACCACCAGATCCAGGCCCATTTTGAAGCCTTCGTGGATCGAGTGGTGGATGGTGTCGATCGGCACTCCCTCGCGCGCCCATCCCGCGGCGGCGTCGCCGAGCCGCTGGAGTTTCTCCGGCAGGTCCTTTCCGTCGAGCATGCTCACCGCCAGTTCCAGGCAGACCCGGGTGATGGTGGTGACGTCGCCGGCGATCGCGTCACCCGGTAGGGTTCCGCACGGGATGACGTTCTCGACGAAGTGGCCGACCATCTGACGCGATAGCCCGCGAACGTCCTTCAGTGGCGACGACATCGGCTTTCCCGACAGAGTCAGGCTCGGCCGGGCCGAACTGTCGACGGACATTGGCGACTCCCTTCCGCCCACGATTGCTGTGCAGCGCATTCACACTAATCGGTTGATCTTCTTCGCGGACCCGATCGACGGGTTCTGTGAAAGCCGGTGAGACGGGTCGAACGGGGGTTGTGAGCGGTCACAGCAGTTGGACGTGTGACCTGATTTCGCCTCCGGGCGTCGCACTTCGAGTTCGTGGCCGCACGCAGGCCGACCTCGGCGGGGCGGAACCGGTTCGGTCGTTGCCGCGAGGTGTGGCCGACATGCCGGTAGGATCACCCGCGCCGGTCATGGCCATGCAACCAGGGTCTTGTCCGGCACGTGTCGTGTCATGGATGGTGTGCAGTGCCCATCTGCCGCGCACGCCACGGCGGAAAGGCAGTGATGACGCAACGATAGGGGCAGGCGATGACACCGGCTCTGAGATGTCTTGTCTGGGAACTGGACAACACCTTGTGGGACGGTGCCGTGTGCGACGCGACCGTCGGCGCGTTGCGGCCCGCCGCGCTGCGCACCTTGCGTGTGCTCAGCGAGCGTGGGATCTGGCATGCCGTGGCCAGCCGCGGCGAGCGCGAGTGGACGCTGGACAAGCTGTACCGGCACGGCGTCTACGAGATGTTCTCGGCCGTCGAGATCGGTTGGGGCCCGAAGTCTTCGGCGATCGAACGAATCGCGCGCACGCTCGGTCTCGGCCTCGGCGCCATCGGCTTCATCGACCAGGAGCCGGTGGAGCGCGCGGAGGTGGCCCGTGCGCTACCGGCCGTGCGCTGTTATGCCGCGCGGAACGTCGACGTCCTTCCGGTGCTGCCCGACTTCCGACCCGTATTGCGCACCGGGCCCGCCCCCACGCCGCCGCTGGGGTTCGCCCGGGTGCCCGTGCGCTGAACGTGCGAGTGCGTGCCGATGGATTCGGCTGCCGAGCCGGTCGCGACGGCGGATACTTCCCAGCGGCGCGAAATCGCGGGGAGTCGTATCGTTCCGGCGCGCAATACGATATCCGGTGAATCCGGCGGCGATAGGTTGTCACTATGAAGTGCTACGGCGTGACCGCCAACGATGCCGAATCGTGGACCGCGATCGCCAACAGTTTCGTTCCGATGGACTACCGGTACGGCGATCC
Organism: Nocardia araoensis NBRC 100135; assembly: GCF_000308435.1. Taxonomy (GTDB): domain Bacteria; phylum Actinomycetota; class Actinomycetes; order Mycobacteriales; family Mycobacteriaceae; genus Nocardia; species Nocardia araoensis. The sequence goes on along the minus strand of NZ_BAFR01000082.1, from coordinate 1,082 downwards.
CGAACGGTGGTATTCGGGCATGACGGTGCAGGAATCGGCCGCCTACCGGTTGTTGCGCTGGGAGCAGCGCGGGACGAGTACTTCCTATCGCACCCGGACGAACATCCGCCACGGGCCGTGCGACGACTTCTACTGGGTGGTCCTCCCCGAACGGGGCGTGTACTCGGTGCGCTATCGCGGGGAGGAGACGCGGGCGCGGCCGAACGAGGCCGCGGTGACCGCACTCGACGATCTGTGCCAGATCCATATCCCGCTCTTGTCCGCCTACGCGATGCAACTGCCCCGGGCCGAACTCGACCATCGCGGAGGACCACTCGCCGAGCGCGGCATGACCATCGACCTGAACTCCGGACTCGGCCGGATCACCCAGGCCATGATCCGCAGCACCCACACCGAACAGTCGAACCTCTCCGATCACGAGTTCAACGCCGTCTGCGACCGGATCGCCGAATTGCTGAGCCTGATCTCGCTCGGCGAAACCCGCCCGCAGCGTGGTCATCACGCTCAGGTCGTCGCGCAGATCCGGCAGTACGTACGAGCCAACGTGGGCCGGGACGACGTGCGCCTGCCCGCCGTGGCGCACGCGCTGGGCTGGTCGCCCCGGCAATTGCGCTCGGTGCTGCAACAGGCCGGCACCACCTACCGCGACGTGCGCCGGGAGGAGGCGCTGCGCGCCGCGCGCGATCTGCTGGAGGATCCCGCTCGGGAGGACCCCATCCGTGAGCTGGCGATCCGTGCCGGATTCACCCCGGCATGGTTCTCCGCGGCGTTCAAGGCACGGTTCGGCGAGACGCCGCGAGAATTCCGGCGGCGTCGAGCCGCGGAGCGCGCCGCGACGGGCCGGGTGCCGGTGCTCGGAGACGGAGACGGATCGAAATCATCGGGGCGAGAGGCCGATCGAGAGCCCGCGTAGCCGAGACGGGTCGGCGATCACCCGGTATCCGGCCACCCGGTCGCCGTGCACCGTGACGGTGAGCGCCAGCAGCAGCCTGCCGTGCGGGGCGACGACGATACCCGGATGACCTTCCACCAGCGCGAGCGCCGCCACCTGCGAACGCCTGCGCAGCAGCACGGTTTCCGCC
>NZ_BAFR01000083.1 GCF_000308435.1 Nocardia araoensis NBRC 100135 | reverse complement strand
GCGTATCCCTGCCTTCCTGCTGGCGACCGGGTCCGGCGCCGAGCGTGCCGCCCGGTTCGGGTTGCCGCTGGTCATCGCCGCGGTCGGCGGGGAGGACCGCATGGTGGAGGCCATCGAGCGCTATCGCGCCGAGTTCCACCCCGCCGCGGTGGGCGCGGGGCCTTACGTGGTGGTCTCCGCCTCGATCGTCATCGCCGACACCACCGCCGAGGCGCACCGGCTGCTGCTGCCGGAGGCATGGTCCGCCGCGTACGCGCGCACCCGTGGTGAGTTCCCGCCCCTGCTGCCACCCGCGGAGATCGAGGCGCGCGCCATGACCGATCGGGAGCGCCGGATCTTCGACGAGGGGTTGCGCGGCCATCTCTACGGCACCGAGGACGAGGTCGCCGACCAACTGGAGCGGCTGGTGCGCAGGACGGGCGCCGACGAGATCCTCGTGCACACCAGCACCTACGATCGCGCCGCGAAGCTGGATTCGCACCGCCGCTTGGCGCTGCTCACCGGCCTGTCCCGGGCGGACGTGCGCGCCGATACGGCCGCCTGAGCAGCCGGCGCTCGTCACCGCCTACGGGAAGCGCACTTCGGCGGCGGCATAGCCGAACAGTCGGCGTCCCTCGGCGCGCGCGTCGACGGCGATGGTCGCCTGCCGCTTGCGCGGATCGATCGAGGTGACCCGGCCGCGGAATTGGATCGCGCCCGTGCCCAACGACGGTATGCGCAGGTGCTGCGCGTTGTGCGCGAATTGCGCACGGAACCGGGCGACCGCCGCGGGGTCGCCGAGCCAGGAACTCAGGAACGAGGCGGCCAGACCGAGTTTGAGCATTCCAGGGGCGACCACGGTCGGCAGGCCGCTTGCGACCGCGACCCGTTCGTCGAACAGCACCGGATTGGATTCGCCGGTCACCCCGGCGTAGTTGACCAGGTCGCCACGGGACAGGCGCATGGTGCGAACGGGCAGTTCGGCACCCACCGACAGGTCGGCGAAAGCGACATGCGGACGCGGTATCCGGTGTAGCGGCGTCGGCGCGAGGTGATCCGCCGCGGCCGGGACGACGGCGCTGCCTCGGGCCGGTCCGTCCGGGCAGCGACGGCCCATGGCGACCTTGCGCACGGCATCGGCCAGCCCGGGATCGCGCCCGCCGACCCGGGCGAGCAACGCGCTGGAGCCGGTCTGCACCACGGCGCCGTGCTGGTCGATCAGCACGCTCTTGATCGCGAGGACGTCGTATTCGCCGAAGTGCCGGAACGATTCGAAATAGATGTCGCAGGTCAGGCGGTCACCCGCCACCAATGGCCTGCCGAAGTCGAAAACCTGGTCCGCGTGCAGGATCCGGGTCGGATCGTAGCCGGTGATCAGCGTGTCCAGAATTTCGCGGTGCACTCGGGTGAGGATTATCGAGCTGAATGTGGCGGGCGCGATGAGCCCGGGAAAGCCGAGCTCGGCCGCGGCCTCCTCGTTCCGATGCGCGGGATGGGAATCCTGGACGGCGCGGGCGAATTCCCGGATCTTCTCCCGTTCCACCTCGTAGCGGAGAGTGGAACGGTAACGATGGTCGACCAGCGACCTGGCCTGATCGGCCGGATTCACCGCGGTTTCGTTCATGGTTGCT
>NZ_BAFR01000084.1 GCF_000308435.1 Nocardia araoensis NBRC 100135 | reverse complement strand
GACGGCGTTTGAGCCGCCGTCGTTCGGCAATCACGTCGGAGGAACCGGCGGCCGCGGACGGCGAGGTGGTGGACATGGTCGAGGACGTCGAGAAACGCTGGCGCGATCCGCGCGGGTTCCGCCGCGCCGCGACCTACGTCGCTTCGGTGCTCGCCACCGCCGCGCTGGTCTTCCTCCTGGCCGTGCTGTGGGCCGCGCAGCGCGAGTGCGCGGACGAGGACAAGCTGCTGTGCGATACCGCCGCGCAGGTCGCCGTGGTGCTGGGACCGGCGGTGGTCCTGCTGATCGGCGGCATCGGCGCCTTCGTCGAAACCTACGTGCAGTGGCGGCGCGGCCGGACCTGGCCCATCTGGCAGGGCGCGGGCTGGTTCCTGTTCGTGCTGATGGTGGTCTACCTCGGCATCGGCGGCGGCGCGGCGGCGAGCTGATCAGTCGGCGACGCGGACGACCAGCTTGCCGAAGTTGCGGCCCTCCAGCATGCCGATGAACGCTTCCGGGGCGGCGGACAAGCCGGATACGACGTCCTCGAGGTACCGCACGCGGCCGTCGGCGACCCACTCGCCCATCTCGCGCAGGAAATCGGGGTACAACTCGCGGACGAATTCGCTCTGGATGAACCCGCGCACCGTGAGGCTCTTGGTCAGGATCCGGCCGTAGAAGGCCGGCAGCCGGTCCGGGCCCTCCGGGGCGCCGGTGGCGTTGTAGTTGGCGATCAGCCCGCACACGGGCACGCGCGCGTAGGTGTTCAACAGCGGGTACACCGCGTCCGCCACCGCTCCGCCGACGTTCTCGAAATAGACATCGATGCCGTCGGGGACCGCCGCCGCCAACTGCTCGGCGAAATCGGGGGCGCGGTGGTCGAGCGCGACGTCGAAGCCGAGTTCGTTCAGATAGGCCACCTTGCGCGGACCGCCCGCGATGCCCACCGCGCGGGCGCCGTCGATCTTGGCGATCTGGCCGACGGCCGAGCCCACCGGTCCGGTGGCCGCGGCGACCACGAGCGTCTCGCCGGGCTGGGGTTTGCCGATCTTGCGCAGCCCCGCGTAGGCCGTGAAGCCCGGCATGCCGAGCACGCCGAGGGCGGTCGAGACCGGAGCCTTGCCCGGGTCGAGTTTGCGCAACCCGCGCGCCGGGGCGACGTCGTGGGACTGCCACCCCGAATAGGCCAGCACCACATCGCCTTCGGCCAGCGAGGGGTCGCGGGATTCGAGCACTTCGGCCACGGTCGCGCCGACCATCACCGCGCCGATCTCGACCGGATCGGCGTAGGACTTCGCCGAACTCATCCGGCCCCGCATGTACGGATCGAGCGACAGATACAGGGTGCGCAGCAGAACTTCGCCCTCGGCCGGGGCGGGGAGTTCCACGGTCTCGGTCCGGAAATTCTCCGCGGTGGGCGCACCCACCGGCCGGGAAGCAAGCACGATTCGCGTCGACTCGACCATGCGCCCACCCTAGCCGCAGGCGCGGGCGCCACCCGCCCGTGCCCGATCGTGTCCGGCGACCACCACCACGGCGATTCCCGCCCCAGGACCAGGGCGCCGTCCGCCGCCATCCGTGCCCGCCAACGGCCCGCACCGGCGGTGGTCGCCGAACTCGCTACACGGCAGCCGAATCGATGTGAGCGTCCGGGATATCGACTCGAGCGAGCGGAACATTGGCTCGGCCACGGGGTGTTCGTAGCGTCGGAAACATGACCTTGGAAATCGGCATCATCCTGCCCACCTCGACGCCGGACCCCGCGAAACCCATCCTCGGCGACGTGCGAGCCGCCGCCCGCCTGGCCGAAGCGAGCGGCCTGGATTCGGTATGGGCCACCGATCATCTCGTGGCCAGCGCGCCGATGCTGGACAGCACCGTGGTGCTGGCCACCGCCGCCGCCGCGACCGACCGCATTCGCATCGGGTACGGCGTGATGCTGCTGGCCTTGCGGCCGGTCGCCTGGGCCGCGAAGCAGATCGCCACGCTGCAGTACGTCTCCGGCGACCGGCTGATCCTCGGTGTGGGCACCGGCAACCCGGCACACGGGGATGTCGGATGGCGTGCCGCGGGGGCGTCCTTCGCCGAGCGCGGCCGCCGCACGGACGAGGCGCTGCGGGTGCTGCCCGATCTGGTCGCCGGGCGGCCGGTCGTCCTCCCGGACGGCACCGAGGTCGCCTTGGCACCCGGTGCGACCATGCCGCCGGTGCTCGTCGCGGGCGACGCCGAACGGGCGCGCCGCCGCGCCGCCGCCTATGCCGAAGGCTGGGTCGCCATCGGACTCGAGCCGCAGGAGATCGGCGCGCACGTAGCCGAGTTGACCGCACTCGCCGCGGAATACGGCCGTCCGCCCCTCGCGGTGACGGTCGTCGCGCCCCCGCTGGCCGCCGATCCCGGACGGGCGGCCGAGCAACTGTCCGCCTACGCGGAGGCGGGCGCGGCGCGCCTCGTCCTCGCCCTTCCCGGCCCGGAGTGGCAGGCAGGCTACGAGTTCGCCGCGAAGATCAAGGAGCAGTTGTGATCCCGGCCTTCACCCGGTGAACAACAGTCCCAGCCCGAGGACGAGCAGCACCGTCGCGATCACCGAATCGAGCACGCGCCACGCGCGCGGGCGGGCGAACAACGGGCCGAGCAGGCGCGCGCCGAAGCCCAGCGCGGTGAACCACAACACGCTGGCCAGCATCGCCCCCGCGCCGAGGAACCAGCGATCCGGGCTCGCGTACGTGCTGGCGAGGGAGCCGAGCAACACCACCGTGTCCAGGTAGACGTGCGGGTTGAGCCAGGTCAGCGCCAGAGCGGTGGCCACCGTGGCGCCGAGCGCCGCGGTGGTCCGCCCGGATTCGGCGCTCAGCGCGGCGGAGCCGAACGCCCGCCGGGCCGCCAGCACCGCGTAGCCGATCAGGAACGCAGCACCGGCGTAACGCGCCACCACGAGCACCCCCGGGGCCGACTGCACGAGCACGCCGAACCCGCCGACCCCGGCCGCGATCAGCACGATGTCGGACACCGCGCACACCGTGACCACCGCGAGCACGTGTCTGCCACTGATCCCTTGCCGCAGCACGAACGCGTTCTGCGCACCGATCGCCACGATCAACGACAGGCCGAAGCCCAGGCCGGACGCGGCCGCCGCCACCACCGAGGAAACGCTCACGTCCAGCGACGCTAAGGCCGCGGATCATACCCAGGCAAGCTAAAGATTCTTATCTATCATTAGAGTTTCTTAATATGGATCTCCAGCTCGACCAGCTCCGCGCACTCGACGCCGTGATCACCGAGGGGACGTTCGACGCCGCGGCACGGCGGCTGAGTGTCACACCGTCGGCGATCAGTCAGCGGATCAAGGCGCTGGAGGATGCCGCGGGCCGGATTCTGGTGCAGCGCACGAAACCGGTGCGCGCCACCGAATCCGGGCTGGCCGTACTCCGATTGGCCAGGCAGATCCAGTTGCTGACGGGCGACACCGCGCGCGAACTCGGCGGCGAACCCGCCGACGGCCCGATCCGGGTGCCGATCGCGGTCAACGCCGACTCGCTGGAGACCTGGGTGCTGCCCGCGCTCGCCCGCGCACCGCGCGGCGTGTGCTTCGAGATCCACCGCGAAGACGAGGAACACACCACGCGACTGCTGCGCGACGGCACCGTGATGGCGGCGATCACCTCGACGGCCCAGCCGGTGCAGGGCTGTAAGGTCGATCGGCTCGGGGCGATTCGCTACCGGCCGATGGCGAGCCCGGAATTCGCGGCCACCTGGTTCGCCGACGGCGCGACGGCGAAGTCCTACGCCGCGGCTCCGGTCGTGCTGTTCGACCGCAAAGACGACCTGCAAGATCGCCTGCTGCGCAGGCGCAGTCGCAAACCGCTGGATCCGCCACGCCACTACGTGCCGTCATCCACGGGTTTCGCCGAGGCGGTCCGGCTCGGGCTCGGCTGGGGCATGCTCCCCGAAATGCAGACCAGCGACCACCGAGCCGACGGACGTCTGGTCTCGATCGATCCCGGCGTCGTCATCGATGTTCCGCTGTACTGGCAGCAGTGGCGCCTGGACTCCCCCGCCCTCGGCGCGGTCGCCGCCACCATCGCCGCCGAGGCGGCGAACGTCTTACGCTGACGGTGGTCGACTTCCGCTGCGCGACAGAATTTTCCGTTCGAAACACCGCCGGGCCAGGAGTGCGAGCACCCTGCCCCGGCGGCGTCGTATCCGAGAAGGTGCGACCGTGGGCACGGTAGCACCGACTGTTTGTTCGTAGCCATGCACGAGTCGGATGGCCGCGGACCACCGCGCCACGCGACACCAGGCCATTCGAGTAGCTCGTATCGCTCCACATCGCGACGCGGCGAGGTACTTTGATCTCCGCACGCCGACCACAGCTTCAGCTCCATCCCGCACCCACCCGAGATGCACAGGAGTTCACTTTGGCACGGCACCGTCGCCCGAACCGCTCGCGCACCCGCGGCGCACTCGCCATCGCCGCCGCGCTCGGCATCCTGCTCGCCGGCATCGCACCCGATGCGACGGCGCGCCCGGTCGGCCCCTACGACGTCGGCGGGGCGATCGAAGTCGAGTACGACCAGGCCGGTGGCCCCGGGTTCTTCGGCGACCCGGTCACCCCCGAGGACTCCGCTGCCCGCGGTGGCCGCTACCAAGCGTTCGAGCGTGGCTCGTCCATCTACTGGCACCCCGACACCGGCGCCCATCAGGTCGGTGGGGCCATTCGCGACAAATGGGGCAATCTCGGTTACGAGGGCGGAGCGCTCGGCTACCCCGTGACGCGGGAAGCGGCGACACCGTCGAAGCCGGGCAGCTACAGCGTCTTCCAGAACGGCTCGATCTACTGGTCACTCGGCACGGCCGCGCATCAGATCGGCGGCGTGATCCGCGACAAGTGGGGTTCCTACGGCTGGGAGAGCAGCCCGCTCGGGTTCCCCATCACCGATGAATCCCCCGCCCGCGCGGGCAACGGCCGATACAACCTGTTCGGGGGCGGCGCCATCTATTACGCCCCGCGTACCGGCGCCCATGTCGTCTGGGGATCCATCCGCGAGAACTGGGAGGCCGCGGGCGGCGAAGCGGGGCGATACGGCTACCCCACCAGCGACGAGTACGACTTCGAGAACGGGAAGGCCCAGGATTTCGAGGGCGGCCGCCTCACATGGATGCCCTAGCCGATCGCCCTGGGACGCGCGGCGCGCACATCAACCGATCGGCCTGCTGAGGAGTGGGAACCATGCTTGCTGGACGACTGTTTCCGCGTGCCGCCGACGGGCACCGATTCCGCTTGGAGGACGTGCCGGTGCCGACCCCGGGACCGGGTCAGGTACTGATCGAGGTGGCGGCCGCCGGTGTCTGCCTCTCGGACGTCCACCTCATCGAGGGCGTGCTGTCGCCGATGTACCTGGCCGGTGACGCGGTCACCCTCGGACACGAGGTCGCGGGGCGGGTGCACAGCCTCGGGCCCGAGGTGCACGGTCCGCAGCCGGGCGACCGGGTGCTGTTGCAGGCGGGCGAGATCCGCGACGGCAAGACCTACACCCGCGGCGTCGACTACGACGGCGGCTGGGCGGAATACGCACTGGCCGCCGTGGATACCGTGGTGCCGATTCCGGACGACCTTCCGTTCGAACAGGCTTGTTTCATCCCCGACGCGGTATCGACGCCCTGGGCCGCCATCACCCGTACCGGTCAGGTGCGGGCCGCGGAGTCGGCCGGCGTGTGGGGTGTGGGCGGGCTCGGCGCGCACGGGGTCCAGTTGCTCCGGATGATCGGCGCCGCTCCGATCATCGCGGTCGATCCCTTGCCCGCCGCCCGGCAGCGCGCGCTCGACTTCGGAGCGGACCTCGTCCTCGATCCGTCCGACCCGGAACTGCCGAAGAAGGTGTACGACGCCACCGCAGGAGCCGGACTGGATGCCGCGTTCGACTTCGCCGGCTTCGCTCCGGTCCGCGAACAAGCCGTCGGATGCCTCGCCGACGAGGGGCGTCTGGTGCTGGTCGGACTCACCGACAAGCCCATCACGATCACGAACGGCACCATCTTCAGTTTCCGGCAACAACAGCTGCGCGGACATTACGGCTCCGAACCCGATCACGTGCTCGAACTCGTGCGCTTGCGCCGCGCGCATCGGCTCGATTTCGCCGCGTCGGTGAGTGCCGTGCTGCCCCTGTCCGAAGCGGAGAGAGCGGTCCACGCGTTGGAGAACAAGGAGGGCAATCCGATCCGGATCGTGCTGACACCGTGAACTCTCGGCAATCCGGACATCGGAGCGGTTCGCGACGGCTCCGCCGGCGACCCCAACTCGCGTTGGGGCCGCCGCGGCCGAACCAGCCAGTGCCCGAGCCGATCCTCAGACCCCGACCTCGACAGGGATACTGCCACATCACAGCGGCCGCGTCGCATCGGTGATCGTCCATCGGTACGTACATGCGCGCGTGCATGTGCATTCGCGCCACCGGATCCGAAATCCTCGAAAATCGAGGTGAACGCCGCCCGGCCGATAACGGATGGATATCGGTCACCAAGCCGCGATATCGAACTGTTACCTCATACAGCTTCGTGTTTGGTCGAGTTACCGCTGACGCCAACGGTTTTCACACCACAGGACGAGGATTCGATTCGGAGCCTTCACACTCCGCCGCACCGCGCCCGGATCGAGCCGACCGACCAGTTTTCGAACACACCGCCCCAATGCGCTACCGACAGGGCGCCTCGGCGGTTCCCCGGTCACGGATTACGCCCTCGGCAAATTTCCCGCGCGAGCGATCGCGTCCTATTCGCCCGAGTCCATCTCGGTGAGCAACTCGCGCAGGAAGCGCACGCTCTCGGCCGGGGACAGCGCCTCCACGCTGATCCGGTTCATCACCGACATGTACAGCTCGACATCGCGCTGCTTGTCGAAATACAGAGAGCTGGTGAGCTGCTCGGTGTAGACGATGTCGGCCAGTTCGGGCTCGGGGAACCGAAGGATGCTGAACGGACCGCCCGCGGCGGAGTGCCCGCCCGCCGCGTACGGCAGCACTTGGAGCCGGATACTGGGACGGTCGGCCATGGTGACCAGATGCTCGATCTGTTCACGCAGCACCTCCACGCCGCCGACGGGTCTGCGTAGCGCGTTCTCGTCGATGACCGCCCATAGCGTGGGCGCGGAGGCCCGGTAGAGGATCTGCTGGCGGCGCATGCGGATGGCGACGCGGCGTTCGGTCTCGTCGGTGTTGCCGAGCTGGATCACCGCGCGCGCGTAATCGGCCGTCTGCAGCAGCCCGGGGACGAACTGCGCCTCATAGGTTCGGATCGTGGTGGCGGCCTGTTCGAGGCCGATGTAGGTCTCGAACCACGCCGGGAGCAGATCGCTGTAGTGCTGCCACCACCCCGGGTCGTTGGCCCGCCGAGCCAGTTCCAAGTACGTTTCGCGTTCAGCGGGGTCGACAACGCCGTAGAGGCTCAGCAGGTCGTGCAGATCGCGTTCCTTGAACCCGGTCCGGCCCAGCTCCAGGCGGCTGATCTTGGCGTGCGATCCTCGGATCGCGTCGCCCGCGGCCTCCCTGCTGATCCCGCAGCCCTCGCGCAGCTGACGCAAGCGGCTGCCGAGCGCGATCCGCAGCACCGTCGGACCCCGTTCTGCCGCAGGGAATTCGGCGTTGTCACCACTGTCCTCGTCGTTGGTCATGCATGCCTCCGGCCGATCGGGGGTTAGACCGCGCGGCGTAGTGCCTCCACCATCACAGCTGTCGGAACGTCGGCTGACGATCCTACTCGGCCGTACCCGGACACCGGCCCAGACGCGAGCGCGTGCCGCGAATCGGGTGCGCACGTTCGGATTCACAAGAGCGCCAACGCAATATCCTGACCGGATTCCCGGGCGAGCCGGGACGGCTGTGCGTAGAGTCGCCCCCGACGGTGGCCACGCGGAGGAGGAGCGCCATGACGTCGGCAGAGGGATCGACCCGCCTGGCGGGGGTGGACCCGGAGATACCCAGTATCGCACGGGTGTACGACTACGCCCTCGGCGGGACGGACTGGTTCGAGTCCGACCGGCAGGTGTACCAGCACTTGAAGAGGGCGGTGCCGCACCAGGACGAGGTCGGCGCCGCGAATCGGCGCTGGCTCGAGCGGGTGGTCCGGTATGTCACGCGGTCGGCGGGCGTCGACCAGGTCCTCGATCTGGGCAGCGGACTGCCCACGCAGAAGAACACCCACGAGGTCGCGCAGGAACTCGGCGCCGAGGTCGCGGTGGTCTACGTGGACAACGACCCGATCTGCGCCGCGCGCGGGCGGAAGCTGCTGGAAGCCAACGAACGCACCCACTTCCTCGACCTGGATCTGACCCGGCCGGACGAGGTCATGGACGATCCGGCGGTCAACGGCTACCTCGACCTGACCCGGCCGGTGCTGCTGATGCAGTGCGGCACCTTGCATCACGTCGACGACCACCGGGACCCCGCGGGAATCATGCGGCGGTACATCGATCGCCTCGCCCCGGGATCCTACGTGATGATCAGCCACTTCTTCGATCCGGCCGCCGAGAACCAACAGTTGCACGCAGTCGCGAGACTGGCCGAACGGGCGCTGCACGACGGAGGCCTCGGCACCGGCCGGTGGCGCACCCGCGCGGAGATCCAGGCATTCTTCGACGGTCTGGAGATGGTTCCACCGGGACTGGTGGAACTGCACGAATGGTGGCCCGGCGGCCCCGCGCTGCGCACGCCGTGGCCCGATGAACGTCTCATGCTCGGCGGCGTCGGCCGCAGAACCTGAACCCGTCCCCCACTCCGGAGCCCGACATGACATCGCACGACGCGCAGATCACCGATCAGGACATCCAGGACAAGCTGACCGGCGTCCTCGGCTGCACCAGCATCGACCTCGCCACGTCGAAGGCGGGCGTGAACTGGTGCTCGAACGCGTTCTTCGCCGAACTGGACGGCGATCCGTTCCGCTTGACGCTCGTGCTCGAGTCGGGCGGACGGACGCTGGAGGGTCTGCGCGCCAATTCCAGCATCGGCGTCAAGGTCGTCCCGGACGGATTCTTCGACCCGTTCGCCCAAGGCCTCGGCACGGCCGTGGTCCGCACCGGAGCGAGCGAGCGGGAGGAGACGTTCCGGGCGTTGTTACGAAAGGAGCCGCAGATCGAGCCGTTCTTGTCCACGCCTGTCGAGGCGGTGGAGGTGCACATCGACTGGTGGCGCGTGACGCATGTCCAGGGCGGGTGGCTGCCCGGACGGGTGCTGCACCGGCCCGGCGCGTCCCGAGTGGCCTCGCGCGAGCAATGAATACCGACCGGTTCCCCTACTCGGTCGCGCTCGGCACGCCCGCCATCGGTCCATGAAATCAGCACTGGCCGAACGCATCCGCCCGGATTGCTCGCCGATTCGGCGGTCCCTAGGCTGGTGAGCCAGGCGACGGAAACTAGAGAGAGGTCTCCATGTCCGATCCCGCTCCCCAGACCGGTGTCCGCGCGCCGGTAGGCGTGGACACGACACGCGCGAGCATCGCCCGCGTCTACGACGCCACCCTCGGTGGCAAGGACAACTACGAAGTCGACCGCTACGTGCGCGACCGGGTCGCCGAAGTCGCGCCGCGGCAGAGCGATGTGGCCCGCATGAACCGCCGCTGGCTGCACCGCGTGGTGCGTTACCTGGCCGGCACCGTCGGCATCGACCAATTCCTCGACATCGGGGCCGGTCTGCCGACGGTCGGCAACACGCACGAGATCGCGCAACAGCAGAATCCCGCGGCGCGCGTGGTGTACGTCGACAACGATCCGGTGTGCAACATCCACGGCCGCGTGCTGCTCGAGCGCAACGAGTTCACTCACTTCGTGCCCGCGGATCTGACCGCGCCGAAAACCCTGCTGGCGCACTCCGAGGTCACCAAGCACCTCGACCTCACCCGCCCACTGGCGCTGATCCTCTGCGGCATCCTGCATCACGTCGACGACGATCTCGATCCGGCGGGGATCATGCGCCAGTACATCGATGCGCTGCCCGCCGGATCCTATGTCGCGATCACGCATTTCTACGATCCCGCCGACGGCGGCGAGGCGCACGAGATGGCCATCGAGCTGCAACGGCGTTTCACCGAGATGGGTCTGGGCTCCGGCTGGTACCGCACCCGGGAGCAGATCGCCTCGTACTTCGGCGATCTGGAACTGATCGAGCCCGGTCTGGTCGAACTCGACGACTGGTGGCCGATGGGCCCCGCGCTGCGACCGCGGCTGACGGAGGAACGTCTGCTGCTCGGCGGTGTCGGCTACAAGTCCGGATCGTCGAACGGTGTCGTGACCCCCCTGCGCCGCCGGGCGACCGAGGACGACCTATCGGATCCCACCGAACGAAACGGCTGAAAGGTAACTGCCGCGATGACATACGACGACCTGAGCGGACCGGATCTACGCGAAGACCGGTGGCGCTTCCTCGAAGTGCCGCTCGGGCCGGACCAGGCTTGGCGCTACGCCGACCCGGCGGCACGCACCGAGGTCGGCGATGGCGCCGTGTCGGTCCGGATCGACGCCTTCACCCGATCCCATGCCGAGGTGCAGATCCTGGACAACCCGAAGCATCTGCTGGTGTCGACCGAAACCTTCGATCTCACCGGCGGACCGCGGACCTTCGCGGTGGAGATGGCGGCGGAGAACATCGGCGCCACCGGCGAGGACTACCGGGACGGCTTCGCGGCGTTCAACGTCCTCGACATGAGCAGCGCCCAGGTCTTCGACCTGATCGCGACCAGCAGGCAGGCGTACGCCATCCACGAACGGCTGTTCGTGCCGGGCGTCGTCCCGGCGGAAGAGGCTTTCACCCACGTGGTGCACGCGCCCCTGGCCGGGGTCGGCATCAAGCCCGGCGAGTTCCACCGTTACGCCGTCACCATCGACCGGGCCGCGGGCACCGCGGGCTGGTACGTCGACGATGCTCCGGTGTACGTCGCGCGCGCGGCTCAACTGCCGGAGACGGTTCAGATCGGTTTCGGCATCATCACCCTGCATCCGATCGAAGACGGGCGCAGCACGTCGCTGCGCGGGCAGGGCCTGCACGCGTCCTGGCGCGACTTCACCGTGGCGTGACCGGAAAAGGCGCCCAGCCACATTCGGCTGGGCGCCACGCCACCGCCGGTAGGGCGGCCGTTCCCGTCGATCAGACGCTCTGCTTGCGCGGCCATTCGACACCGCGCTGGCGGGCGTACTCGTCCGCCGAGGCGTCGTCCTCGTTCATGTCGTACTCGTAGTCGTATTCGTCCGACTCCGCACTACGGCGCGGATCCCACACCATCGCCACGGCCGACACGGCCAGCAATGCCACGACAATGGCCGCGATGACTACATAGAGCACGTCTTCCAACCCTCCTGAAGTAAACAGAACAGCACGCAGCCGTGCCGGATACGCAACGCGCACAGCTTGTTTCACGCCGCAGGCATACTAAGCCGCACTGCCGGAAACCGGACATTCCGACGGCGGTTACCGACCGGTCGCCACCGGATGCGGGCCCGTCGGCAACTCCTGCCGATTCGACGGAAACGCACCCGCGAATCTTCAGCGTCGCTTAGGCTCGTCACCGTCCCGGTGGCTCCGGGACTTCCGGCGCGGCACCGGCACGCCCAAGCCTGCCGCGATCGCTGGTGGTAGCGGTGGGGTTCACCCGATTCGATGAACCTCGCCGTCCCCCACTCCCCATGAAATCCAAAGGACATTCAGCGGGAATCACCCGCTTTGGGCATCCTTCGAGCTACCGTCTTCGGTCATGGACGACATCGAACTGCAGCCACCGACCGTCGCCTCCGCCAAGCAGACCGGCCTGGTCCTGGACATCGCCTCGCTCGACATCCACAACCCGCTCGCCCGGCCGGGCGAGATCACCTATCCCTACGTTCGCTGCACCGACCACCGGGTTCTGCGGCTACCCGAACCGTTGCACCGGTGGGCCACCGAGACGATCGCGCTCAACCACAGCAAGCACGCCACCGGCGCACTGCCCCTGTTCCCGGGACAGGTCGAATTCGGCATCCTCGACGGCACCATGTACGCCGAAGTCCTCTGACCCCGCGAGAGCCCGGCGGACCCGGCCGGGCTCTTTCGGGTCGCGGGGGCCGTCGCAGCCTGCGTGACGACGAAAACACCTGGTAGATGCCCGGTTCGGGTACGTGTGTGGCGCTGGTTGCGGGCGCACGACACACTGGAGCCCGTGAATCGCATGTCAACCCGAGGACGCCGCCGCGGATCGGACGGCCTGCCGTGACCGACCTCGCCCGCGGTGAGAACCGCCCCGCGCCCGGCGACCGGCTGACGGTGACCGTCACCTGCTCGGCTCCCGTCGACGTATCGGCGCTGTTGCTGAACTCGGCGGGGCGTGTGCGCTCCGACGCCGATTTCGTGTTCTTCAATCAACCGGTCGCCCCTGGCGTCACCTACCGGCACGGCCGAGGCGCGGGCGATGTGGTGGACATCCAGACCGGCGCGCTGCCAGGTGACGTGGACCGCGTCGTGGTCACCGCGAGCCTGGACGGCAGCGGTCCCCCCACGTTCGCCGCCGCGGGCTCGCTGCGCGCCACCATCGCGGGTTCGTCGGGCACGCTCGCCTTTCCGATGACGGGGTTGAGCACCGAGACCGCCGTGGTGTGCGTGGAGATCTATCGCCGCGGCGGCGGGTGGAAAGTGCGCGCGGTCGGCCAAGGGTACGACAACGGCTTGGCCGGTATCGCAACGGCTTTCGGCGTGAACATCGATGACGAGCCGGCCCCGGCGCCCACTCCCCCACCGGCATATCGACCCGCGCCGCCCCCTGCGTACCAACCTGCTCCGGCTCCGGCGTACCAGCCGCCGCCCCCGCCCGCCTATCCACCGCAACCGTCCTATTCCGCACCCGCCGCCGCGGTGCCGCCACCACCGATGCCCTCACCTCAGCAAGGAGCGCTGCCGATGCAGAGCGAACTGTTCGCCCCCAGCCACGCCGAAGTCACCGGCGCGGGCATCCAGAAGCAGGGCGGCAAGATGATCAAGGTGGCCGTCAACGGCGAGGTCATGGCTCGCGCCGGATCAATGGTCGCCTACCAGGGTGATCTGCAGTTCCACGCGCTCGGCGCGGGCGGGATCGGCCGGGCGATCCAGCAGCGGCTGACCGGTGAGGGCGTGCCGCTGATGAAGGTGTCCGGGCGTGGCGACCTGTTCGTCGCCAACGGCGCCGCCGACGTGCACACCATCGACCTGGACGGCACCGACGGCCTCACCATCAACGGCGCGAACGTGCTCGCCTTCGATTCCGGCCTGCGTTACGACATCCGGATGGTGCAGGGCGCCGCCGGGTTCGCCAGCAACGCCGGGTTGTTCAACTGTGTCTTCACCGGCCGTGGCCGCATCGCCATCACCACGCACGGCACGCCCGTGGTGCTCAACGTCGACCAGCCGACCTACGCCGATCCGCAGGCGGCGGTGGCCTGGTCGTCGAGCCTGCAGACGGGCATCAAACGCAATGATTCGTTCGGGCTGGGCAGGCTGATGGGCCGCAGCACCGGCGAGGGGATGACGTTGTCGTTCTCCGGACGCGGCTTCGTCATCGTGCAGCCGTCGGAGCTGCCGCCGGGCGGTTTCGTCGGAGGCACCGGCGGCGGGCAGGAAGCCGGCCAGAGCGGCGGTGTGCTGGGCGGTTTGTTCGGCTGACGGCGGGCCACGCGGTCAGGCCTGCAGCGACACGAGTTCCACCACGGTGATGTCCGACGGGGCGCCGACCCGCACCGGCGGACCCCATGCCCCGGCTCCCCTGGAGACGTACAGCTGGGTGTCGCCGTACCGCTCCAACCCGGCGACGGTCGGATTGGCCAGTGCCGCAAGGTAATTGCCGGGCCAGAGCTGGCCGCCGTGGGTGTGGCCGGACAGCTGTAGATCGACGCCGTGCGCCACCGCGTCCTCGATCAGCACGGGCTGGTGCGCCAGCAGTACGGCGGTGCGCGTGCGGTCGCGGTCGCCGAGCGCCTTGCCGAAGTCCGGGCCCTGTCCGGTTCGCTCGCCCTGCACGTCGTTCACGCCGGCCAGGTCGAATCCGGGCAGCTCGACGCGGGCGTTCGCGAGCAGGTGCATGCCGAGTTCCTGGACATGCCGCACCCACTGCTCGGCGCCGGAGAAGTACTCGTGGTTCCCGGTCACGAAGAACGCGCCGTGGCGGGCACGCAGCCCGGCCAGCGGTTCGACGGCGGAGCGGAGGTGTTCGACGCTGCCGTCCACCAGGTCACCGACGACCGCGATGAGGTCGGGACCGGTGTCGTTGACGGTTCGCACCACGCGTTCGGCGAAGCCGCGGCCCAGGATCGGGCCCAGATGCACGTCGCTGACCACCGCGATGCGGAAACCGTCCGCTCGGCGCGGCAATTTCGCCAGCGGCACGGCGATGCGCTTGACACCGGGTCCGTCGAGCACGCCGTGGGCGCCGATGCCGACGGTGGTCGCCGCGGCGACGACGGCGGCGCCGCTCACCATCCGCGCGACGAAGACGCGGCGCGGGACCCGAGGCGGCGGGGACACGGTTCCTGCCTGGGATTCCGGCGCGGATTCGGCTGCACCGAGCAACTCCGGGCCAGCGCCCACCGACGACTTCGGCCCCGACCCGGTTTCCGCCGAAAAGTCCGGTCCTGGACCAACTCCTGCCAGGGGTACCGGCGAAGATCCCGTCCCCGCCGGCGATTCCGGCGCGGACCCAGTCCCCGCCGCCGACTTCGGCGCGGGTCCGGTTTCCGCGGGAGTCTTCGGTTCCCCTTCCGCCCGGCCCCGATCGAACCAGCGCAGCGCCAGGGCACGAATCGGCTCGCCGACCGCCAGCGCCAGCAGCAGGTACACGAACAACGCGCCCCACAGATAGCCGGGCCAGGCGACGATCCGGATCATCGCGAACGGAGCGGACGCCAATTCCGCCACCGCCGTGCCCAACAGCAGCAACGGGCCCGCCAGCAGGAGGGCGGTGCCGACGCGCCGCGCGCGGGACTCCGCCGTGGTCGTGTCCCGCACGAGGCGCCGCCATACGTACCAGTGGGCGCCGACCACCGTGAGCACGACGACTCCCACGACAAGGAGCACGGCGGCACCGACCAGAACACTCTTCACGACCACGGCGGCACTCTCTGTGAACATTCGGCTTGTGGCGCATCAACTTACGGCACGGCGCGGGCCGTGCGCGGGCCGCCGACTTCCCGGTGCCGGTCAGGTCGTCCGTTCCAGCACGCCGCGCAGAAACGCCGCTTGGCCCGCGTGCTGCAAATCGTCGGAGATCACGCTGACCAGCCGCACACCCAGCGTCACCGGCGGATCCCATCGGATGTCGACGACGCGGTCCAGATCGCCGTCCGCGAGCGTCCGGAGGAAGCGCAGCGTCTGTTCGTGCACCGCGTCGTAGTACCCGGTGAGCAACTCGGCAGGCGCTCGGACGACCGCCACGTCGGCGGGCTGGTCACCGTAGCCGGTCGCGCCCTTGTCGATGGGCAGACCGAAGCGGTCGTACCAGCCCTTGGCGCTCCACACCTGCTCGAGGCCTGCCACATCGGCGATGTGGTCGTCCTGCACGCGGGTCAGGTGCCAGATCAGCCACGCGATCGAGTTGGCGCCCGCATCGATCCGCTGGGCGAGGATGTCCTCCCCCAGTCCGTCCACCGCTTCGTGCACCACCTCCCGGATCCGCTCGTACGCGTCGGTCAGCACGTCGGCACTGGTCGCCATCAGTCGACTCCTCTCGAGTGTCCGCTGCCCCGACGGTACCCAGCGTGAGCGCGCGGTACGAGCGTGGACATGCGTGCCGCGAGTATTCGCACGATCGAACCACATTGAGTGTGCCGTTATTCAACGGTACGATGCATGATGGTGAGATTGGGTCGATGACCTTTCGAATCGGTCACCGACCGGAGGAAGACATACCGAAGTGAGGAAGCACCGATGATTCACGACGTCGAGACCGGACGCGTCCGGCAAGCGGTTGTCCGGGTGGCGATGGTCGCCGCGCTCGCGCTGACCCCGGTCGCCGCGGTCGCCGCGCCCGCGGTCGCCGCACCTGCCGTGGCGCAGCCGACCGTGGCGCAGACGAGTCAGGCCGAGGAGATCCACGGCGGCTGGCACCGCCACGGCGGGTGGGGCCGCGGCGGCTACGGCGGTTGGGGTGGTTACGGCGGGTGGGGCGGCTACGGATACTGGGGTAGCCCGTTCGGCTACTGGGGCAGCCCGTTCGGCGTCTGGCCCGGCATCGCCTGGCTGCTGCCCGGCTCCGGCAGCGCGTTCTGAGCGGGAACACTCCCACGCAGTCGGCCAGGTGATTCCGGCTCCGCGCCCTCGTCGCGACATCGTGCGCGCGTGACCCGGAATCACCTGCCACCGCGTTCGAGACGATCCGCCGATTCCGGCGGCGATCTCGGCACGGCATACTCTCCACCACACGGCATACTCCACGACGGCGGCCCGGTCGGGGCCACGCCTATCCATCCGGAAGCGGTGGCTGAGTGCAGTTGCATGACCGACCCAGCATCCTGGCAGCGCTCCGGGTGCCACTGTCGACCGAATCGGTTTCTGCTACTGTCTTTTCGCGGGAATATTCCGATGTTCGAATCGAATCTCGCACCGCTGCAAAGCAATAGCATCTGTGTGGCAATCAGCCGACTCGCATCATCCAAAACACCGCGTTCCCCATATAATTCGTGCGCGTATCCGCCGCGAGCCCAGCACGGATTTTTCCGTGGAATTCGCAGAACGATTGCTTCGGGATACCGCTACGGCCAGAATGGGTGGGGCCGAGAACCGGCATCTTGGGGATTCGTCGGCACTCGTGGCCGACACGACTAAGTGGGGAAATACGATGAGAGTCAATAGATTCGCCGCAACCGCCCTACTCGCGGTCGGGGCCACCGGAATAGCGACGGGCGTCGCGCACGCCCAGCCCGCGGCGCCTGCACAGGTCAGCGTGCACGGTGTCGAGCAGGGCATCGGTTTCACCTCGGCTCCCGGCGCCGACGGAACGGGGGTGGTCACCACCCTCGACGCGGGCACCTTCGCGTTGACGGCCGACGCCAGGGCGGTCGAGCTGCGGAGCGAAACAGGACAGGTCGTCGCGACCTTGCCCCTGGCGTTCCAGGCTTCCGGCGCGGCCCACGGGCTGGCCCCGGCGATCACCGACGCCGGCCGCACCCTCACGGTGACGCCGGTGGGCTCGCCGGCCACCAACGAGCGTCTCAACCAGTTCGTCGGCGAGGACGAGACGCTCGCCCGCAAGCAGTACAACGCCGGGATCGGCGCTCTCATCGGCGCGGGGATCGGCGCCGTGATCGGCTTCTTCCTCGGCGGGGTCGGCGCGCTGGTCACCATCCCGATCGGTGCGGGCATCGGTGCGCTGATCGGTTTCTCCACGCCGTAATCGGCCGGTTCGGTGTGCGGCCGCCGCGAAACGGCCGCACACCGATCGCCGGTCGGGCCGCCGGGATTCCCTGGGCGCGCGCTCGTTCACCGCCAGCCGAGCCGAACGCGGCGATCCGACCGTCGGCAGCCGTCGTCCAGCCCGGTGGACCGTGCGGCCGAAACGGGATGCCCGGCCCTGCGCTGGGGCATGATGGGAGGGCACGGAGACGATCGGAGCGAAGACACAGGATCCGCGAGATGGCACAGCGCAGTTCCCTCTCGCAGCAACGCGCTGCACTGGAACAAGAGTGGTCCCGATGGATACCCGCCGGGACACCGCAGGGCGATTCCGCGCTGCGCAGCGAAGTGGCGCAATCGTGGCTGCGGTCGCTGCGCACCGTCGATCCGGCGTGCGAACACGCACCACTCGCCGAGGCCGACGTCACCGCCCGCTGGGCCGAATCCCCTTTGCGCACACCGGTCTCCGAGCTGACCGAGCAGTTGCGCGACATCACCGAGGGCGCGGGCTACGTCGCGGCGATCACCGACGAGACCGGGACCATCCTGTGGTCGCGCGGCGGTCCGGTGATGCGCCGCCGCGCCGAACAGGTGAACTTCGCGCCGGGCGGGCGCTGGGACGAGGCGCACATGGGCACGAACGCGCTGTCGCTGGCGCTGCGCACCGAACGGCCGCACACCGTGTTCTCCGCCGAGCACTTGGTCGCCGCCCTGCACGGCTGGGTCTGTTACTGCGCGCCCATCCGCGCCGCGGACGGTCGCCAGCTCGGCGTGCTCGACCTGTCCACCACCTGGGACCGCGCCCACCCGCTGGCCTTGTCCACCGCCCGTACCCTGGTCACCGCCATCGAGACCAAGCTGCACCACCGGATGGCCGCGCCCGGGGTCCGGCTGACCTGCCTCGGCGCCGCCCGCCTGATCCGGGACGGCGCGCCCGTACGGCTCCGCCCGAGGCACCTGGAGATACTGACGCTGCTGGCGCTCGAGCCCGAGGGCTTCACCCACGAACGCCTGCACTTCGCGGTGTACGGCGACCGGCCGGTCGGGGCGAGCACGCTCAAATCGGAGATGTCCTACCTGCGGCGCGCCACCGGCGGCGACATCACCAGCCGGGTCTATCAGCTGGTCAGCCCGCTGTCGTGTGACGCCGTGGACGTGCTCGCGGCGCTCGAAGCGGGCGACACCGCCACGGCGGTGGAGCTGTATCGCGGCCCCTTGCTGCCGGACTCGGACACGCCGGGCATCGTGCAGTGGCGCGAGTATCTGGAAGTCGGGGTGCGCACCGCGGTGCTGTCCAGCGGAAACGCCGAGCACGCGCTGCGTTACGGCGAGCGCGCACCGTACGACATCGAGATCCACGAACACGCGCTGCGCTTGCTTCCCCCGGGCGACGGTCGCCGCGCGCTCGCGACCGCCCGGTTGCACGGCGCGCTGCGCGACTGAGTTCGCGCGCCTCAACGTTTCGTCAACCCTCGCGGGGCATAGTGACCCGCATCACGGCCGACCCGCCGTGCGCATCACGTCCGCAACCAGCGAGGAGTCACCCGCCATGAGCTACGCGAAGCCGGGAACCGAGGGCAGCGTCGTCGAATTCGCCGCGCGCTACGACAACTTCATCGGCGGTGAGTGGACCGCCCCGGTGGAGGGCCGCTACTTCGAGAATCCCTCGCCGGTGGACGGCCAGACGTTCTGCGAGGTCGCGCGGTCCTCGGCCGCCGACATCGACCTGGCCCTGGACGCCGCGCACCGGGCGGCCGACGCGTGGGGCGCGACGTCGACGACGGAACGAGCCAACATCCTCAACAAGATCGCCGACCGGATCGAGGACAACCTCGAGGCGCTCGCGGTCGCCGAGACCTGGGAGAACGGCAAGCCGGTGCGCGAGACGCTGGCCGCCGACCTGCCGCTGGCGGTCGATCACTTCCGCTACTTCGCCGGGGCGGTCCGCGCCCAGGAAGGCGGGATCAGCGAAATCGACGCCGACACCATCGCCTACCACTTCCACGAACCGCTCGGCGTGGTCGGGCAGATCATCCCGTGGAACTTCCCGATCCTGATGGCCACCTGGAAGCTCGCGCCCGCACTGGCCGCGGGCAACGCGGTGGTGCTCAAGCCCGCCGAACAGACCCCGGCCTCCATCCTGAAGGTGGTCGAGTTGATCGCCGACCTGCTGCCGCCCGGAGTGCTGAACGTGGTCAACGGCTTCGGCGTCGAGGCGGGCAAGCCGCTGGCCGCCAGCCCGCGCGTGGCCAAGGTCGCCTTCACCGGCGAGACCACCACCGGCAGGCTGATCATGCAGTACGCCAGCGAGAACATCATCCCGGTCACCCTCGAGCTGGGCGGCAAGAGCCCCAACATCTTCCTGCCCGACATCATGGCCGACGACGACGCCTTCCTGGACAAGGCCGTGGAGGGCTTCGTGATGTTCGCGCTCAATCAGGGCGAGGTGTGCACCTGTCCGTCCCGCGCGCTGATCCACTCCTCGATCTACGACGAGTTCATCGCTCGGTGCGTCGAACGGACCAAGTCCATCGTCAGCGGCAACCCGCTCGACCAGGCCACCATGATCGGCGCGCAGGCCAGCAACGACCAGTTCGAGAAGATCATGTCCTACATCGACATCGGCCGCCAGGAAGGCGCCGAGGTACTCACCGGCGGCGGTCCGCGCAAGGTCGAGGAGTTCCCCGGCGGCTACTACGTCGAGCCGACGATCTTCTCCGGTCGCAACGACATGCGGATCTTCCAGGAAGAGATCTTCGGACCGGTGGTGTCGGTGACCACGTTCGACTCCACCGACGAGGCGCTGAAGATCGCCAACGACACCCTCTACGGCCTGGGCGCGGGCGTGTGGACTCGCGACATCAACGCCGCCTACCGCCTGGGCCGCCAGATCAAGGCGGGCCGGGTGTGGACCAACTGCTACCACGCCTACCCCGCGCACGCCGCGTTCGGCGGCTACAAGAAATCAGGCATCGGACGCGAGAACCACCGCATGATGCTCGATCACTACCAGCAGACCAAGAACTTGCTGGTCAGCTACTCGCCGGACAAGCTCGGGTTCTTCTGATGCCGGATCCGGTCCACCGCGTCGAGTTCAGCGGGGCCGCCGAAGCGCTGCTGCACCGACTGATCGAACAGCACGGTCCGGTGATGTTCCATCAGTCCGGCGGCTGCTGCGACGGCAGCTCGCCGATGTGCTATCCGCGCGGCGAGTTCCGGGTCGGCGCGTCGGACGTGCTGCTCGGGTATCCGGCGGCGGACACCCCGTTCTGGATGAGCGCCGACCAGTACGACTACTGGCGCCACACCCATCTCACCGTCGACGTGGTGCCCGGCCGAGGCAGCGGATTCTCCCTGGAAGCGCCCGAAGGCGTGCGGTTCCTGATCCGCTCGCGGCTGCTCACCGACCAGGAACTCGCGGTACTGGAAGCCGAGCCGCCGCCGACCGGAGCGGACCTGTCGCACTGATGCGGAGCGGGGCTGCTCACCCGGAGACCCGGTGAGCAGCCCTTTCCCGGTTCGGAGGACGGAAAAAACTCCATGCGGGAATAGTCGGGCAGCGGATACGGTCGTTCGAGGTGGTTAGACAGGCGAACGAGAGGGGCCGCGGATGGCGACCGAGACCGTGACGGTATCCGTGGGGTTCCGATCCGAGCGCGGCGCCATTCTCGGCTCGCTCATGCTGGCCACCGCGCTGGTCGCGCTCGATTCGACGGTCATCGCCACGGCGGTGCTCACCATCACCGACAGTCTCGGCGGCTTCGCGCAGTTCCCCTGGCTGTTCTCCATCTATCTGCTGGCGCAGGCGGTGACGGTGCCGATCTACGGCAAGCTCGCCGACACCGTGGGCCGCAAACCGGTGATCCTGTTCGGCATCGCGATGTTCGCCCTGGGTTCGCTGCTGTGCGGGGTCGCGACCAGCATGCTCGGACTGATCGTCTTCCGCGCCGTCCAGGGCATCGGCGCGGGAGCGATCCAGCCGATGACGATGACGATCGCGGGCGACTTGTACACGCTGTCCGAACGCGCCAAGGTGCAGGGGTATCTGGCCAGTGTGTGGGCCATGTCGAGCGTGGCGGGCCCGCTGCTGGGCGGGCTGTTCGCCGAGTACGTCAGCTGGCGCTGGATCTTCCTGATCAACCTTCCGCTCTCCGCGCTCGCCGCATGGATGCTGGTGCGCAACTTCGCCGAGAGCGCGCCCCGGCAGCGGCAGAGCGTCGACTATCTGGGCGCGGCGCTGCTGACCGTCGGCGCGGGCGCGTTGATCCTCGGACTGCTCGAAGGCGGTCAGGCATGGGCATGGTCGTCTCCGGCGAGCATCGCGATCTTCGCGAGCGGCGCGGGCGTGCTCGTGCTGTTCGGGTTGGTGGAACGCCGAGCGCGGAATCCGATCCTGCCGCTGTGGGTGTTCACCCGGCGCGTGGTGATCGCCAGCAGTTCGGCGTCGGTGCTGATCGGCGCCGTCGTACTGGGTGCGACCTCCTATGTCCCCACCTTCACCCAGGGCGTGCTCGGCACCGGGGCGCTGGTCGCGGGCCTCACGGTCGGCGCGCTGACGCTGGGGTGGCCGCTGGCCGCGTCCCAAGCCGGAAAGGTGTACCTACGCCTCGGCTTCCGCACCACTGCCTTGATCGGCAGCGGATTGGCCGCCCTCGGCGCTGCCAGCACACTGCTCATCACGCAGCACTCCACGCTGTGGCAGGTCGCCGCGTCCTGCTTCGTGATCGGCACCGGCATGGGACTGGTCGCGACCCCGACTCTGATCGCCGCGCAGACCAGCGCCGAATGGACCGAGCGGGGCGTGGTCACCTCGGCCAATATGTTCGCGCGCTCGATCGGCAGCGCGGTGGGCGTGGCGGTGTTCGGTGCGATCGTGAACTCGCGCGTCGGCCACACCGATCACCCGGAGCCCGCCACACTGGCCTCGGCGGTGCATCTGGTCTTCGTCGCGATCGCGGCGATGGCCGTCGTCATGCTCGTCACCGCGACGATGATGCCCCGGCGTTCGATGAGTGCCTGATCGAGGCAGCGGGTTTTCGGAAGCGTTCGGCACCACTCCTGGAGCAAGCTCGGCTTTTCGACCGCACAAGAATCTGGAGGTCGCAGTGGCGCAGGCCGTTTGCGTGATAGTCGGCGTGTTCTTCCTGGGTATGGGTGTCTACGCGCTTGCCGCGCCCGTCGCTTTGATCCGGCCGTTCGGCATCCGGCTCACCGAACCGAGCGCGCGCTACGAGGTGCGCGCCGTCTACGGCGGCTTCGGACTGGCGATGGCGGCCGTGCTCGCGGTAGCCGCCCTCGACCTCGCAGCGCTGCGCGGCGGGATCATGGTCGCGATCGGCGCGGCACTGGCGGGAATGGCCCTGGGACGGGTGGTGTCGGCCGTGCTCGACGAGCGCACGGCCTTCTATCCCACCTGGTTCTACGGCGCGGTGGAGACGATCGGGGCCGCCGCGCTCTTCCTCGCCGCCTAGTGGAAACCGGCCGTCAGCTGGTGCGCGCGGCGTCGGTCGGCGTGCCTGCGCTGACCAGTTTGCGCAGCGCGAAGTACCCGGCCGACACCAGCACCGCCCACACCACGCCGACGACCAGCGCCGTACGCCCGCTGTCGGTGAACAGCAGCAGCACGACCACCAAACCGAGGAACGCCAGCGCGAGCACCGTGGTGTAGGGCGCGCCGGGCAGCCGGTAGTCGCTCGCGGGCAGCTCGCCGCGGGCGACTTTGGCGCGGTAGATCAGGTGGCAGACCAGGATGACGCCCCAGACGAAGATGATGCCGATGGTCGACACCGAGGTGATGTAGGCGAAGGCCTTGTCCGGGGAGATGATGTTGACGATCACGCCGATCACCATCGCCGCCGCCGATACGGTGATCCCGACATAGGGCACCGCGTTCGCGCTCAGTTTGTTCAGCCGGGCGGGCGCCTCGCCGCGCAGCGACAAGGTGCGCAGCATGCGGCCGGTCGAGTAGATCCCCGAGTTGCACGACGACAGTGCCGCGGTGAGCAGCACGAAGTTGACGATGCCCGCCGCGCCCGGGATGCCGATCAGTTCGAAGACCTCCACGAACGGGCTCTTGCCCGCGTGGAAGTTGCGCCAGCTGGACACCGACATGATCACCACGAGCGCGCCGACATAGAACAGCCCGATCCGGAAGGGCAGCGTATTGATCGCCTTGCGCAGGGTCGTGCGGGGATCGCGCGCCTCGCCGGCGGTGACGCCGACCAGCTCCACGCCGACGTAGGCGAACAGCACGATCTGCAACACGAGCAACGACTGACCGAAGCCGTTGGGGAACACGCCCCCATCGGCCCACAGGTTGGTGACGGTGGGATTGGTCGCGTGCCCGAAACCGAACAGCAGCACGCCGATGCCGAGCAGGATCATGCCGACGATCGCGGTCACCTTGATGGTGGAGAACCAGAACTCGCCCTCGCCGAACAGCCGCACCGAGATCAGGTTGGCGCCGAACATCACCGCGAGCACGACCAAGGCGGTGACCCACGGCGCGATGTCGAACCAGTACTCCACGTACTTGCCCGCCACGGTGATCTCGGCCATGCAGGTGGCCACCCAGACCGCCCAGTACGACCAGCCGGTCACGAAACCGGCGAAGCGGCCGAGGAACTCGTGCGCGTACTCGGCGAAACTGCCCGAAATCGGCCGGTAGGTCAACAGCTCGCCGAGCGCCCGCATGATCACGAAGATGGCAAGGCCCGCCGCCAGGTACGCCAGGATCAGGGCGGGCCCGGCCTGCTCGATCGCGCCGCCCGCGCCGTAGAACAGGCCGGTGCCGATCGCGCCGCCGATGGCGATCATCTGAATGGTGCGCGGGCTCAGGCCCCTGGCATAGCCTTCCGAGTCGCCGCTGTCCGCCGGAACCGACGGTCCAGCGTCGTGAAGGTGACGGTCGGAGGCTGTCATGCTGCGGTCCTTCCCTCGCTGGGCAGCGATGCGACGATCCGGTGCGCCGGACATACGACGACGGATCATCGCACGTCCGGCCCGGATCACCTGGCCACGCTACCGCTGCGCCCGCGGGCGGGTCGCCTCCGGGCCGACCGCCGCGGGCCGTGCAGGCTTACCGGACGGGCGTCCGGCATGCCATCATCGGATTCCCCGACGATGGGTTCCCGTCATGACCGAACCGCCGTCCCGGCGCACGCGACCGGGGCGCTCCGCGCTCCGCGCCGCCGTCGTCCTGCTCGCTGTCGTCGCCGTCCTGGCCGGCGCGGCGTTCGCGACGACCGCGGTCCTGCACATCCCGGCCCCGCCGACGCTCCTGCGACTGCTGACCGACCCGCCCTCGGCCCAGGGTGCGCTGTTCGAGAGCCGCTCGGTGGCCGCCTCCCCCACTCCGCGACCGCTGCCGGTCGCGCCGCGACGCCTGCCCGACCGGGTGCCGTGGAAAGGCTCGCAGGTATCGGTCGCCGACTTCCTCGATTCCACGCACACCAATTCGTTCCTCGTCCTGCGCGGCGGCGCGCTCACTCACGAGTGGTATCGCGACGGGTTCACCGCGACCACCCGCCAGTCCTCGTGGTCGGTGGCCAAGTCCGTCGTGTCGCTGCTGACCGGCCGGGCCGTCGCGGCGGGGCGGCTGCACGAGGACGACCGCTTGGTGCAACTGCTGCCCGAGCTGACCACCGGCGGCCCGTACGACGCCGTCACCATCCGCGACCTGCTGGACATGGCCTCCGGGGTGGATGTGGACGAGAACTACAACAAGTACATGCCGCTGACCGGCACCGCCCGGATGTACCTCACCGAGGATCTCGCCGGGTTCGTGCGCGACCACCGAGGCCTGCGGTTCCCGCCGGGCAGCGCGGGCGAGTACCGCAGCGTGGACACCCAGCTGCTGGGCATGGCGCTGGCGCGGGTCGAGGGCGTGCCGCTGAGCGAATTGCTGGAACGCGACCTATGGGCGCCGATCGGCGCCGAGGACGACGCGCGGTGGAATCTCGATCGCGCCGGCGGTCAGGAGAAGGCGTTCTGCTGTCTGAACGCGACGGCCCGTGACTTCGCCAAGATCGGCCAGGTCGTCCTGGACGGCGGACGCGTGGGCGACGCGCAGATCGTGCCGCCGGCCTGGATCGAACGCATCCGCACCCCCGTCCACCAGGTGGGTAACTGGCCCTACGGCGCGCAGTGGTGGCACCCGACCGGCGGGGACGGCGCCGATCTGACCGCTGTCGGCGTCTACGGCCAGTACGTCTACGTCGACCCGCCAAGCGGCACCGTCGTCGTGAAGCTCAGCGACCACGGCACCACCCAGGACGAGCAGGAGACCATCGAGGTTTTCCGCGCGATCGCGCGCGGCTGAGCCGACCGGCGAAATACACCGGGGACCGGGGACGTTGGCAGTGGAGATCGCCACCGTGAAGGAGACCCATGATCGACGTCCCGCTGTCCGTACTGGATCTCGCGCCGGTGCAGTCCGGCCGCACCGTCGGCGAGGGGCTCGACGCGACCACCGAATTGGCCCGGCGCACCGAAGCTTTGGGCTATCACCGCTTCTGGGTCGCCGAACACCACAACATGCCCGGCATCGCCAGCTCGGCGCCGAGCGTGCTGCTGGCCCACCTGGCCGCGGCCACCTCGACCATCCGGGTCGGCTCCGGCGGAGTGATGCTGCCCAACCACGCGCCGCTGGTGGTCGCCGAACAGTTCGGCACCCTGCACGCGCTGCATCCCGGACGGATCGACCTGGGCATCGGACGCGCGCCGGGCACCGACCAGGCGACGGCACGCGCGCTGCGACGCACCGCCGACGGCCTGTCGGCGGAGTCGTTCCCCCAGGAACTGGCCGCCTTGCTCGGCTACTTCCGCGGGTCCGATCCCGGCGGCATCGCCGCGACCCCGGGCCGCGGCGAGGAGCCGGAGATCTGGCTGCTCGGCTCGAGCGGCTACAGCGCCCAGGTCGCGGCTCTGCTCGGCGTCAGGTTCGCTTTCGCCCACCACATCAGCCCCGACAACACCGAGCCCGCGCTCGCGCTGTACCGCGAGCACTTCCGGCCGTCGGAGCGCTTGGAACGTCCGTACGCGATGGTCGCGGTCGCGGCGATCTGCGCGGACACCGACGAGCGCGCCGAAATCCTCGCCGGTCCGCGCGACCTGGCCTTCCTGAATCTGGTGCGCGGCACGCCGCAGGCGCTTGCCACGCCGGAGGAAGCGGCCGCGTTCCAGCCGTCGGAGCATGAGCGTGCGTTCATCCGGCAGCGCCGGGCCGGGCAGTTGCTCGGATCGCCGGAGACGGTGCGCGGTCAGCTCGAGGATCTGCTGCGCCGCACCGAGGCCGACGAACTGATGATCAACACGCTGGTCTACGACATCGACGACCGCGCCCGATCGTTCGAATTGCTCACCGAGAAGGTCGCGGCCTGAGGCGGGTCAGTGCAAGCGGAAGCCGTGGTTGGCCAGCGATTCGCGCAGCCGGTGCCTGCCGTTCAGCGCCGCCGCGGAGGCGAGCCGGGCCAGCACGCGTTCGGTCCAGGAATGCGAAAGCCGTTGTTCGGCATAGAATTCGGCGATCCGGGTTTCGTATTCGGCCACGTGCGCACGCTGCGCGTCCAGATCGTAGGTCTCGTGGTGCAGCACGGCGTCCTGCGGCAGGCGCGGCTTCACCCGCGCGTCCTCGGCCGGATCGGGGTGACCCACCACCAAACCGAAGACGGCGAAGACCTGCGGCGGCAATCCCAGTTCGGCGGCGACTTCTTCCGGCTTGTTGCGCAGCGCGCCGATATAGACGGTGCCGAGCCCCAGCGACTCCGCCGCCACCAGCGCGTTCTGCGCCGCGAGCGCGGCGTCGATGAATCCCACATAGCTGGATTCGAGGTAGTCCGCGCCCTCCAGCGGCGCGCTCCGGTCCTCGGCGAGCTGGCGCAGGCGCGCGAAATCCGCCGTCCAGACCAGCAGCACCGGCGCCTGCACGATGTGGGCTTGGTCGCCGGCCAGCGCGGCCAAGCGCGCCTTGCGCCGCGGGTCACGCACCGCGATGACGCTCCACACTTGCAGGTTCGACGAGGTCGGCGCGGACTGCGCCGCGGAGATCAGCAGCCGGAGGGTGTCGTCGGACACCGGGTCGGGCAGGTAGCGGCGCACCGAGCGATGCTCGTGCAGCACTTGCAGGACCTGGTTCCACTGCGTGGGTTCGACCGGTTGCGGATCGCGGTAGCGCTGTTGCACGGCATGGGTCGGGGTGGGCACGGACTGCGTCATGGGCATCATCCTTTCGCCCGGGCCGGCGCGCCGTCAGCGGTTGCCCGCAGCCTGAGCGGAACACAGGTAGGGTAAGTAAGGCAATCCTAATTGTTAATATCGGAGGTTCTCTTGGCACGTCCCCGCACCACCCTCACGGTGCAGCGCACCGAATGGCTCACCCCGCACCTGATCAGGGTGCATCTCGGCGGGCCAGGCTTCGCCGCGTTCCGGCCCAGCGAGTTCACCGACTCGTACGTGAAGTTCATCTTCCCGCAGGACGGGAACGAGGTGCTGCGCACCTACACCGTCCGGTCCGTCGATTCCGTCGCCGGGGAGATCGCGGTCGATTTCGTCTACCACGGCGCGGAAGGCATCGCGGGACCATGGGCTGCCGCCGTCCAGCCCGGCGAGACCATCGATTTCTATGGCCCCAACGGCGCCTACGCCCCCCGCCCGGATGCCGACTGGCATCTGCTGGCCGGTGACGAGGCGGCGCTGCCCGCCATCGCCGCCGCACTCGAGGCGCTGCCGGGTGAGGCGACCGGGCTGGCGTTCGTCGAGGTCGCCGGTCCGGACGACGAATTGCCGTTGAAGAAGCCGGACGGCATCGAGCTGACCTGGCTGCACCGCGGCGTCCGTTCCCCGGGCGAGGTGCTCGCCGAGGCCGTCCGCTCCGCGCCGTGGACACCGGGGCAGGTCCAGGTGTTCATCCACGGCGAGGCCGAGGCGGTCATGAAGGATCTGCGCCGCTACATCCGCAGGGATCGCGGCGTTTCCGCCGAGTGGGCGGCGTCGATCTCCGGATATTGGCGACGCGGCCGCACCGAGGAGGGCTTCCGGGAATGGAAGGCCGAACTGCGGGCGGCCGAGGGGGCCAACAGCTGAACTCCGTTCAACTCAGCAGTCCGACGATGGTGGCGGACAGGAAGCTGACCAAGGTGGCGCCGTAGAGCAGGCGAAGCCCGTTGCGGGCGATGACGGTGCCTTGTTTCTCGCTGAGACTGCGGACCGCGCCGGTGACGATGGCGATGGTGGAGAAGTTCGCGAACGACACCAGATAGGTGGAGACGATCGCGACGGTGCGGTCCGACAGTCCGGCGTGTCGCCGGTTCAGTTCCTGCATGGCGACCACTTCGTTGGACACCAGCTTGGTGCCCATGAACCGGCCCGCGGCCGCCGCCTCGTCCCAGGGGATGCCGGTCAACCAGGCCAGCGGGGCGAAGACGTGGCCCATCACGTCCTGGAACGTGGTGCCGTGGAACAGCGCCGCGAAGATTCCGTTGACCATGGCGAGCAAGGCGATGAATCCGAGCAGCATCGCCGCGACGGTGAACGCGACCTTCCAGCCGACCAGGATGTACTCGGTGAGCATCTCGAAGAACGATTGCCGCTTGCGGCTGTCGGCGATCTCCGCGCCGAGCAGCCTGGCATCGTCGGCGGCGCCGACCGCGTAGGGGTTGATCAGCGAGCACACCACGAAAGCGCCGAGCATGTTCAGCACGATGGCCGCGATCGCGTACCTCGGGTCGATGAGCAACATGTACGCGCCGAGGATGCCCGCCGAAACCGTCGACATCGCCGAGGCCGCCAGGGTGTACATCCGCTGCGGCGGGATGTCGTCGAGCATGGCACGCAGCGAGATGAACACCTCGGACTGGCCGAGAACGGCGGAGGCGACCGCGTTGAACGATTCGATCTTGCCGAAGCCGCTCACCCAGGCCAGCAGCAGGCCGAGGTATTTGATGATCAACGGCAGCACCCGCAGGTGTTGCAGGATGCCGATCAGGGCGGAGACGAGCACGATCGGCATCAGGACCGCGAACAGGAATGCGGGCCCGCTGCTGCCGACGGCGGGCAGGTCGCCGAACACGAAGGCGGTGCCCTGGGCTGCGTAGCCGAGGATGTGGGCGAAGGCGTCGCTGACGGCGCGGATCACGGTGCCACCGACCCCGGTCCGCAGCAACAGGAAACCGAGCGCGAACTGCACGATCAGCAGGAGGGCTATCCGCGGCAGCCGAGCGGCGGCGGCGCGGCGGTCGGTGCTGGGCAGCCAGGCCAGCAGCAGGAAACACACCAGCCCGGCGAATCCGATCAGATGATGCACGCGCACCTCGACTGTGGCGTACTTCGGCTTAGGGGAGCACCTCTCATGTCGGTTTATGGTGCGGTGTCTTCACAGTTGAGAAGCCCCGGTCGGGTGTCGGCACATCGGCGGCCGCCCGGGACGAGCCCGGGCGGCCGCACTTGGTCACCGATTCCGCTACTGTCGCGGCGCCCGCAACGCCTCCTCCACGAACTGCGTGGTGTAGGTCTCGGACAGGTCGATGCGATCGCGCACGGGCCGCACGTTCTTCGAATACTTGCCCAAGATGTCCAGCACGTTCTGCGCGCCTTCGGGTTTCATCAATCCGTCGGCGTTGAACATGCCGATGGAGTCGCGGATCGATTGGACGTAGAGGTCCTTGCCCGCGCTCGCGTACTGCGGCGGCATCTTCTCGGCGATCTCCTCGGGCGTGTGCGTATCGATCCACTGCAGCGTCTGCACGAACGCGGCGGCGAGCTTGCGCACGATGTCCGGGTGGGCCTCGATCGTCGCGCAGCTCATGTACAGCGACGTCGCCGGATACAGCCCGCCCAGCGCGGCCCTGGTGCCCGCCTCGGTGCGCAGGTCGACGAGGATTCGCGCCTCGCCGGAGTTCACCATCTGCGCCACCGTGGGATCGGTGGTCATGCCCGCGTCGATGCCGCCGTGGTTCATCCCCGCGATGAACGTCTGTCCCGCACCGACTTTCACCCGGGTGTAATCGGCGGTGCCCATGCCGACCTGGCCGGTGAGCGCCTGGGTGAGGAAGTCGGTGGAGGAGCCGAGCGAGGTCACGCCCAGCTTCTTGCCGCGCAGGTCGGCGACCGAGGTGATGTCCGCCTCCGCCTTCGACACCAGCTCGACCTCACCCGGCACGTCGGACATCTGCACCACCGAGCGGATGCACTGGTCCTTGGCCTGCAGATCGATGGTGTGGTCGTAGAACCCGACCACACCCTGCACGTCCCCGGTGAGCAACGCGGTCTCCGCCGTGGCTCCGGACTGCTCGCCGAGCAGCTGGACGTCGATGTCGTTGCGCTCGAAGAAGCCGAGTTGCCGGGTGAGCACGGCGGGCAGGTAGATCACCTTCTCCAGCCCGCCCACCATGATGGTGATCCGGGGGCGGCCGTCGGCCATCGGAATAGTGCGGGAGTCCCGGCATCCGGTGGCCGTCAGCAGCGCCGCGATCACGACGGCGACGAGCGCCAACTGTTTGCGATGCCTCATGTTCAGATCCCGTGGTTCGAGGTCGACTGCGAGGGCCGCCATTTCAGCAACCGGTTCTCCGCCGTACCGATGCCCCACTCGGCGATCAGGGCGGCCACGGTGACGATGATCATGCCCGCGTAGATGCCCGCCGAGTCGAAGGTGCCCTGCGCGTTGCTGATCAGCAGGCCCAAACCCTTGCTCGCGCCCGCGTATTCGCCCACCACCGCGCCGATCAGCGCGAAACCGAAGGCGGTGTGCAGGCTGGACAGGATCCAGGTCGTCGCGCTCGGCAGCACGATCGACACCAGCACTTGCCTGCGGCTCGCGCCGAGGATGCGAGCGTTGTCGATCACGTTGCCGTCCACTTCCCGAGCACCGGTGAACGCGTTGAAGAACACCGCGAAGAACACCAGCACCACCACGGTCGCGACCTTCGAGCTCAGTCCGAGACCGAACCAGATGATGAACAGCGACGCCAGCACGATGCGCGGAACCGCGTTGAGCGCCTTGATGAACGGCGCGAGCACCTCGGCCCAGTACCGGCTGCGGCCGAGCAGCACGCCGAGCACGACGCCGGCCACCGTGCCGATCACGAAGCCCAGCACGGCCTCCTGCACGGTGGTGTAAATCTGCAACCAGATCGAGCCGAATTGCGTTCCCTCGGTGAACCATTCGACCAATCGCGCCCAGATCAGCGAGGGCTTGGAGTAGAAGAACGGGTCGATCCACACCGTGGCGGTGAGCTCCCACGCGCCCAGCCACAGCGCCACGAGCGCGACGCGCAGGCCCCAGGTGCGGATCCGGGCGCGGCGCGCGGTGGTCCGGACCCGGGCCAGGATCTGCTCTTCGGTCTCGTTCGTCACCGCGGGCTCGTCGACGGCATCCTGGACCAGTACGTCATGCGACACGGGAGGCTCCCTTCGCCCGAGCGGCCTCGACCTGATCGCGCAGCGTCTCCCAGATCTCCTTGTAGATGTCGCGGAACTCGGCCGTCAGCCGCACGTCCTCGACACTGCGCGGCCGTGCCAGGCCGACGGTGAAGTCCC
This sequence comes from Nocardia araoensis NBRC 100135, assembly GCF_000308435.1. Taxonomy (GTDB): domain Bacteria; phylum Actinomycetota; class Actinomycetes; order Mycobacteriales; family Mycobacteriaceae; genus Nocardia; species Nocardia araoensis. The sequence goes on along the minus strand of NZ_BAFR01000084.1, from coordinate 11,741 downwards.
CGCAGACGGTGGCCGGGCTCGCGGTCATCACGACCACCCGATCGGCGAGCACGATCGCCTCCTCCAGATCGTGGGTGACGAAGACGACCGCCGCGTTGGTGCCCGCCCAGACCCGCAGCAGCTCGTCCTGCATGAGCTGCCTGGTCTGCACGTCCCAGCGCGCTGAACGGCTCGTCCATCAGCAGGATCTCCGGCTCGTTGACCAGCGTCTGCGCCAGCGCCACGCGCTTGCGCATACCGCCGGACAGCTGGTGCGGGTAGTAGCTCTCGAACCCGGCGAGACCGACCGTGCGCACCCACTCCGACGCCTTCGCGCGCGCCTCGGCCTTCGACGCGCCGCGCAGGCGCGGGCCGAGCGCGACGTTGTCCAGCACGCTCTTCCACGGCAACACCGCGTCTTGCTGGAACATGTAGCCGATGCCGTCCGGGATGCCGTCGACGTCCTTGCCGCGCACCAGCGTCCGTCCGGCCGAGGCCGGTTCCAGGCCGGACACCAGCGACAATGTGGTGGACTTGCCGCATCCGGTCGGGCCGACGACGGCGACGAATTCGCCGGGGCGCACCGTGAGGTTCAGATTGCGCACGGCGGTGTGGATGCCGCCGCCGGTGCCGGGGAAACGCTTGGTCGCGTTCCGCAGCTCGATGAGGGATTGCGTCATTGCTTCCTACTCCTGCGAGATCGGGTAGGGCGAAGGTACGTGTCCCCGGTCACACGGCGGAGCTTGTGCGCACAACCGCCACAAACGCGGGATATGCGGGTTTTGCGCATTCTGCTCATGCGCCGTGCGCGGTGGTCTGCGCCTATGCTGCGGCCATGGCCACTGAGGGCGCGCGGGCCGTGCGGTTGCGGACCCAGGTTCTGCTGTCGCAGATCCTGGTGGTCGCGCTGACGCTCGGGGTCGCGTTCGCGGTGTTCGGCTACCTCAGTGATCAGCGGCTGCGCGACGCCTACGGCCAGCGCGCGCTGGCGGTCGCGCGCACCGTCGCCGCCGACCCGGTGGTGCGCACCGAGGTGGCCGCATACGCGCCGGGCGCGGTCGATCCCGGCGTGCGTCAGGAACTGGCCACCGGCCCGCTGGAGCGGGTCGCGGTGGACGCGACCCAGCGCAACGATGCCCTGTTCGTGGTCATCACCGATGACGCCGGCATCCGCCTGGCGCATCCGGACGCCGGGCGGCTCGCCGAGCACGTCAGCACCGATCCGTCGGAGGCGCTCGCGGGCCGCGAGTCGATCACCGAGGAACGCGGCACGCTCGGCGACTCCGTGCGCGCGAAGGTTCCCGTCACGGCACCCGGTTCCGACCGTGTGGTCGGGGCGGTCAGCGTCGGCATCGCCACCGACGCGGTGCACGAGCAACTGCTCGGCGATCTGCGCACCGCGGGCGGGCTGGTCGCGGTCGCGCTCGCGGTCGGCATCGCCGGATCGGCGCTGCTCGCCCGCCGGTGGCGCGGGCTGACGCTCGGGCTGGAACCGGACGAGCTGGCCGAGTTGGTCCGCGGCCAGGCCGCGGTGCTGCACGGCATCGGCGGCGGCGTGCTGGCCGTCGACGCGGCGTGGCGCACGACCTTCGTCAGCGACGAGGCGCGCAGGTTGCTCGGCATCGCGCCGGACATCGGATGCCCGGTGGATCGGATCGGACTCACCCCGCGGGTGCTGGAGGTCTTCCGCGACCTCGACCAGCAACCCACCTCGGCGACGATCGGCGCGAACGTCGTCATCGTCTCCGCGCGCCGGGTCAGCCGCGACGGGCGCGATCTGGGCGCGGTGCTCACGGTGCGCGACCGCACCGACGTGGAGTCGCTGACCAGGCAGCTGGACGCGGTGCAGTCGATGAGCACGGTGCTGCGCGCGCAGCGCCACGAGTTCTCCAACAAGATGCACCTGATCAGCGGACTGCTGCACAGTGGGCACGTCGAGGAAGCGGCGCGGTCGGTGGACGAACTGATCGGCGCGGGTCCGCTCGGTCCGGCGACGCCGGGCATCGACGCCATCCACGACACGTACCTGCAGGCCTTCCTGGCCGCCAAGGCCGCGCACGCCAGGGAGAGCGGGGTGGAACTCGTGCTCGGGCCCAACACCTGGGTCGAGGGCGATCTCGCCGATCCGGTGGACGTGACCACCGTGCTCGGCAATCTGCTGGACAACGCCATGGAAGCCGTGCGCGCCGGGGACCGGCCGGTACGGCAGGTGGAAGTCGAACTGGTGCAGGAGGATTCGACACTGCACATCACCGTCGCCGACAGCGGCGATGGTGTCGCGCCCGATCTGGTGGACACGCTGTTCACCGAAGGGATCTCGACCCGCGACGACCGCGGCGTCCCCGGCGGGCGCGGGGTCGGACTCGCCTTGATCCGCCAGATCGCCCGCGCCCATGGCGGCGACGTGCGCCTGTCGAGTCCCCGCGGCGGCGAGCCACCGCTCACCGGTGCGGAATTCATCGCCCGCATCCCCGGGGTGCTCGTGGAAAGCGAGGTGTCATGGCCCCGCCGCCTCTGACCGTCCTCGTCGTCGACGACGACTTCCGGGTGGCGAACCTGCACGCCGGGATCGTGCAGGCCATCCCGGGTTTCACGGTGGCGGGCACCGCCAACACCCTCGCCGCCGCGCGGGAACTCGTCGCGGCACAGCCGATCGATCTGGCGCTGGTGGACGTCTACTTGCCGGACGGCTCCGGTATCGATTTCGTCCGTGCGCTCCGCTGCGACGCCATGGTGCTCACCGCGTCGACGGAGAGTGCGTCCGTGCGCGCCGCCGTCGCGGCGGGCGCGCTGTCCTACCTCGTCAAGCCCTTCCCGCATACCGAACTCGCCGCCCGGCTCGCCGCCTACGCCCGCTACCGGCGCATTCTCGCCGTACCGCAGGCCGACAACGCCCGGGTTGCCGCTGCGCTGCACGCGCTGCGTCCCTCGGTCACCGCGAGCCCGGCGGCAACTGTCGCCTCCCCGACCAAAGACGCCGTCCTGCGAGCGATTCTCGACGCGGGCGCACCGCTGTCCGCAGGCGAGGTCGCGAGTGCCATCGGCATCTCCCGGGCCACCGCCCAGCGCTACCTCGCCGCGCTGGTGGCCGGCGGCGCGGTGCGCATGAGCCTGCGTTACGGCAGCACCGGGCGGCCCGAACAGGAGTACTCCGCCGCGCCACCGCACTGAGCGGACGCTGTGTGGCTGCGGCTGTCGTCGCCGCGAGGCTCGGTCGAGACGGCGCGGCCTGACCGCCGGTGTGGGAGAGGAGTGTGGGCCACCGCTCCCCTGTTGTGGTCGGGCGATGCGCCGCCCGCCGACCAGTTGGCACCGAACGCGGTCGGTGGCGCGGTAGCGTCGGGAGCATGAGCATCGTCGAGGTCGCCGTTCTCGGCTATGGCTTGGCCGGGTCGGTCTTTCACGCCCCGCTGATCGCCGCGCAGCCGCGCATGCGGGTCGCGGCCGTGGTCACCTCCTCGGAGGTACGTGCCGACCAGGCGCGCGCCGAACACCCCGGCGTGCGCGTGGTGCCGCGCGCCGAGGAGTTGTTCGCCGAGCCGGACGGCATCGATCTGGTCGTGATCGCGACACCTAACCGCACGCACGCGCCGCTGGCCCGGCAGGCGCTGGCAGCCGGGCTCCCGGTGGTGGTCGACAAGCCGTTCGCGGTCACGGTGGACGACGCCGAGGATCTCGTCGGGCGCGCGGAGCGGTCCGGCCTGGCGCTGTCGGTCTTCCAGAATCGACGCTGGGACGGCGACTTCCGGACGGTGCGCGAACTCGTCGAGACCGGAAGACTGGGCCGGGTGCGGCGTTTCGAGTCCCGATTCGAGCGGTGGCGTCCGGTGCCGAAAGGCGGCTGGCGGGAGGTCGGCACCGACGAGGAGGGCGCGGGCATTCTGCTCGACCTCGGCAGCCATCTGGTGGACCAAGCCGTGACCCTGTTCGGCCCGGTGGCTTCGGTGTACTGCGAGCTGGACCGGCGACGGGAGGGGATCACCACCGACGACGACGCGTTCGTCGCCCTCACCCACACCGGCGGTGTCCGCTCCCATTTGTGGATGAGCGCCGTCGCCCCGCAGCTGGGACCGCGTTTCCGGGTGCTCGGGTCGGAAGCCGGATATGTCACCTACGGGCTGGACCCGCAGGAGGACGCACTCCGATCCGGTCGCCGTCCACGGGATGACTCCCTCTGGGGCACAGTCGATCCCGAGCGCTGGGGCCTGCTGGGTGCGGAACCGGACCCCACCCCGGTTCCGACCGCTCCCGGCGCATACCCCGAGTTCTACGCCGCCATGGCCGCCGCGCTGCTCGACGGCGCTGCGGTGCCCGTCGACCCGCGCGACGCCGTCACCACCCTGCGTCTGCTGGCGAAGGCCCGCGAGTCGGCGGCCCGGGGTGTGACCGTCACCGCCTGACCGGGGCTGGCCACCCGCGCCGCGACTCGATAACGTCGGACCCCGGGACCGGCCGGTCGAGGCCGCCCGGCGGAGAGGAGACCCGAATGGGTGCAACGGTTTTCGCGGTGCTGCTGCCGCTGGCGCTGGCCTTGGTGATGTTCGGGCTCGGATTGACCTTGACGACCGACGATTTCGCGCGCGTGCTGCGGTACCCGAAAGCGGCGGTGATCGCGCTGGCGTGCCAGATGATCCTGCTACCCGCGGTGTGTCTCGGCCTGATTCGCCTGTTCGGACTGGAAGGCGCGCTCGCGGCGGGCATGCTGCTGCTCGCGGCCTCGCCGGGCGGAGCGTCGGCCAATCTGTTCAGTCACGTCGCCGGGGGCAATGTGGCGCTGAACATCACGCTCACCGCCATCAATTCGGTGCTCGCGGTATTCACCCTGCCCGTGGTGGTGGCGCTGTCCTACGCTCTGTTCCTGGACGGCGAAGGTTCGGTCGGACTGCGGCCGGACAAATTCGCGCAGGTCTTCGCCATCGTGCTGGTGCCCGTCGCGATCGGCATGGCGGTGCACCGGCGGTTCCCGGAGTGGTCGCGTCGGATGCGCGGCGCGGTCAAGATCCTGTCCGTGGTGGTCCTCGCGCTGGTGATCGCGGCGGGAGTCGGCTCGAACCTGGACATCCTGACCGAGCACATCGGCGAGCTGTCGGCGATCTGCCTGTCCTTCGCCGTGATCAGTCTGGCCGTCGGCTACTTCCTGCCCCGGCTGTTGCGCGTGGAAGCCGATCAGGCGATCGCCTCGGCCATGGAGATCGGCGTGCACAACGCGGCGCTCGCGATCGCCGTCGCCGCTTCGGTATTGGACAACGAGACCATGGCCGTTCCGGGTGCGGTGTACGGGGTCCTGATGAACATTCCCGCGGCGATCGCCGCGTATCTGCTGGCCAGACGGGCGCGGCGGGAGCAGCCCGCGCCCGCGCCGAGCATGGCGGGGTAGCGCGGGCGGTCCGCCGCGCGGACACGGGCGTCCCCGGTGAGTAGCCTCTCGGAGGGTCGACGCCACGCGAAGGGAGTCAGCTGCGCGATGCAACCGCTCGGCACGAACGATCCGGCCCGGATCGGGGACTATCGCCTGCTCGGCGTGCTCGGCGCGGGTGGCATGGGCCGGGTCTATCTCGGCCGGAACTCGGGCGGGCGCACCGTCGCGGTCAAGGTCATCCGCCCGGACATGATCGACGCCGAATTCCGTCAGCGCTTCCGGCGCGAGGTGGCCGCCGCGCGCCGGGTGGGCGGGCAGTTCACCGCGCCGGTGCTCGACGCCGACGTCGACGCCGATCCCCCGTGGCTGGCCACCGGTTACGTGGCCGGATTCCCGCTGTCCGACGCGGTCGACCGGCACGGGCCGTTCGCCGAGAACGCGCTGCTCGTGCTGGCGCACGGACTGATCGAGGCATTGACCGCGGTCCATGGAGCCGGTGTGGTGCACCGCGACCTCAAACCGTCCAATGTCCTGCTTGCCCTCGACGGTCCGAAGGTGATCGATTTCGGCATCGCCCGCGCCGTCGACGACAGCAAGCTCACCACCACCGGAAAAGTCATCGGCTCACCGGGATTCATGTGCCCGGAGCAGGTGACCGGCGATCCGGTCGGCCCGGCTGCGGACGTCTTCGCGCTGGGCGGCGTCCTGGTGTTCGCGGCGACCGGTCACGGACCGTTCGGCGTCGGCGAGGCGGTGCACATGCTGTGGCGGGTGGTGTACGAGCAGCCGCAGCTCGACGACGTACCGGAACGGCTGCGCCCACTGGTGGCCGCCTGCCTGACCAAGGACCCTGCGGCCCGCCCGACACCCGAGCAGTTGCTCACCCAGCTCACCGCTCTCGGCATCCCCGAGCGCGGCGGCTGGCTGCCCGGCCCGGTCCTCGAGGAGGTCGGCCGCCGCGCGGTGGAGCTGTTGAACCTGGACTCCGGACCGTTCGACCACCAGCAGTTCTCCGCCCCAACTCAGCACGCGCGCACGGCCGACACCCTGATCCGCCCCGCGCCACCTACCGACCCGCGATACGCCCAGGGCGATCCAGCACGATCGGCACACGCACCGACGCACTATCCCGGCTCGACGCAGCCGGCTGCCACGCCCTTGGGCCAACGGATTCCGCCACCCGCGCAACAGGTTCCGGCGAGACTCGGCTCCGCCACCCCGGCACCCCCTCCACGCCGTCCGAGCCGCCCCCTCCTGGTTGCGGGAGCTCTGGTCGTCTGCGCCACGGTCGCCGTGGCGGCGTTCGTGGTCGGCGCGCAGCTACGCCGGGGCAGCGCGAACGATCCCATCGCCCAGACCGCGACCAACCGTGCTTCTCCGACATCTGCCGCCACTCGAGCCGACGGCGACGCACCGACGGCTACCGCTACGCAGGCCGGTGACCCGATTCCGACCAGTTCAGGCCCATCGGGTGGCACGAGCGTCCCGCAGGCACTCGTCGGCGAATGGCAAGGGGTCGCACGGGACATCCTCGGCAGCTACGACATCGTCTTGCGGATCAATGCCGGGAACGTCGGCGAGCAAGTCGGAGAATCGACCAACACCGGCAGATTCGCTCATCTGCAGTGCGGGCGGTCCGAAACGCTCACGTCCGTCACCGCCAACGGCGCGGTACTGACCGCCAGACTCACCAAGGATCCCGGCGGTTGCAACGACGACGGCGCGACGTCCCGGCTGGAGTTGCGACCCGACGGGACACTCTCGTACCGAACCCAGGGTGTCGCAGGGGATATGAGCGGAACCCTCAATCGAACCGGCTGAGCGGTGCCTGCGACTACATCACGGCCGTTGACCGGCGCGGTTCGTCGGCGGCTCGATCTCCCGATCCCCGCAGCAGGGTGCACCGCAGCGATGCCGGCGCGCTCGGGTCCGGCGTCCCAGCGCCGAACCCGTGCCCCGAGCGCGGCAGTCCGCGGGCGGTTAAGGTGCGGCGGTGGACAGAGCGGAATTCTTCGAGCGCGGCGCTTCCATCGCCGATCGTCTGACGACGACCCAAGCGCAACCGCCGTGGTGGCTTGTGGCGGCGGCCGCGGTGGCGGCGCTGGTGCTGGTGGGATACACCCCGATCTGGCGGTTGACCCGCAATATCGTCACCATCGCGCACGAAGGCGGGCACGCCATGGTCGCCCTGCTGACCGGACGGAAACTCAACAGCATCCGGCTGCATTCGGACACCTCGGGGCTCACCGTGTCCAGCGGCAAACCTTACGGCCTCGGGATGATCCTCACCACCATGGCGGGTTACCCGGCGCCGCCGCTGCTCGGTCTCGGATTCGCCGCGCTGCTTGGCGCGAGCCGGATCACGCTGATGCTCTGGACCGCCATCGTGCTGCTCGCCGCGCTCCTGATCAAGATCAGGAATGTCTACGGCGCCATCACCGTGCTCGGCCTCGGAGCGGTGGTCTTCGTGGTCTCCTGGTTCGGCACCGACACGCTGCAAGCGGGTTTCGCGTATCTGGGCGCCTGGTTCCTGCTGTTCGCCGGAGCGCGTCCGGTGCTGGAGTTGCAACGGAGCCGTTCCCGGCAGCAACGGGCCCGCTATCACGAGGTCGACTCCGACGCCGATCAACTCGCACGGCTCACCCGGCTGCCCGGCCTGCTGTGGGTTTTCGTGTTCGGCACGATCGCCGTGGGTTCGCTGGCGGTCGGCGCGTGGCTGCTCGTCTCCGCCATCGCCGAAGTGTGCCTGCCGGGCGCGCCCTCCGGATCCTGCTTCGCGGCTCACTGACCGAGGCGCTGCGCGGCCCGGTGGGTTAGGCTTCGATCCCGCCCTGTGCCAGCGGCAGCGGCGCATCGCCGAGCACACCCGCTTCGGCCGTCCGACGCAAGTTCGCGATTCACGACCCCCGGAGCAGCATGGCGAACATCTCCGTGTGCACGTCGAAAATTTCTGCACGACAACGCTTTTCGGTACCAACCTTGCTATTCACCGTACTGCTCGTCACCATCGCACTACGGCCGGCGCCCGCTGCGGCAGCGGCCGATCCGGCCTGCGGCACACCGTTGACGCCGGCCGAGACAGCCTTGGTCACGGAGCTGTCCGACACCGGAGCGCGCTCCGGCCCCTCGCTGTGGCAGCTGGAACAAGCCATCGACCGGCACCGGCGGATCACCGAAATCCTGGTCCGCCACCACGACCGGCGCGGCGTGTTCGCCCTCGGGCTCGACGCGGTCGAGCAGGCCGCCGTCCTGCCGCTCCAGCGCGACCCCACGTCGTTCGACGACCCGGAATGGGCGCACCGGATCAGTCTCGAGTTACTGTCGCGCTTTCTGCGCGCGCTGCACGCCGAATTCACCGGCGCACCCGCCGAACCGCACTGGGCGCACTACTTCGATCTGACCCGCCGCTGTGAGTTGTCACCCGCGCGGGTGGCGATGGCCGGGTACGACGCGCACCTGACCGTCGACCTGTCCTATTCCGTCGCGACCGTCGGCAGCACCGCGGCCAACGCTCGCGACTATTTCCGCATCGTCGACTCGATCGCCCAGCAGGGCGCGCTGATCGTCGAGCAGACCAAGGCGGTCTACGGCGGTGATCTGGGGCCGCTGTGGCGGTTCTACTTCGTCGGCGAGGGCTTGGACGCGGTGCTCGGCCGGGGCGTGGCGACCGGCCCATTGCTGCGGGCGGCCGACGCGGGCGCCAACGTCGTCATCTTCGGGAACGGACTCGCCCTGCGCGATCCGGCCGCGGCGCCTGCCGTGACCGCCGAAATAGACGCTCTGTGGCGGGGATTGGATCTCGGGTTCGAGATACTGTCCGGCCTCGGCGGCCTCTGAAGCCCTCACCTGCGCAACGCCGCCACGGCCTCCCGGACCACGTCCTCGGGCGGTCGTGTCGCGTCGACGGTGCCGCCGCGCTCGTCGCCCTCGAGCTGCTCCAGAGTGGCCAGCTGGGAATCCAGCAGGCTCGGTGGCATGAAGTGCCCGCGGCGTCCGGCCACGCGGCGCTCGAGTTCCTCGCGCGGCACGTTCAGATGCAAGAAGTACGTATCGGGAGCCGACGCGCGCAGCCGGTCGCGATAGGCCCGTTTCAGGGCGGAACAGGTCACGACCGCTCCGCGTGCGGATCGCTCGGCCATCCAGGCGGCCAAGGCGTCGAGCCAGGGAGCCCGGTCGGCGTCGTCCAGCGGCGTCCCCGCCGCCATCTTCGCGATATTCGCGGGCGGGTGGAAATCGTCGCCTTCGGCGTACTCGACCCCCAGCGCGTCGGCCAAGCGGGTGCCGATCGTCGTCTTTCCCGAGCCCGACACTCCCATCACGACGATCACCGGTACATCGTGCACTCGAACTTCTTCCTTCCGGTGGCCGATCTCCCGACTTGTCATCGACGACAACCTAGCGGCCGAGCACTTCGTCGGCCCGTGCAGTGACGGTCCGTACCTGCGCCGATACATTTCAGGGACCGAGGAGGAACCGGCATGCCACCCACGCCCAGCACCGCCCCAGCGTCCACCGAGTCGGTCCCGGCCATCGAGCACATCGTGCGACACCTACTCGGCATCATTCCCCGACGGCACGTCGAGCGGGGAAATCTGCTGCGGGAGGAGATCCGCGCGACTGTCGCGCACTGCCTCGACCTGGTCGCGTCCGCGGACCCCGAGCAACCGGCCCGAACGGTTCGCATCTTCGAGGCCGCCACCCGGTGGGCCGGCGTCGGCGTTCGGATGAACACCGTTCAGCATCTCGTCCACGAAGGGTTCCGCCTCTATCTCGACGAGCACCTCCATGAATCGCACACGCTGCGGCACAACGACATACGCAAGCTCTTCGACGCCCTGCACGCGGTCACCACGACCGTCTCGCTCGCCTATCTGTCGGTCGCGCCCGCCGCCGATCAGACAGCTCCGCACGCCGTCGCCGTCGCGCTGCTGCGCGGCCACCAGCCTGCGAAGATCCACCGGGAGTACGGCATTCCGGTCGCCGACCGCTACACCGTGCTCGCCGTGGCGGTCGACCCGTCCACCGAAGAACATCCCGGTCGACGCCACGCAGACGGGCACAGCGTCCGGCAACGCATGCAGCTCGGCCTCGCGGTGCACTGCGGCAGACACGTGCCGACCCTGCTCAGCGCGATCGGCGGGACGATCCTGGTACCGATGTCGCTGGTCGCCGCGGACCGGCTCGACGAACTGGTCACCGCGCTGGCCGCTGCGGTGCGCGCGCCGCTCACCGCAGCGGCCATCGCCGCCGAGCCCGAGCAGATTCCCCGCGCCGCCGACCAGGCGCACGAGCTGCTCGACATGGTCGGCCGCCTGCAGAGCCCACCCGGCCTGTACCGCTTCGAGGACCTCGCCCTCGAGTACCAGCTCACCCGGCCGGGGCCGGGACGCGACCGGCTGGCCGCGCTGCTCGATCCGCTGGAGGGCCATCCGGAACTGTTCGACACCCTGCGCGAGCACATCCGCAACGACTTCAACCGCAGACGCACGTCCCGGACGATGTATCTGCACCCGAACACCGTCGACCATCGGCTCAAGCGCATCGGACGCCTCACCGGCTTGGACACCGCCGTTCCGCACGCGCTCTACCGATTGCGCGCCGCACTCATCGCACGGACTTACACACACGATCACCCCGCGCGCTGACCACGCTCCCAGAGCGAGAGCCACACCGGGACGATCGCGCGTTCCGGCTGCTCCCAGGCTCGAGCACGCAGCCGAGAGCGCCCCGATTCGCCCTGCGAGCGACCGACTAGGGTCATCGACATGGAACTACGCATCTTCACCGAGCCGCAGCAGGGTGCGAGCTATGACACCCTGCTCACCGTCGCCAAGGCCGCCGAGGACCTGGGCTTCGACGCGTTCTTCCGCTCCGACCACTACCTGAGCATGGGCGGCGCCGACGGGCTGCCCGGCCCCACCGACGCCTGGATCACGCTCGCCGGACTGGCCAGGGAGACCAAGCGGATCCGGCTGGGCACTCTCGTCACCGCCGCCACCTTCCGGCTGCCCGGCCCGCTGGCGATCCAGGTGGCGCAGGTCGACCAGATGTCCGGCGGCCGAGTCGAATTCGGCCTGGGCAGCGGCTGGTTCGCCGAGGAGCACGCCGCGTACGGCATCCCGTTCCCCGCCGACAAATTCGCCCGGCTGGAGGAACAGCTGGCCGTCATCACCGGGCTCTGGGCGACCAAACCCGGCGACGTCTTCAACTACGACGGGAAGCATTACCAGCTCACCAACTCCCCCGCCCTGCCCAAACCGGTGCAGGACCCGATCCCGGTGGTGATCGGCGGGCAAGGCGCCACCCGCACCCCGCGGCTGGCCGCGCAGTACGCCAGCGAGTTCAACATGCCGTTCTCCTCGATCGAGGACAGCACCCGCCAGTTCGACCGGGTGCGCGCCGC
>NZ_BAFR01000085.1 GCF_000308435.1 Nocardia araoensis NBRC 100135 | reverse complement strand
GTGGGAGATCGTGCGGCGCGCCGAACTGGCCGACGCCGGCGAGGCGAGGGCCGCCCGTGAGTGGCTGGAGCGCAACACCGCGGGCGTGCACTACGACGGCGCCAAGCTCACCCCGGAACTGCTGGAACGCCAGATCCGCTCGTATCTGGCGGTGCGCGAGCTGATCGCCGAATGGCGCCTGGACTTCTCCGGGATCAAGGGGCAGCCCGAACTAACCCAGTATTTCGCCACCATGGACGTCACCGAGGCTTTCCTCAACGATCCTTACGACTGGAACGGACCGAAACAACCGCACGTGTGCGCGACCGAGGCGGATATGGACGGCGCACTGACCATGCAGTTGCTGAAGCGGATCGCGGGGACTCCGGTGCTGTTCGCCGACGTCCGGCACTATCACGCCGATCGGGACATCTGGGATCTGTGCAATTCCGGCCAGCACGCCACCTGGTTCGCCGCCCGCAGCGACGATCCGGCGGAGAACCTGGCGAAGGTGCACTTGTATCCGGAGGTGTTCTTCTTTCCGGCGGGCGGCGCCTCGGTGCATCATCTGGCCGCGCCGGGCCGGATGACCCTCGCCCGGCTCACCCGGCTCGACGGCGACTACCGCATGCAGCTGATGCTCGGCGACTTCGAGGAATACGACGAGCAGACCAACGAAGCCCTGATGAAGCAGTCGACCCGGGAGTGGCCGCACGCGTTCGCCCGGCTGGACGCGCGCGCGGAGGATTTCCTGAACCGCTTCGGCGCCAACCACATTCACGCGGTGCCCGGTGACCACCGGGAAGCCGTCCGCGCGACGTGCGAATTGCTCGACATCACGATGGACGAGTTCACGCGGTGACGATGTTCCTCGGCATCGATATCGGGACCTCGAGTTCCAAAGGCGTGCTCACCGATGCGCGCGGCACGATCGTCGCCAGGGCCGAGCGGGCGCACGAGGTTTCCATGCCGCGCCCCGGCTGGGTCGAGCACGACGCGGAGAAGGTGTGGTGGGCGGATTTCCTCGCGCTCGCCCGTGAGCTGGTGGCGGCGTCCGACGGCGCCGCGCTCGCTGGTCTCGCGGTGTCCGGCATCGGACCGTGCCTGTTGCCCGCCGACGCGCAGGGCAGGCCGCTGCGCCCTGCCATCCTCTACGGCGTCGACACCAGGGCGAGCGCCGAGATCGCCGAGCTGAACGACGAATTCGGCGCGCAAGCCGTGCTCGAACGGGCCGGATCGCCGCTGACCAGCCAGGCCGTCGGGCCGAAAGCCCGGTGGCTGGCCCGGCACGAGCCGGACGTCGCCGCACGCACCGCGATGCTGCTGATGGCGAGTTCCTTCCTGGTGTACCGGCTCACCGGCCGGTACGTTCTCGACCACCAATCGGCCAGTCAGTGTGTCCCCCTGTACGACCTGCGCGAGCGTGCGTGGGCGAGCGACTGGGCCGAGCGGATCGTGCCGGGCCGGCCGCTGCCGGAGCTGGCCTGGCCCACCGAGATCGTGGGCCGGGTGAGCGCGGAGGCGGCGGCCGCCACCGGACTTCCGTCGGGCCTGCCCGTCACCACCGGGACCATCGATGCCTGGGCCGAGGCGGCCAGCGTCGGCGTCCGCGCTCCGGGTGACGCGATGATCATGTACGGCACCACCATGTTCCTGGTGCAGGTGCTCACCGACCCGCGCCCGCATCCCGGCCTGTGGGGCACCTGCGGCGCCTGGCCGGACACGTACACCCTCGCCGCGGGCATGGCCACCTCCGGCGCGGTCACCGACTGGCTGCGCAAGCTCGTCGGCGGCGAGTTCGCCGATCTGGTCGCCGCGGCGGCGGAGGTGCCCGCGGGCAGCAGGGGGTTGCTCGCGCTGCCGTATTTCGCCGGGGAGCGCACTCCCCTCTTCGACCCGGACGCTCGGGGCATCGTCGCGGGATTGACCCTCGGACACGGACGGGCCGAGCTCTACCGCGCGGTTCTGGAGGGCATCGCCTACGGGGTGCGGCACAACCTCGAGGCCATGACCGAAGCCGGCGGTCAGGCGGGGCGGCTGGTCGCGGTGGGCGGTGGCACCAGAGGCGGGCTGTGGACCCGGATCGTCTCCGATGTCACCGGGTTGCCGCAGCAGTTGCCCGCCGAGACCGTCGGAGCGAGCCTCGGCGACGCCCTGCTCGCCGCCGAAGCCGCCGGGATCGACACCTCGGCGTGGAATCCGGTCGTCGACACCGTGCGGCCGGATCCCGAGCGCGTCGCGAAATACGCAGAGTACTACCGGCACTACCGAGATCTGTACGATCGGACGACGACTATCGCGCATTTCCTCGCGGCCGAACAGCACCGCGCCGGAGCGGCTTACTGATCGCGAATATCCGTGCGACGATGCAGAGTTGCTCCGCGGAACGATACGAGGATTTCATGCCCACGATCACCCTGACCCAGGACGATTTCGACTCCGTCGTCACGTCGCATCCGATCGTGCGGGTGGATTGGTGGGCCGGTTGGTGTGGGCCGTGCCAGTATTTCGCTCCGGTCGACACCGAAGCCGAGGTCGCGTCGGCCGCCGCCGCGCAGGTGACGCAGTATCCGACCGTGATGGCGTTCCGCGACGGCCTGCTCGTCTACTCCGCGGCGGGCGCGCCGGCGCCGGAGGCGCTGGAAGAGGGACTGTGACCGCGCCGGGCGGTGAACTGTGGCGGCTGGACGGCACGCGAACGCGGTCGGTCAGCGCCGAGAATCCGACCGGGGCGCCCGGCGCGGGCGCGCGGGCGACCGACGGCACCGGCGCGCACGCGGCGCGGCTGCTCGGGCCCGGGTGGAAGATCTCCCCCTCGATCGCGCTCGCCCACGGCGAGACCGCCACGCTGGCCGACGTGTCCGGCCCCGGCGTGTTCCGGCATTTCTGGTTGACCACGGAACGATCCGTCCTGCGCGGGCTGACCTTGCGGATGACCTGGGACGACGCGGCACGGCCCGCGATCTCCTCGCCCCTCGGCGACTTCTTCTGCAACGGATGGGGCGAGACGGCCCTGCTGAGTTCGGAGATGGTGGTGGTCGCGCCCGCGGGCGGGTTGAACAGCTACTGGCCCATGCCGTTTCGGCACCGCGCGCGCATCACACTCGAAAACCATTGCGGCCGTGAGGTTCCAGTGTACTACCAGGCGACCTACACCGAGGAGGACGTGCCGGACGACGCCGGGTATCTGCACACCCGGTGGACGCGGACGACCGGCCTGGGGAACCCGGCCGTCCACACGATTCTCGACACGGTACGGGGGCCGGGCCGATACGTCGGCACCTACCTCGCCATCAGCCCGGGCGCACCGGGGTGGTGGGGCGAGGGCGAGGTCAAGTTCTTCCTCGACGGGGACGCCGAGCATCCGACCATTTGCGGAACGGGGACCGAGGACTATTTCGGCGGCGCGTGGAATTTCGACCTCGACGGGACATACCGGACGTATTCCACGCCCTATCTCGGGCTGCATCAGGTGCTGCCGCCGGAGCAGATCTATCGAGCGGATCAACGCTTCGGCATGTACCGCTGGCATGTGCGCGACCCGATTTGTTTCGAACGCGAACTACGCGTCACCGTGCAGGCCCTCGGATGGCAGGACGCCGAGACCTATCTCCCGCTGAAGGACGCCGATGTGGCGACCACCGCCTGGTGGTATCAGGCCTGAGCGGGGTCGTCGGCATCCGGCGGGAGCTCCGCTGCCAGCAGTTCGTCGGCGCGCGCCAGCGCCGCGTCCATGCCCGCGGTGAGATCGTCCATCACGGTCAGGCCGTCCAGCAGTCCGGCGATTTCGTCCTGCACGGCGCGCAGTTCCGCGATCGCCGGGTCGACCGGGAACCACGCGACCGAGTCGCGCCACCACGGATCGTCGGACAGCCAAGCCCACAGCACATCGCGCACCAGCACCGAGTCGGAGGTGTACATCTGGAACGACTCGGCCGCCGAACCGGCCCGGTGCTCCAGTTCGTAGACGCCGTCGGGCAACAACCTGGCCCGAATTTCGTGCAGATCGGCGCGGCTGAGTTCGAGCACGGCGTGTTCGGGCCCGGCCGGTTCGCCGAGCAGGTCGCCGAGCGCGGCCTCGGTCAGTTCCGGCAGCTGCGTCCCGTCTCCCGTGCGGATGCGCACGTCGGTGGGGTCGATGCTCATCGCGCCAGTCTGCCCGATACCGCCGCGGAATACCGGAAATGCTCCGGTGCGGGACGGCTCGGGTGCAAGGTGGTCGGTATGGAGGTGCTCCAGACGATCGGACGGTTCGCCGGATCGCGCGGCGGGCTCGTCCTGGAAATGCGAACGGTTTCGTCCGAGGTCTCGATCCGCCCGCGTGCCCAGCGCGGCGGATGCCGTATCGGCGACGCGAGCGGGCTTCGATGGGAGGCCCGATGACGACGGTGGCGGGAGTCGACAGCTCCACTCAAGCGTGCAAAGTCCTCGTCTGCGACGCCGACAGCGGTGAGGTTCTCGCGCAGGGGCGGGCTCCGCACCCGGAGGGGACCGAAGTCGCTCCGGCCGCGTGGTGGGACGCGCTGCGGACTGCGAGCGCGGGATTGCTCGACGACGTCGACGCGATAGCCGTCGCGGGACAGCAGCAGGGCTTGGTGCCATTGGACGCGGCGGGCGTCCCGGTGCGGGACGCGCTGCTGTGGAACGACATCCGCTCCGCCGATGCGGCGAAGGAACTGATCGCCGACCTCGGCGGGCCGCGGGCGTGGGCCGATGCGGTCGGCAGCGTGCCGGTGGCCGGGCTGACCGTCGCCAAACTGCGCTGGCTGGCCGACCACGAGCCGGAACTCGCCGACCGCACCGCGCACGTCGTGCTGCCGCACGACTACTTGACCTGGCGGCTCCGAGGCGGCGGACCGGGACGCATGCTCGAGCCGACCACCGACCGGGGCGACGCCTCCGGCACCGGCTATTGGTCGCCCGCCGATGGCGGCTATCGCGAGGACCTGCTCGCCATGGCCTTTCGCGGACGCCGACCGGCCCTGCCCCGAGTTCTCGGCCCGGACCAGCCCGCCGGACACACATCGTCGGGCGCACTGGTCGCCGCCGGGACCGGGGACAATGCCGGAGCCGCGTTGGGCTTGGGCATCACCGATGGCGACGTGGTCGTCTCCCTCGGCACCAGCGGGACGGCCTACACCCGCACCGATCGTCCGGCAGCCGACGCGACCGGCGCGGTCGCCGGATTCGCGGACGCCACCGGCGCGTTCCTACCGCTGGTCTGCACGCTCAACGCAGCCCGCATCCTGACCTCGACCGCCGAGCTGCTCGGCGTGGATCTGCCCACGCTGGAATCGCTGGCCGCGCAGGAGCCGCCGGGTGCGGACGGCGTGGTGCTGCTGCCCTATCTCGCCGGTGAACGCACGCCCAACCTGCCGAACGCCACGGGCAGCCTGCACGGGTTGCGGCCGGAGGCGATGCGCCCCGGCACGGTGGCCCGCGCCGCCTTCGAGGGCCTGCTGTGCCATCTCGCCGACGCGCTCGACCACCTCACCGAGATCGGCGGCGTGACGCCGCGGCGGGTGCTGCTCATCGGCGGCGCGGCGCGCTCCCGGCTGGTGGCGGCGATCGCCGCCCAGGTCTTCGGCGTCACGGTGACGGTGCCGGAACCGGCCGAGTACGTCGCGCTCGGCGCGGCCCGGCAAGCGGCATGGGCGCTCAGCGGGGCATCCCGGCCGCCGTCCTGGCCCGCATGCCCGGTCGCGGAGATTCCGCCACCGGCCGACGCCGCGACCGGACGGCAGATCCGGGCCGAATATCGGAGCACCCGCCAGGCACTCTACGGCTGACGCGGTGTTCACCGCGATCGGCCGCGCACCGGCGCAGTACCCCGTTTCCGCTCTGCGGGTCGCCGATTTTCGTCGCCGGGTGGCGCCTCGACCGCCGGAGGGGTTGGATCACCCTCGTCGAAGAGAGGTGGACGAATGATCGATACCCAGGTGCGAAGGGCGGTGACGGCGGAACGGGCGGAACTCGCCGAACTCCTGGCCGGGCTGGACGCCGAGGGCTGGGACGCGCCGACCCTGTGCGCGGGCTGGCGGGTCCGCGAAGTGGCCGCGCACATCACCATGCCGTATCGCCTGTCGAGCGCACGCTTCGCGCTGGGGATGATCGCGGCGTTCGGCAACTTCAACCGCATGGCCGACCGCACCGCCCGGCTGGACGCCGCCACGCTCAGCACCTCGGATCTGCTGAAATCGCTGTGGGACAACGTCGATCACCCCTGGCGGCCGCCGGGCGGCGGGCTGTCCAACGCGTTGAGCCACGATGTGATCCACGGGCTGGACATCACCGTGGCGCTGGGCCTGGACCGCCGGGTGCCCGAGGACCGGATGCGCTTGGTACTGGACACGGTCGATCCCAGGACCGTCAAACTGTTCGGCGCCGAACTCGGCGGCATCGAACTGCGCGCCGACGACCTGGACTTCAGCTACGGATCGGGCACGGTGTTGTCGGGGCGCGCCCAGGACCTGTTGCTCGTCCTCTGTGGCCGTAAGTTGCCCGCCGGACACCTCAGCGGCGAGCCTGCGGAGCGATTCACCGTCCGCGAGTGAACCCTTCGGTGGCGAAAGCGCGCGCTCATCGGTCGGCTTCGGCGAGTTCACGCAGGTAGGCCGCCGTTTCGTCGTCGGCGGGGAAGTATGCCTCGACCGCGATCTCGTCGAGCGTGATGTCGAAGGCGGCACCGAAGGTCGTGATCGTGCTGAAGAACGAGAGTTCCGCATCGCGGTGGCGCAGCCGGATCGGCAACACGATGTCGACGGGATCGCCGTCCGCACCGCCGAGCGAGCCATAGGAGCGCAGTTCCTCGTGCAGCGCCGCCAGCTCCCGATCCCCCGTCGCCATGACCTGGCGCGCCAAGCGGGGCAGCAGGAACGCCCGGACCTGCTCGAGGTTGCGAATCCGGTTCGCGAAACCCGCCGGGTGCAGACCGAGCCGCATCATGTTGATCGGCGGTTCCAGCAGTTCCGGATCCACGTCGTCGAAGAACACGCCGACACAGTCATTGGCCTGCACCAGATTCCAGCGCCGGTCCACTGCCAGCGCCGGATACGGTTCGTGCAGCCGCAGCACCCGCTGTACCGCGTCGCGGGCCCGCCGCAGCGCGGGGTCGTTCCAGTCGCTGCGCCGGAACTCGGGAGCGTGTCCCGCGGCGATCAGCACGCGGTTGCGCTCCCGCAGCGGGATGTCGAGCTGCTCGGCCAGGTGCAGCACCATGGCTCGGCTGGGCGTCGTGCGGCCGGTCTCGACGAAACTGACGTGCCGGGCGGACACGTCGGCCCGGATGGCCAGGTCCAGCTGGCTCAACTTGCGCCGGTGCCGCCACTCCCGCAGCAGCTCGCCGACCGGTCGATCACTGTTCATCGGCCCAGTATCACGACGCCCGGATCACCGCCGCCATTACATGCCAGGTAATCGACACCCTGGTTCGCCCGCTGCCAGTCTCGCGGCATGACGAACGACAGCGCGGCACAGCGCAACAAGGAACTGCTCTCGAACGGCTTCGCGGAGTTCGCGGCGGGCAACATGGACGTACTCCGCACGCTGCTGCACGACGACTTCCTCGAGCACAGCCCCGGAAATCCCTCCGGCAAAGAAGCTTTCCTCGAGTTCATCGCACAGGCGCCGGTGGCAGGGTCGACGCTGGAGCTGGCGCGGGTGATCGCCGACGACGAATACGTCGTCATGCACTACCGCATGGTCCCGCCGGGCGACGAAGAGCCCGACCGAGCGGTGGTCGACATCTGGCGGGTGGCCGAAGGAAAGATCGTGGAGCACTGGGATGTCGTGCAACCGGTACCCGACGCCGCGCAGATCCCGCACGGCATGTTCTGACCGGGAATCGCCTCCGATCCGATCGGGTACCGGACCGGCCGAGCACCCGATCGGATCAGCGGACCGCGCGTGCTGCGCACCGGCCGCACAACAAGCTGTCACGCCGCGAGTCGACCGACGCGACACCGGACGTCAGACGATCATCGCCCGGCCGAACGTCCTGCGGCGCGCACGAGCGCGGCCAGTGCCGCCGCCTGGGCGGAATGGGCTCGGCCACACGACCAACCGACGTGTTCGCCGCTGCGGTACTCCAGGTAGGCGATGGCGCTGTCGTCTCGCTCGATCGTCTGCTGGGCCAGGCCGAGCACCTCGACGGGAGAGCCCACCGCGGCCAGTGCCTCGGTGAGCGCCGCGACCGGGCCGCCGCTGTGGCGGGTGCGGCGCGTGATCCCGTCGACGATCAGCGTGAACTCGGTGCCAGTCTCGTCGCCGCTGGTGCGCCAGTCCTTCACAGCCAACCACGACGGATCGTCGCAGTAGATCGCCTCGAACAGATCGCGCAGTTCGGCGGCGCTGATCTCGACCCCGGTGTCGTCGGCGAGCGCCTGGACGTGCCCGGCGAAATCGATCTGCAGACGCCGTGGCAGGTCCATCCCGTATTCGGTGTGCAGCAAGTAGGCGATGCCGCCCTTGCCGGACTGGGAATTGACCCGGATCACCGCGTCGTAGCTGCGGCCGATGTCGGCGGGATCGATGGGCAGATACGGCACCTTCCAGTCGAGTGCGCGCTCCGGGATGCCCGTCGCGGCGGCGCGGGCGCGATGCTCGGCCATGCCCTTCTTGATCGCGTCCTGATGGGTGCCGGAGAACGCGGTGTGCACCAGATCGCCGACATACGGGTGGCGTTCGTGGATCGGCATCCGCGTGCAGTACTCGACGGTGCGGCGGATCTCGTCGATGTCGGAGAAGTCGATCATCGGATCGACGCCCTGCGCGTGCAGGTTCAGCGCCAGCGTCGCGATGTCGACGTTGCCGGTGCGCTCGCCGTTGCCGAAGACGCAGCCCTCGACGCGTTGCGCGCCGGCGAGCACCGCCAGTTCGGCACACGCGATGCCGGTGCCGCGATCGTTGTGCGGGTGCACCGACAGGATGACGCTCTCGCGGCGGGCCAGATTGCGGTGCATGTATTCGATCTGGTCGGCGTAGACGTTCGGAGTGGCGACCTCGACGGTGGCGGGCAGGTTGAGGATGACCGGCCGCCCCACGGTGGCGTCCCACAAGGTCGTCATCCGGTCGCAGATGTCGAGCACGTAATCGGGCTCGGTCAGGTTGAACACCTCGGGCGAGAATTCGAATCGCACGTTCGGCAGGTCCCCGGCGCAGTCCAGCACGGCGCGGCCGCCGTCGAGAATCAGCTCGCGCAGCGCAGCGCGGTCCTTGCCGAGCACGACGTCGCGCCACGCGGGAGCCGTCGCGGTGTACATGTGGATCACGACGTCGTTGGGGATACCGCGGATCGATGCGACGGTGCGCTCGATGAGGTCGCGCCGCGCCGGGGTGAAGACGGCGATCGTCACGTCTTCGGGCGCGAGATCGTCCTCGGCGATCAGGCGCACGAAGTCGAAGTCGGTCTGCGACGCCGACGGGTAACCGACCTCGATCTCCTTGTAGCCCATGGCTACCAAGAGCTCGAAGAAGCGCCGTTTGCGCGCCGGGTCCATCGGCTCGGCGAGTGCCTGATTGCCGTCGCGCAGGTCGACCGGCACCCACAGGGGCGCCTGCGTGATCCTGGCATCGGGCCAGTTCCGTTGCGTGCGGGGCACTTCCACGCGTTGGTAGATGTCCCGGTAACGGTGCGACGGCATTTGCGAGTGCCGCTGGCGATTCCACGCCGGAGCCTGCTCGGGTACCTGCCCCGCGGGCGTGTCGATGGTGGGGAAAACGGTGGTCATGGGTCTGCTTCCTGGCCGTTGCGGCCGTCACGACAAAGGTGACCGGCCACGACTCAGCCCCACGGCGGGCGGCCGGTCGTTCAGGCCCCGCCGTGGCGGCTAAGCAGAAGCATGGTGCGCATGATGGCTAGACTGTACACGACTCCTCAGACAAGTAGAGAGGTAGTAGATGATCTCGCAGGTACGGCGCCACCCGCTGGCCGCGCAGGCGGCCGAAGTGCTGCTGGCCCGGATCCAGGCGGGCGAATGGCCACTGGGTCACCGTCTGCCCGGTGAGACCACGCTGGCCGCACAGCTGGGTGTCGGACGCTCGACGCTGCGGGAAGCGATCCGCGAGCTGGCCGGAAAAGGCATCCTGGACAGCAGGCAGGGAGCGGGCGTCTTCGTGATCGCGCTCGAGGCGGCCGAGGAGTGGGACGCGGTCCTGCGACGCGCCACCATCGCCTCGGTGATCGAAGCGCGCATCGCCATCGAGGCCGAGGCCGCCGCACTGGCCGCCCAGCGGCGCACCCCCGCCGACCTGCGCACGATCCGCCGGACGCTGGCCGCGCGCGAAGCACACGGCGAGCCGGTGGCCGAGCACGTCGACGCCGATATGGCGTTCCACCGGGCGGTCATCGTGGCCGCCCACAACGACGTGCTGACCCAGTTGTTCGACAGCTTCCTACCCCGGCTGCGCCTGGCGATGATCGACATGCTCGAGATCCGCCCGGTGCGGTCGGAGTCCGCCGATCACGCCGCGCACCAGCGGCTGGCCGACGCGATCGCCGCCCGCGACCCCGCCGCAGCCGCGGAGTACAGCCGCGCCCACCTGACCACTTTGAAGGAGGTTTTCACGTGACCGAGCCGGTGCTCGAACTGACCGACGTGACCTTCCGCCGCGAGGGCAAGAAGATCATCGGCGGGATCTCGCTGACCGTGCGCGCGGGCGAACGCTGGGCGCTGCTCGGTCCCAACGGCGCGGGCAAGAGCACGCTGCTCGGCTTCTGCGGCGCCGTCACCTTCCCGACCTCGGGCTCGGTCCGGGTGCTCGGCGCGGAACTCGGCCGCGTCGAATTGCAGCAGCTGCGCCGCGGCATCGGCCAGGTGAACCCGCGCCACCCCTTGCGCTCGCCGCTGACCATCCGCGAGGTCGTGCTGACCGGCCTGACCGCGACGATCGACACCCCCATGCGCTGGACGCCGACAGCCGATCAGCTCGACCGGGCCGACGCGATGATCGACACCGTGGGCTTGACCGGAAAGGCGAAGGAGGTCTGGCCCACGCTGAGTCAAGGCGAGCGCGGCCGCACCCTGATCGCCCGAGCGCTGATCGCCGAACCCCGGCTGCTGCTGTTCGACGAGCCGTCCACCGGTCTGGATGTCGCCGCTCGCGAGCAGTTGCTGGACACCCTCGACACGCTGGACCGGACCCACCCCGACGTCGCCTCCATCCTGGTCACCCACCACTTGGAGGAACTGCCCAGCACGACGACGCACGCGTTGCTCATCGCGGGCGGCCACGCCGTCGCGGCGGGCCCGGCCCTGGAGACGATCACCACCGAGAATGTCACCGCCGCATTCGCACACCCGGTAGAGGTCCGCCACGACGACGGCCGCTGGACCGCGCGGGCGGCCCGCAAACCCACCGCGTGGCCGCAGTAGGCGCTGACCGAGGACGCCGCGACTCGACTTCGCAAAAAGAATTCGGTCGGCTATGTCGATTCGCGCCGTGGTCGTTCGATGCAGTGATGTGAGGATCGACCGATCCTGACGCCACATCGACCGAGGATGCCCAGATGCGATACATGATGCTCATCCGCCTTGACCCCGCCACTTCCCCGGAGCCGGACGAAGCGCTGATGGAACAGGTGGGCAAAGTGATCGAGGAGATGACCAAGGCGGGTGTGCTGCTGGACACCAACGGCCTGCACTCGATCGCCGAAGCCACCAGGGTCGTCCAGTCCGGCGGCAAGCAGACGGTGCTGGACGGACCGTTCACCGAATCCAAGGAGATCATCGGCGGATATTGCATTCTGCAGGTCAAGTCGAAGGAGGAGGCGGTGGAATGGACCTCCCGTTTCCTCGCCGTGCACGGACCCGAATGGGACATCGAGGTCGAGGTCCGGCAGATCGCCGAGCCCGCCTGAGCGGGCTCGGCGGATGAGCGAGCAGCCGTCCACGGCTTCGGCGCGACGCGCCGCCGAAGCCGTGACCCGGATGGAATGGCCCCGGTTGGTCGCCGGGCTCACCCGGGTGGTCGGCGATATCGGCGCCGCCGAGGAACTGGCGCAGGACGCGTTGGTCGCGGCGTTGGAGCAGTGGCCGCGCGACGGCGTGCCGCCGAACCCGGGCGGCTGGCTCATGCTCACCGCCAAGCACCGGGCGATCGATCGGGTGCGGCGCAACCGCACCTTCGCCCGCAAGCTGGAGCTGCTCGGTCGCGATCTCGTGACCGAGCAGCCGCCGCCCGCTGCGAACGACGACCCGGTCGAGGACGACCTGCTGCGGATGATGTTCACCGCCTGTCATCCGGTGCTCACCGAACCGGCGCGCGTCGCGCTGACGCTGCGGCTGCTCGGCGGGCTGACCACCGAGGAGATCGCCCGTGCATTCGTCGTGCCGGAAACGACCGTGGCGCAACGGATCGTGCGGGCGAAACGCACCATCGCCGACAAGCGACTCCCTTTCGAGGTGCCGCACGGCCCCCAGCTGGCCGAACGGTTGGCGTCGGTGCTGGCCGTGGTCTACCTGATCTTCAACGAAGGCTATGCCGCGACGGTGGGCGAGGACTGGGTCCGCGTGGAGCTGTGCCAGGACGCGTTGCGCCTGGCCCGCATGCTCGGTGAGTTGTTGCCCGCCGAGCCGGAGGCGCACGGTCTGGTCGCGCTGCTGGAGCTACAGGCTTCCCGGCTGCCCGCGCGCACCGGAACCGGCAAAGAGGTGGTGCTGCTCGACGACCAGGACCGCGCACGCTGGGATCGCTTGCTGATCCGGCGCGGACTGGCGGCCCTCGCGCGAGCGAACAGCGTGGCACGTGAGCGCGGTCTGCCGCCGGGCCGATACGCGCTGCAAGCCGCGATCGCCGCGGTGCACGCGATGGCGGCGACGCCGGAAGAGACCGATTGGCGGCGCATCGCCGGACTGTACGCCGTTCTGGCGCAACGCTTTCCCTCCCCCGTCGTGGAGCTGAATCGCGCGGTCGCGGTGAGCAAGGTGCACGGCCCTGGCGCGGGGCTGGAGCTGGTGGACGCGCTCGTCGCCGCGGGCGCCCTCGCCGGCTACCACCTGCGCTACGCCGTCCGCGGTGACCTGCTCGCCCAACTGGGCCGGTACGCGCAGGCACGCGTCGAATTCACGCGCGCGGCGGAACTGACGGGCAACAGTTCCGAGCGGGCCCTCCTGCTCGACCGGGCGGTCGCCTGCGCACAGGCCGACTGACCGCACCACGGTGGTAACGCCGCTGTAATCGCCACACCGCAAACGAGTGTGAGTATGCAACGAAATCGATTACCACCGAAGGGAATACGGCTACGTGTGGCAGCTCTATCGAGCAGTACTCCGCACCGGCGACCACCGCGTGCTCGGCTACGTCGAGGTGGGCCCGCGGCTCATGGAACACGCCAGGATCGGCCACCACCTCGTCCAAGGGATCGAACGACTGCTCACCGAACCCACCCGGGTCACCTGGGCGGGACGGGATGCACCGCCACTGCGGCAAGGCGAAAACCTCTATCGCACAGCGGGTTCGGTCGCCGCACTGCTGCCGCCGGAACACGGCGCGGTCGGCCGCTATCTGCTCAATCACGACCTGCGGATCTTCGTGGACAAGGCGACCGTACTGGAGAACGAGGCCCGTCACCGCATCCACCCACTACCCTTGCTCACCGCCGAACCCACACCGGACCCCGGCCGCACGGTGGGCGACCGCACCCTCATCGGCTCATGGGCACACGCGCTGGTCTCGGTTCGCGACACCGTGCCGGAGGGATACGAACAACGCAAGTTCGACCTGGTGGAACGCCTTTCCCGAGCCCAGCCGGACGACGGCGCCGGGAGGCGCACACGCGGATGAAGACGATCCACCGCCGGAACCTGCGCTGCCGCCGTGGCGCTCAACGTTCCGGCGGCCCCGACGAGGCCGCCGAGCCCGCACGGTGTTCGGCTTCGGCGAGTTCTTTCAGTGTCAGCAGTTGTTTGCGCATCATGAGCAGGTCACCGAGCGCCAGCCCGGCCGCGACGAGCTTCGAAGCGCCGCACCGTATCCGGACCAGAAGGCGGGTTCCACCCCCTTCCGGTCGCACCGCGTAGGTGACGCAGACTTTGCCGGAGACCAGGGTGATGTGCCTGCCCAGAACGAAGGAGACCAGCTCGAACTGGGACATGAACCGCTGCCCCACCGCCAGTTCGGTGAGCATCGGGTCGCGCCGACGCGGGCTGCGCCTGCCGAAGTGGTCCAACAGGTCGTAGCTGTACGGCGCGACGCGCAACTGGCACAGCCAGGCGTAGACGAGAGCGGGCGGCGCGGCGATGCTGATCGCTCGATCGGCTTGGAGGCCGCCTGGTTGCCGGTGGTCGCAGGGTAAGGGCGCCTCGCGTTCGGCTTCGGTGGCGCCCCACACCGTCCCCGGGATCATGCCGCCGCCGCGATCCGGCGCAGCATGTGGCGCACCGCCAGTCGGTGCCCGCCCGTGCCCACGACCAGCGCGCGATAGATCCGGCCGTGCGGGCCGGGAAAGTCGCCGTAGCTGCGCGCGCGGACGCGAGTCCGGCCCGGGCCCTCTTCGTCCAATTCGAAGATCAGCGCGTACTTCGAGAACCAGTGCTGCCCGCGCAGCGCCAGACGGTGCGGCCGAGCGACGGATTCGATGACGAACCCGGTCGGCGGCGACGGCTCGTGCGGGTCGCCGCACATGACTTTCAGCATCGCTTTCCACGCCCGGTCGCGATTCGCCTCGACCGATCTGGCATGCTCATCTATATAGGACAATCGCTCCATATAGAAGGAACGTACTAGTACATGGCGCCGCCCCGCAAGCACGACACCGACGTGATCCTCGACGCAGCACGCGCGCTGGTCCTCGCCGAAGGGCCCCGCGCGGCCAGCGTGTCGGCCATCGCCGAGGCCAGCGGAGCGCCGGTCGGCACCCTGTATCACCGCTTCGGCAACCGCAACGGCGTGCTCACCGCGGCATGGCTGCGCGCGCTGCGCCGCTTCCAGGACGGCACCCTCGCCGCCGCCGACCGGCCGGACCCGGTGGAGGCGGGCGTCGGGATGGTGCGTGCCGCCCTGCGCTTCGGCCGCGAGCTGCCCGAGGACGCCAAGCTCCTGCTCGAGCTGCGTCCCAGCGATCTGCTCGACGGCGAGCCCGACGCCGAGTTCCGCGCGACCCTGGCAGGCATGAACGCGCCGCTGATCGAGCACCTGCACCGCATCGCGCTCGCTTTGTTCGGCCGGGACGGGGATCGTGAGATCGATGCGGTCAGCCGCGCGATCGTCGATCTGCCCTACGCCGCGCTGCGCCGCCACGCCCACGCCGCGGAACTGCCCGCCTGGCTGGAGGACGACCTGACCGCCGCCGCACGCGACCTGCTGACCTCGTACCGCCCCTGACCCGGCGGCCGTGAATCAGCCGGTGATCAGCCCCGGAGTGAGTTCGTCGAGACCGGAGATGACCTTGGCGGCCAGGCCGAGCGCATCGGAAGCGGGCGGGTACTCCGGGCGCGGCGCCGCGATCACCCGCATCCCGGCCGCGTGGGCCGAGCGCAGGCCGTTGCTCGAGTCCTCGATGGCGACACAGTCGCTCGGCCGCTGACGCAGGAAGGTCGCGACCGTCAGGTAGACGTCCGGCGCAGGTTTGCCGCGATCGACCTCCTCGGTGGAGAAGGTGACGGAGAAGTACTCGATCAGACCCGTGCGGCCCAGCACCGTGTCGATGAGCGCGCGCGGCGACGAACTGGCCAGCCCGAGCGGCCAGTGCTCGCAGATCCGCTGCACGGCCTCGACCGCGCCGGGCAGCAACGGCACGCCCTCGGCGTAACGCTCTGACATCCGCTCGATCACCTCCCGCGCGACGGTCTCCGGCGGCTCGCCGACACCGAGTTCGTCGCTCAGATAGGTCGACCATTCACCGGTGCTCATCCCCATCAGCCGCTGTTGGGTGTCGGGCAGCCACCGCCCGCCTTTCTCCGCGACGTAGCCACGCCGCACCAGTTCCCAGACCGGCTCGGAGTCGATCAGGACGCCGTCCATGTCGAACACGACCGCGGTGATACCCATGCGCACAGAGCCTTTCGCCAGCCGAAGCGGTCAGAGATCCAGCGCGGCCGCGACGCGTCCGTGGCCGCCGGAACCAGGCCGATACCACCCGGGAAAGGGCGATATCCGGTCGCGCACCAGCCTAGGCGGTGACGGCCCGTGACGACGGACACAGCACCCGCGCGGCGAGCATTCGGCGGGCAACCGATAACTTGTTCTTATGAACGAACCGCAGGCCGGCGACTCGCTGCCGAGCAAGGAGCACCACGAGGGCGGGTTCCGGCCGATGACCGAGCTGATCGCCGCCCACGAGGCCGCCAAGGACGACATCTCCCGCGGCGGGCCGCACTACGGCCAGTTCATCGAGCAGGTACGCGGCCTGATGGACCGCGTCCGGCTGGCCTCGCCCTCCGACGAGCTGGCGGTGGAGGCGATCGGCATTCTCAAGGAGCTGAACGACAAGCTCGACGCCGCACGGGTGGACGAGTGGTCGACGCCCAATTGGACCCGCTTCGACCTGCCCGCCCGCGGCAACATCACCCTGCCGCCGTTCTTCATCGACCATGTCGACCCGCAGGACGGCGTGGACGCGCGCCTCACCTTCCGCACCTTCCACCTCGGCGGCAACAGCGCCGCGCACGGCGGTCAGATCGCCATCGCCTTCGACGACCTGCTCGGCATGGCGGCCGCGGTGCGCTCCGGCGCGGTGACCAGGACGGCGTCGCTCACCGTCGACTACCGCTCCATCACGCCGCTGAACACCGAACTCGAGGTGCGCGCGTGGGCCGAACGGCAGGAGGGGCGCAAGGTCTACGTGCGGGCCACCCTGCACGACGGCGACCGGCTGTGCGCGGAGGCGAACGGCTTGTTCATCGTGCTCGAGCCCGGACAGCCCTGACGAACGCTGTCGTCCTTCCGGGTGACGGTTCCGATTCGGCGGACTCCCCGCAAGCGCACCGACGATGGGATAGTCGTGCGTCCGGTCCATCGGCTCGCAGGCTGCCGTTTCGAGCGCCGTCGCGACCGCACACAGTGCGTGACTGCACAAAATGCCAGTGGGCCACGATAATTCGCTTCGGGTGAAGAAGCGCAGGTAGATGAGCCGGACGCGGCTCCAGCGCGGCCGCGCCCGCACTCGATGCAGACTCGCGTCGAATGCTCCCGCGGGCCTGCGCTTTCGGCGCTCGCCGGCCGGACGTGCCTCCGGCGAGCGCCTGCCGATCACCGCCCCGGGAAGTGTGCTTCCCGGTACGCGCCGAACCGCGCGTCCACCTGCTCGGCGGTCAGCCCGAAATCCGCGAGTGTGTAGCGGTGCGCCGGACGCGCGGCGCCCGACGTGCTCTCCGCGTGCAACGCGGTCATCGCCGCCTCGGCCGCGTCGGTCAGCGGCAACCCGAAGTGCCGGTAGATCGAGGTCACCGTGCCGATCGGGTCGGCGACGAACTCGTCGTAGTCGACGTCGCAGAACTGCGCCGCGTCGTGCCGTTTGCGGTCGGCGAGGAATCGCTCCGCGCCGCGCGCCCAGAGATCCAGCTGCGTCGCGCCGACCACCGGGCCGCGGAACTTCTCCGACCAGCCCGCCGACGCCTGCTCGTTCAAGCTGCACACCGACGCGATGATGGTGCGCGGATCGCGGTGCATCTGGATGATCAGCGCGTCCGGATAGACCTCGAAGACGGCGTCCAGT
This sequence comes from Nocardia araoensis NBRC 100135, assembly GCF_000308435.1. GTDB lineage: Bacteria > Actinomycetota > Actinomycetes > Mycobacteriales > Mycobacteriaceae > Nocardia > Nocardia araoensis. The sequence goes on along the minus strand of NZ_BAFR01000085.1, from coordinate 48,881 downwards.
GCGAACAGGTGGCTCGGGTTCTTCAGCACCCATCGCTTGCCCGCGTCGGGCAGCCCGATCAGCTGGAGGTTGCGCCGGTGCCTGCGGTAGGCGGGCGTCCAATCCCGGTCGCGCAACCACTCGGAATAGGTGGGCAGGTAGGCCAGGCACTCGTAGGACACCGACATGGCCGACTGCCGCAGCAACTGCCAGCACTCCTCGACCTGGTCGGCGGAGATGTGGTGCACCCCCATGAACTCCGGGTGCTCGACGTGGTGCTTCTCGTAGGCGGCGGCCAGTCGCTGGTAGACCGGGTTGCTCTCCCAGGTCTCGCGCGGCGGGCGCGGCTGCGGCATCTCGGTCAGCCACATCTCCAGCCCCTGGTGCGCCGGGTCGGCGTTGAGCAGGCGGTGCACCGCCGTCGTGCCCGAGCGCGGCAGGCCGGTCACGAAGATCGGGCGCTCGATCGCCACGTCGGCGTGTTCGGGATGCTGTCGCCATGCGGCCTCGCTGAGCAGCCGGGCGATCAGCGCGCCGCGCAGGAAGGCGCGGTTCACCTTGTTGCCGAAGGGCGTGAGTTCGGCATCCTTGGCATAGGACTCGAGCAGCACTTCGAGCCCCTCGCGGTAGTCGTCGGTGCCGAAGTCGTCCAGCCCCACGACCTTGGTCGCCGAGGCATGCAGATCGTCGATGGTCCCGACGTCGTCCCTACCGATCACGGTCATCTCCTAGTGGTGGAATTCGCCTGCGTTGACGTCGAGGCACGCGCCGGTGATCGCGCGCGCCATGGCGGACGCGAAGAACACGACCGCGTCGGCGATCTCGTCGGGTTCGGGCAGTTTGCGCAGGTCGGTGGTCTTCGCGGTCTCGGCGTAGACCTCATCGGGGGTGATCCCCCGCTGCTGCGCCAGGTAGTTGAAGTACCACTTCAGGTTGTCGGCCCAGATATAGCCGGGGGCAACGGAATTCACCCGGATGCCCTTCGGCCCGAGTTCGGTGGCCAGGCTCTGCGCCAGCGCGAGCAGGCTGGCCTTGGCCATCTTGTACGGGCCGAAGGTGCGCCGCGAGTGGTGCAGCACGGCCGAGTTGATCATCACCACCGAGCCCTTGGTCTCGGCGAGGGCGGGCACGAACAACCTGGTCAGGCGCAGTGCGGCCAGCACGTTCGTCTCGAAGCCCGCGCGCACCTGGTCCAGGTCGACATCGGCGAGGTCGACGATGGGCGGGATCGCGAAGGCGTTGTTGACCAGCGTGTCGACCTTGCCGAACGCGCTGTGCGCGGCCTCGACCAGGTTGGCCGCCGCCGCCTCGTCGTTGATGTCGGTCGGCACGACCACCGCGCGCCTGCCCAGTTCGGTGATCTCCTTGGCCACCTCGGTCAGCCGCGATTCGGTGCGGGAGGCGAGCACCACGTCCGCGCCCGCCTTCGCGCTCTGCACGGCGATCGCGCGCCCCAGTCCCGGCCCGACGCCGGAGACGACGACCACTTTGTCCTGCAACAACATCAGCCGAGCATCCTCTCCGCGACGGCGACCTGACGCGCCGCGATCCGCTCGCGCCACTGCTGCGGCGTGACCCGCGCCTGTTCGTGGAACGGCAGGCGATTCGGCAGGTCCGCGACGGAGACGATCTCCACGGTGGGCCCGTCGTCGGGTTTCATCTCCCGCGACAGCCGCTGCCAGCGGAACTGGAGGTAGCCCCGGGAGTGCCCGGTGCGCTCGATCCAGTTGGCCAGGCCGGGGTCGCGCTCGCTGACCACCAGCCGGATCTTCCCGTCCGGGTCCACGTGCGCCTGGTCGGCGGTGAGGCTGGTCTGGTGGTTGATGTAGTCCAGCGACAGGTACCACATGCTGCCGAGCTGGAAGCCCTGGTAGGGCGCGTCGGATTTCGGCACCGTGATGATCATGGCCTGGTCGTCGTCCAGGTCGTAGTGACCCACCGAGGAGAACTGGGTGCTCAGCCCGCCGGGGGTGGGCCTCGGCTCGGTCAGCGTGTTCACCGGCAGGTTCAGATAGAACCACTCCGGGAAGGCCAGGAAGGTCTTCAACCGCGACACCAACATCTTGCCCGCCACGCCGTACCGCTTGGTGAGCAGATCCTTGGTCGGCGGCGGCGGCGCGTCGCCGATCCGGTCGGCGCGCTGGATGCGGATGGTGCCCGCCTTCTCCGTGGCCCAATCGCTGTGCACCTCGCGGACCACGAGCATCGCCGCGTCGGCGCCGAGGTGGATGTAGCCGGGGCGCGCCTCGCCCGGACCGAAGCGGATCTCGTAGCTCCCGTCCGGACGGATGTCGAGTTCCCGATCGTCGAAGGCGGTGAGGCTGTCGGGCACGTCGACGGGCGAATAGTTGCCGTTGAGCACCTGGAAGCTCAGGTCGCGGGTGCTGCCGCGGGTGCCGGTCACCACGTATTCGGCGTCCGGGCGCAGGTAGGAGTGGTAGTAGAGGGTGTCCGGGTTGTCCAGGCCCATCTTGGTGTAGGGGCCGGTGGACATGACGAAGAACGGGAAGTCCAGCTCGTAGGCCCAGGCCATCTGCAACGACGCGCGGATGCTGCCCGCCAGATAGTCGTAGCCCTCGACGAGGTCCTGTTCGGTGCGAATGTGCGCGGCTCCGGTGATGATCTGCTCGGCGGCGGCGATGGCGTCCGCGAACGGCTGTGTCAGCAAGGGGCTCTCCGGTGTTCCAAATATGTACCACTCTGGTACATTTCGATACGAGACAGATTAGAACGTGTTCTAGGAGTGGTCAATGGTCGGCCGTCGGTCCGCGCCCACCGCACGCGTGGTGCAGATCCTGGATTTCTTCGTCGAACAGCGCGGGAAACGCTTCGGGCTCTCCGAGCTCGCCCGCGAACTCGACCTGGCCAAACCGACCTGCTTGGGCATCCTCACCGAGCTGACCGCGGGGGGCTACCTGATGCGCGACGCCGACACCCGCACCTACGGGCTCGGGCCCGCGCTGATCGCGGCCGGCCGGGTGGCGCAGGACAGCTTCGCCATCTCCGCGCTCGCCCGCGTCGAGCTGGAGAAACTCTCCGCGCGCTACCACACCACCTGCACCGCGTCCGCGGTCGTCGGCGAGCAGATCATGGTGCTGGAGAGCACCGGTCCCGGGCTGGTGAAGGTGGGTGCGGCCTACCATTTCGCGCCGCCGGTCGGCCTGATGTACGTGCTCTGGGACACCGACGCGGCGTTCGACGCCTGGCTGGCCAAGCCGCCCGCGGTGCCGCTGCGGCAGGACGAAGCGCGCCTGCGCCAGGTCGTCGCCGAATGCCGCGACCGCGGATTCCTGGTCGAGAGCATGACCACCGCCGGACGGCGCCTGTACTCGCTGCTGGCCGGGGTCGCCGACCGCGATCTACCGCCCGAGCTGCGCGAACTGGTCGGCGAGCTGGTGACGAGCCTCGGCGAGCGGGTGTATCTGGGCTCGGATCTGCGGCCGCGCAAGGAGCACGCGGTGAGCCTGCTCGCCGCGCCGACCTACGACGGCGACGGCAGGCAGAACATGGTGCTCACGATGTACGTCGGCCGCTCGATCACCGGAGCGGAGATCACCCGCCGCGGCGCCGCGCTGGTGGCCGCCGCCGACGCGGTGACGGCGAACTCCAGCGGGCGCAAACCATTGACCAATAACCGAAACGTGTTCTAGTTTTGCGGTGTGAGCCAGTACGCGAAGTCGACGGCGAGCACCTACGAGCTGCCCCATCTGGACGCGCTCGAGGCCGAGTCGGCGCACATATTCCGTGAAGTGGCAGCGACATTCGAGCGCCCGGTGTTGCTGTTCTCCGGCGGCAAGGATTCGGTGGTGATGCTGCACCTGGCGGCCAAGGCCTTCTGGCCGGCGCCGCTGCCGTTCCCGGTGCTGCACATCGACACCGGGCACAATTTCGACGAGGTGATCGCCTACCGCGACGAGACGGTGGCGCGCCTGGGCCTGCGCCTGGTGGTCGGACGAGTGCAGGACGACATCGACGCCGGTCGGGTGGTCGAGGAGACCGGGCCGCGCGCCTCGCGCAACCGGTTGCAGACGACGACGCTGCTGCGCTCGATCCAGGAAGGAGCCTTCGACGCGGTCTTCGGCGGTGCGCGCCGCGACGAGGAGAAGGCCCGCGCCAAGGAGCGGGTGTTCAGCTTCCGCGACGAGTACGGCCAGTGGGACCCGCGCAGGCAGCGCCCCGAACTGTGGAACCTCTACAACGGCAGGCACCGCGCGGGCGAGCACATCCGCGTCTTCCCGCTGTCGAACTGGACCGAGCTGGACATCTGGAGCTATATCGCCGCCGAAGGCATCGAGCTGCCCTCGCTGTACTACGCGCACCGCAGGCCGGTGGTGCAGCGCGACGGAATGCTGTTGGCGCACACGCGTTTTCTCCAGCTGCTCGACGGCGAGGAGCCGTACGACGCGACCGTGCGGTTCCGCACCGTCGGCGACGCGACCTGCACCGGCTGTGTCGAGTCCACCGCGGCCACCCCCGCGGAGGTGGTCGCCGAGGTCGCCGCCGCGCGGGTCACCGAACGCGGGGCCACCCGCGCCGACGACCGCATCTCCGAGGCGGGGATGGAAGACCGCAAACGCGAAGGCTACTTCTGATGACGACCACACTGTTGCGCCTGGCCACCGCGGGCAGCGTCGACGACGGCAAATCGACGCTGATCGGCAGGCTGCTGTTCGACTCCAAGACGCTGTTCACCGATCAGCTCGCCGCCGTGGAGCGCACCAGCCGCGACCGCGGCGACGACTACCCGAACCTCGCGCTGCTCACCGACGGCCTGCGCGCCGAACGCGAGCAGGGCATCACCATCGACGTGGCCCATCGCTATTTCGCCACGCCCAGAAGAAAATTCATCATCGCCGACACCCCGGGGCACGTCCAGTACACCCGCAACATGGTGACCGGCGCGTCCACCGCGGACCTGGCGCTGATCCTGGTGGACGCCCGCAAGGGCGTGGTGGAGCAGACCCGCAGGCACGCGTTCCTCGCCAGTTTGCTCGGCATCCCCCACCTGGTGCTGTGCGTGAACAAGATGGACCTGGTGGGCTGGTCGCAGGAGCGGTTCGAGGAGATCCGCGAGGAGTTCGCGCGATTCGCCTCCAAACTGGACGTCTCCGATCTGACCTTCGTGCCCGTGTCGGCGCTGCACGGCGACAACATCGTGCACCGGGGCGCGAGCATGCCGTGGTATGAGGGCACGCCCCTGCTGCACCATCTCGAAGAAGTGCACATCGCCTCGGACCGCAACCTGATCGACTCGCGCTTCCCGGTGCAGTACGTCACCCGCAGCCACGCCCAAGACTTCCGCGGCTACGCGGGCACCGTGGCGGGCGGGGTGTTCAAACCGGGCGACGAAGTGGCGGTGCTGCCGTCGGGCTTCACCACCACGGTGCAGGCGATCTGGGGGCCGGGTGGCGAACCCGTCGCCGAAGCCTTCCCGCCGCAAGCGGTCACCATCCAGCTCGCCGACGAACTGGACATCTCCCGCGGCGACCTGATCTGCCGCCCGAACAACCGCCCGAGCACCGGGCGCGACCTGGACGCGATGGTGTGCTGGTTCGCCGAGGACACCCAGCTCACGCCCGGCGCGACCTATACCATCCGGCACACCACCCGCGCGGCCACCGCCGAGGTGCGCTCCCTGGACTACCGGCTGGACGTCAACACCCTGCACCGCGACGAGCACGCGCAAGCGTTGTCGCTCAACGAGATCGGCCGCGTGCAATTGCGCACCCGCCAGACCCTGCTGTTCGACCCGTACCGGCGCAACCGGGCCACCGGCAGCTTCATCCTGGTGGACGACACCACGAACAACACCGTCGCCGCCGGCATGATCACCGGCCCCACCCTGCCGTCCTCCCGGGTGGTGTGGCACTCCACCGCCGTCGAGCGTGACGAGCGCGCCACCCGCGGGCTGACGGTCTGGCTCACCGGATTGTCGGGCTCGGGGAAGTCCACCGTCGCCGTAGAACTGGAGCGCAGACTGGTGGCGGCGGGCCGCCCCGCGTTCCTCCTCGACGGCGACAACCTGCGCCACGGCTTGAACTCCGATCTCGGATTCAGCGCGGCCGATCGGGAGGAGAACGTGCGGCGCGTCGGCGAAGTGGCGAAATTGTTCGCCGAAGCCGGTGTGGTGGCCGTCGTTTCGCTGATCAGCCCCTACCGCGCCGACCGCGACCGCGTCCGCGCCGCCCACGAAGCGGCGGGCATCCCGTTCCTGGAGGTTTTCGTGGACACGCCACTGTCGGTGTGCGAGGCCCGCGACCCGAAAGGGATGTACGCCAAAGCGCGCGCGGGTGAGATCCGCGGTTTCACCGGCATCGACGATCCTTACGAAGCGCCGACCGAAGCCGAGATCGTCCTGCGACCCGACCACGGCGACCCGGCGGCGATGGCCGCGACGATCCTCGCGCGGTTGAGCCGGATGGATTGATCGGCATCGGCGCCAAATATCCGGAGATCAGCGGCGGTGCGGGCGCCGATCTCCGGATGTACCGCGTCAGCCCTGAAACGCCGCTACCTCAATCAGCGGACGATGTCCGCGCTCGGAACGATGTACAAAAAGATAATTGCCAAAGTTGCGTGGCATGCAGACACGCGAGGTCCACACCGTCGTCGACATGCCGTTCAATGTCTTGATCCCGGATCGGGCTTCGTCACCGGACCCGATGTCCCCTCCTGGCACGCGGCGTGGCCTGCTCGCGGTGATGTGCGCCTGCGTGGTGCTCGTCGTCGGGATGGTCGCCGCCATCAATCTCGCCGTCCCGATGCTCGCCGCGAGCGCGCTTCACCTGTCTGCCTCGGCGCTGGTCTGGATCGTCGACACCTACGTGATCGTCTTCGCGTGCCTGGTGATCCCAGGCGGTGCCGCCGGGGATCGCCTCGGGCGCAAGGGAGTGCTGCTCATCGGGCTGGTGCTGTTCGCGGCGGGCGCACTGATCTCCGCGCTCGCACCGAACGTGGCGCTGCTGCTGGCGGGCCGTGCGATCACCGGAGTCGGCGCCGCCGCCGTGCTGCCCAACACCCTTTCGGTCCTGCTGCACGCAGTCCCTGCCGAACGCAAGGGCGCGACCATCGCCACCTGGGCCTCGATGACGGGCATCGGCGGAGTCGTCGGCAACGTCGGCGGCGGGTCGATCCTGTCGGGCGGATCGTGGCGGTGGATGTTCGCTGCCGCCGTGCCGATCTGCCTGGTTCTCGCCGCGCTGGTGGGACGCGTCGCGCCGGTGTCGCCGCGCCATGATCGCCGCCTCGACCCGATCGGCACGGTGCTGCTCGTCGGTGCGTCGGTCGCGCTGCTGCTCGGCATCGTGCAAGGGCCGGAGGCGGGGTGGGACAGCGTGGTGGTCGTGTCCGGGTTCGTCTGCGCCGCTGTGCTGTTCGCCGTGTGGACGGTCGTGGAACTGAAGGTCGAGCACCCGCTGCTGGATCCCCGGTTGTTCCGAGTACCCGGCCTGCGCAGTGCCTGCCTCGGGATGACGGCGGTCTTCTTCGGCATGTTCGCGCTGTTCTATGTCAACGCGTCGTTCTTGCAGTACGCCAAGGGATTCGGCGTTCTGCGCACCGGGCTGGGGATCGTGCCGCTGACCATCCCGATCATCCTCGGCGCACGACACGCCGGACGCGTCTCGAGACACATCGGCCTCGACGCGACCATCGCACTGGCCTTCGCGTTCCTCGGCTGCGGACTGATCGGACTGTCCACCAGCGGTACGCAGACGTCCTACGTCGCCTACGCGACGTGGCCCGTGGTCACCGGAATCGGTGTGGCACTGGCGCTTCCGACGCTGTCCGGCGCCATCGCCGGTTCGCTGCCGCCGGAGCAAGCCGGAGTCGGAGCGGGACTGCAAGCCACCACCCGGGAATTCGGCAGCGCCTTGGGCGTCGCCGTCATCGGCACGGTGCTCACCGCACGGTTCGCCGCCGCCCTGCCGCCGGACATCCGCGCCGGCCATTCCCCGCACACCGTGGCCGAAGCCCTCGCCTCGACCGCCCCCGATCGCGCCACCGAAGTGATAACGGCGTTCGTCTCGGGCGCGGACGCCGGACTCCGCGCGATCGGCGTGACCGTACTCGTCCTCGGCGGGCTGGTGGTGCTGCAGTCTGCGCTGTCCCGGCGGAGGGGGCCCGTCGCCGGTTGATCAGCGGACGATATCGACATATCGGGTGCGGTAGTCCGACAACCATCGGACAGCTTTCCCCCAAATAGCCGCCATCAGCTCAATATGCGGGCCGATTCAGCGCTTTGCCCAGTGCGCTGCGCAACCACCGGTCGCCGTGTCAGCACCGGCAGCCGACCAGCGGATACCCCTGCACGGGTTACGGCCGTCCGCCTACATCACAGACCGCTGGTCGCCGCTCTGCTCGCCGCCGGATCGGATCAGCGAAGTAGTCGCGGACCTACACGAAGGAGTATCAGCATGGAAATCTTTGTCACCGGAGCGACCGGATGGATCGGTTCGGCCGTCGTCGACCAGTTGCTGGACGCTGGTCACGAGGTCACCGGGCTCGCCCGTTCGGATGCATCGGCCGCCGCGCTCGGGCGGAAAGGAGCCCGGGCGAGGCATCACTCGGTAGCCGAATCAGCCTGTAGCCGAATCAGCTTGTGGCCGAGTTGATGACGTGAGCGAGGTTGTCCAGCAGCTGATTCCAGCCGAAGCGGATGCCGGCCATGGCCGGTTCCGAGCCCGGGGCCGGGTCGGACACGTCGATCTGTAGGTCGACGCGGGTCCCGCCGGTGACGCTGGTCAACTCGAGGAGATGGTCGGCCCGGAACAACGGGGTCCCGTTGCCGTCCAGCGGTGACAACTCGAACCGGAGCCGTTCGGGCGGAACGACTTCGAGGTAGCGCCCGGTGCTGGAATACAGCGCACCGTCGCCCTCGCGGAGCACGATCGACAGGGCGCCCCCGATGACCGGCCGCAAGACGCAGTCGGCTACCTCGAAATGCGCTGGGTGCCACCACCGGCGCGCCAGGTCGGGCGAGGTCCACCACTCCCACACGGTCGCCGGCGGCGCCGACAGCGTCCGATGGAATTCGTGGGCCGACAACGGCTCGGCGGCGATTGCCACCCGGTATTCCGCGAGCACCGACTCCGAGGGATGGTCGGCCTCGAATCCCGCCAGCCACTGTCGCAGCTCGCGCAGCGGACCCCGGCGCAGGGCGTAGATGCGGCGCTGCCCGAGCGGTTCCATTACCACCAGGCCCGCGCGCTCGAGCGCCTGGAGATGTTTGGTCGTCTGCGGTTGTCTCAGGCCGAGTGCGGTAGCGATCTCGCCGACCGGACGCGGCGCGGCGTTCAGCAACTCCACGATCCGCATGCGGTTCGGTTCGGCCAGAGCGGCGAATAGTGCGGGGTCCATTGACCAAGCATGCCTCCTCATATATATTCCTTTCAAGGAATACTTCTGAACCAGGAGCACGACATGCCCGAGCAGATCCGCATCGAACGCGACTACCCCGCCACCGCCCAGGCGATCTGGGAACTGTGGACCACCCCGGCGGGCATCGAGAAGTGGTGGGCACCCGACGGTTTCACCGTCCGCGTCGACCAGCTCGACCTGCGCCCTGGCGGCGAACTGGTCTACACGATGACCGCGACCGCCCCCGAGCAGATCGAATTCATGCGATCCGCGGGCATGCCACTGTCCACCGAGTCCCGCAAGACGTTCACCGAGATCGACGGCCCCGACCGGCTCGCCTACACCTCCCTGGCCGACTTCATCCCCGGCGTCGAGCCGTACGAATTCCTCACCACCGTCGAGCTCGAGCCGACCGACGCGGGCGTCCGCGTGGTCATGACCGTCGACGCCATGCACGACGACGTCTGGACTCAGCGCCTCACCCAGGGACGGGAGAACGAGCTCGCCAACCTTGCCGCCATCGTCTCCGGCAGCTAGTTTTCGGACCGGACAACCGAACCCGAAACCAGCAGCGCGGGCAGCTTCAACGCACCACGTCGACTGATCAGTGGGCTCACAAGAACGGTCTCTGGACTCAACGCCTCCGAAGGAAATACGTCGATCACACCATCGCTCCGGCCGCCGCTCGACGGCCTCCGGTCCCCGAGCGAGTCCTGACTACGGTGCTTCCACGTGATATCACCGCTGTCGCGAGCGTCTGACCCTCCGAGTACGGGGCCGGTGACGCTGTTGCTCCGCGATGCCGAGGCAATTTACGGCCCGTCGCGACGACGGGCCGGTAGTTCGCGGAGCACGCGACGGTTGCCGACCGGCGGGTCAATGGCGGTCTGGTCGGCGCGGATACTTGGAAGGGCGCATCCGGCCCGGCGAGCCGCAGAGCCTCGACCGCCGCGCATTTCCACGAGCATTCGTTCGCATCGCATTCCAAATGCACCTGCATGAGCGCGTGCGCATCACCGGGAGCGAATTCCGGGCCGTCTCTCGGCTCTACCGCAGGCCAACCCAATGGCGGCCAGCCCAGCAGGCACAGTTGCTCATGGCCCACGCGTTCGGCGATGTGATAGACGCTCGGACCACGCAACGGCTTCCGCCACCATCGGCTCGCCGCGAGGAAGACAGTCAGCAGTACCGCGACCGCAGCCGCCCCCAGCATCAGCGCTACGCCGAACTCGGACCAGCCGGACATCAAACGCCCACCCCGCTCCCCGACGATCCGAACGGCGGCCACCGGTGCCCACGCTCCCATATCTGTTCGGGTGCAACGACAATCAGCGCCACCTCCTCCGTGAGCGCACGCCTGGCAGTCCAGATGTGCTCCCGAGTCGGAGCGATGACGGCCGAAGCGCCCACCCGGCGGATCGCCTGTACGAGCAGCAGCGTCGGCATCAGCGCATCGCGATCCACGACCAGCACTTCCGGCTCGGGATAGCCCTTTCGTTCGGCTAGCGCCCGAATCGCGCGCTCCTCCTCGACGTGGTCCTTGCCGGACTGATCCAGCCGGATATAGCCCAGCGCGATTTCCACCATGTCCACCCCTTATCCGTCGATGTGGTGTGGCACCCGGCGCCGGGGATCTCTTGGATCCTGGGAACGCGATCAGTGCTGAGACAAGGGATGTGCTCACCCGGCGCCGAGGCCGGACCAAACTGTGACCGACGAACAAGACAGCGAATCGGCAAAAGATTTGTCACTCTGGGGATAAGGAAGTCTGTGGAATGGAATCCGTGATGACGATGACCCAGGAGTCCGGTGTCGGCGACAAAGTACGTGTCGCAAGGAAACTAGCGGGATGGAGCCAGGAGAGACTCGCACGGGAAGCGAACTTCTCGGCGAGCCTGGTCCGCAAGGTCGAACGCGGCCGCGCGCCCGCGTCTCCGGCTTTCGTCGCGGCCTGCGCCCGCGCGCTGCGGGTGAACCTCGCCGACCTCCTAGAGCAGCCCTACCCACGCCAGACTCGCGACGAACAGCTAGTGCATGCCGGGGTACCCGAGATCCGCCGTGAACTGGCCGCTTACAAGATCGAGCCGGACGGCGCGATGAACGCACGGCCCGAGCGCGAACTCGCCGCTGACGTCGCGAGGGCGTCCGCGATGCGTCACTCCGTCAACCTCGGCGATCTCGGCACGCTCCTACCCGGCCTGCTCGCGGACCTCCGCGTCGCATGGCACAGCGCGAGCGGAGCGAAGCGCGAGCGCCTCTTCGGGCTCCTCGCCGAAGTGTTCGCCGCGACCGGGCAACTCGTGTACAAACTCGGCTACATCGACCTTTCCTCGCTGTGCGTCGAGCGGTACGAATGGGCAGCCGCGCAATCCGGTGATCAACTGGCCGTCCTCGCGGGCGATTATCAGCGTGCGGGCGAGCTGATCTGCACGGCCGAATGGTCGACCGCCCTGCGCTTTCTCGAATCCGGCCGCGCCACCATCGAATCCGAGATCAGCGGCAACGATCCGACTGTCCTCAGCATGTGGGGCAATCTGCACCTGAAATCCGGTCTCGCCGCAGCTCGCGCGGGGCGGCGCGATGTAGCCGACGAACACCTCGCCGAAGCGCGAGAAACTGCCCGCCGCCTCGGTGGCGACCGAGACGACTACCGGCTCTGCTTCGGCGTCACGAATGTCGGCATTTGGTCGGTCGGGCTGGCCGTCGAGATGATGGATGGCACCGAGGCGGTGTAACGCGCCGAGCACGTGCGTCTCCCAGCCACGACGCCCCGGGAGCGCGCGGGCCACCATTACATCGACCTGGCCCGCGGATTCCTGCTTCACGGCGATCGGACGAAAGCCCTTACCTCCTTGCGCAAAGCTAAGGAGATCGCGCCGACGCAGACCCGCTACCACCCCATGGTTCACGAGACCATTCGCGTCCTAGCACGCGACGACGCACGCAGCAATGAGAGTGTGCGGGGTTTCGCCGCTTGGTGCGGGATCGATCGCGGCTGATCCGTTTCGGCCGTCGAGCGACTCGTGGTCGCGTGCAGCTGATCAATTTTCGCGACCTCGGTGACCACGCGCGGACGTTCAATCTTTGCCTGCTGGCTTCCGCCCTCGTCGATGGCGATCCACACGAAGCTGTCCGACTCGGTACTGAAGCGCTCGAACTCGTCGGTGGGCTGCGATCCCAACGCACAATTGCTTACCTGCGTGATTTGCGTAGTCGCCTTTCTACACACGCGGCGCTGCCCGATGTCGCAGAGTTCCGACAGCAGGTCAGGACGATCGCTAGGCGGGCAGACTGAGTGCTCGGTACACCGCGACTACCGTTGCGGCGCCCACGATCTCGCCCCGCCCGATCATCCGTTCCGCTTCCTCGAGTGCAATCCAGCGGATCTTCTCGGCCTCGTTGATGTCCGGCTGGGTGTCGGTCAAGCGCGCCCCACGGGCCAGGTAGATCTCCTGCGGTTGATCCAGCGTGCCGATGGCCGGTTGATAGGTGACCAGATGCTCCATGGTGTTCGGACGCCAGCCGGTCTCCTCTTCGACCTCCCGTGCCGCGGCGGTCGCTACGTCCTCGGCACCGTCGACGTAACCGCCCGGGAGTTCCCATACCCAACGATCGATGATGAAGCGATGCCGGTACATCAGTAGCGCCTCGCGCTTGTCGTTCAGTACCAACGTCATCGCGCATCGCGGCATGCGCGCAACGTATTGCGTGAACTTCACTCCGTCAGGTAGCTCCACATCCACGGTCGACAATCTGATATGGCGATTCTCGTCCACGAGACGCTCGCCGTGGATAGTCCACTGAGTGCGGTTCACCTGCTCGACGTTATCTCAGTCCGGCGGGCCGCCGACGAGCATCGGTAGTCGTGGCATGACCTCAGGCAGGCGGCGACGACCGCCTGCCCAACGACTCCATTCGAATCAGCCGAGCGACCGGAAGAACTCGCGGATGTCGCCGATCAGCAGCTCCGGTACCTCGAGTGCGGGGAAATGCCCGCCGGAGTAGAACTCCGACCAGTGGGTGATGTTGTGGGTGCGTTCGGCGAAGCGGCGGATGGCGTAGTCGCCGTCCTTGAAGACCGCGACGCCGGTGGGCACGGTGCCCTTCGGTTTCGGGGCGAACATGGTGGCGTCGTGGAAGCGTTCGTAGTACAGGTTGGCGACGCTGCGGGCGGTGTCGGTCAACCAGTAGATGCTCACGGTGGTGAGCAGGCGGTCGATATCGACGGCTTGTTCGGGCAGGTCGTGGGCGCTGTCGGTCCACTCGCGGTATTTCTCCGCGATCCAGCCGAGCAGCCCGGCCGGGGAGTCGGCGAGCAACTGGGCGATGGTGTCGGGGCGGGAACCTTGCAGGTTCATGTAGGCCGAGCCGTCGTCCTGGAATTTCTTCATCGCGGCGAGCCGCGCCTTTTCCGCGTCGGTGAGGGCGGCCATGTCGGCGGGGTCGCCGGTCGGGAAGGTGACCAGTGCGTTGACGTGCACACCGAGCACATGGTCGGTGTCGATCCGCGCCAGGGCCGGGGCGATGAACGCGCCGTGGTCGCCGCCCTGCACGCCGTAGCGGTCATAGCCGAGGCGAGCCATGAGTTCGGCGAGCGCCGCCGCGATCCGGCCGTCGTTCCAGCCTCGCTCGGTGAGCGGGCCGGAGAAACCGTGGCCGGGCAGCGACGGGATGACCAGGTGGAACGCGGGCGCGTCCGAGTCCGGGTCGGTGAGCGGGCCGATCACGTCGCGGAAGTCGGCCACCGAACTGGGCCAGCCGTGCAGCAACAGCAACGGTGTGGCGTCCTCCCGCGCCGAGCGCACGTGCAGGAAATGCACGTTCTGGCCGTCGATGGTGGTGGTGAACTGCGGGTAGGCGTTCAGCTCCGCCTCGGCCGCACGCCAGTCGAATTTCTCGGCCCAGTACCCGGCCAGCTCCTTCAGGTACGCCGTCGGCACACCGCGCTCCCAGCCGGCGCCGGGCAGGTCATCGATCCAGCGGGTACGGACCAGCCGCAGCCGAAGCTCGTCCAGGTCGGCCTGCGGGATATCGATACGGAAGGGGTGGATCTCGGTGTTCGTCATGCGATTGATATTTCGCGTAACGAGGTGGCCGCCGCATCACGAGAAATCACTATTTCCGCGAGTGGCACACCACTGCGGCATCGGCCGAGAAGACCTCTCGATGGTGTGCCACTCGCGAACTCCATTCGGTGCTGGGCGGCTGCCACGGTTGGCGTCGAGGGCGCGGTGCGGGCATGATCGCGCCGTGGTCAGCCTTCCGGTGTGCGGCGCGTTTGTGGGGCGGGCCGCTGAGCTCGCGGCGTTGCAGGATGCCTATCGGGACCCGGCGGTGCATACCGTGCTGGTCGGGGGTGAGGCGGGTATCGGCAAGTCGCGGTTGGTCGCGGAGTTCCGGACGCGGCTCGGGGCTCGTACGGTAGTGGCGTACGGAAGGTGCCCGGAATTCGGCGCGAAAGGGGTGCCGTTCACGCCGTTCGTCGCGGTCATGCGCGCACTGCTGCGTGACCAGGGCGTGGAGGCGCTCGCGACGCTGCTTCCGATGCGACCGGCGCTGGCGCGCTGGCTTCCGGAACTGGCGGCGCGGTCGGGCGCGGCGGAGGCAGACACCGACAGGATCCGGTTGTTCGGCGAGATCCTCACCGTGCTGGAACAGTTTTCGATGACCAAACCGCTGGTGGTGGTGCTGGAAGACTTGCACTGGGCAGACGACGCCAGCCTGGAATTGCTCGCCTTCCTGGTGGCCAACATCGCCGAAGGCGATCTGTTCTTGGTCGGCACCCACCGGCCTGCCGATTCCGAGCCGTTGCGCAAGCTGATCGCGAGCCTGCGCCGAGACCCGAGTGTCCGCTTGCTGAATCCGGCACCGCTGACCAGGCACGAGGTCGGCAGGCAATTGGCCGCGCTGCGCGGCAGGGAGCCGGAGCCAGGGACCATCGGGCGGATCTTCGAGCGCAGCAAAGGAATTCCGCTGTACGTCGAGGCACTCGATCCCGCACCCGAGGACACGCCCGCCGAGCTGTCGGAGCTGTTGCTCGATCACCTGTCCGACCTGCCCGATCAGGCCGCGTCGGTGCTGCGGCTCGCAGCGGCGGCCGGGTCACCGGTCCGGCACACCCTGCTGGCGGCCGCCTCCGATCTCCCTGAGGGTGCGCTCGTCACAGCACTGCGTCAGCTGGTCGACCAGCGGCTCCTGGTTTCCACCGACACCGGCTACCAGTTCCGGCACGTTCTCATCCGCGACGCCGTCTACGAAGACCTCCTACCGTCGGAGCGAAAAGCGCTGCACAGCAGACTTTCCAAAGCCCTGGCTACACGGCAAAGGAAGCCGGATGCGGACCGATGCCCGGCCGCAGAACTGGCCTACCACGCGTATGCCGCCGGAGAGCTGCCGCTGGCATTCGAAGCCGCGCGGGACGCCGCAGCGGAGGCGGAAAGGGTGAGCGCGCATCGCGATCAGGTGCACCATCTGGACCGGGTGCTCGATTTGTGGGATCGCGTACCGGATGCGGCGCGACGGGTGGACGCCGATCGGCTCGACGTCTTGGCAGCGCTCGTGACCGCATGTCATCGCGGTGGCGTCGTCGAGCGCGGGATCGCAGCGGCCGACGAGGCGCTGGCCGCCATCGATGTGGGGACCGACCCGGAGCGGACCGCGCGCCTGCATTACTACCGCGCCGGACTGCGCAATCAGAGCAGCGGCGGCGGCGAAGACGACCTGCTCGCGGCGCTGACATATCTTCCTTCGGACCAGCCGACCCTGCTGCGCGGTGAAATCCTCGCCGAACTCGCCGCGGTGCGGGTGTTCAGCGGCGCGACGGCGGCCGAGAACGACGCGCGCGCCGCCGTCGAAGTGGCCGAACAGTTACGTGGTGACCCGCCCGTCGCCGACACCTCGCCGGTCATGGCATCGGCGCTCCGCGCGCCGGGCGCGGTCGCAACGAACCCGGGCGGGGGCGTCGAAGCGGAGGACACGGCCGCTGCGGACGCAGCGAGGCACCGGCGGCGGTCGAGCGACCCTCGCGAGGACCGGAGCGCCGCGTCGCTGGCGGCGCGTGCCCACGCCTATCTCGGGCTGGCCACCGCGAACCGTCCCGACGTCGCCATGACCCATTTCGAGCAGGCGCATGCCGCCGCTGAGGCCGCGGGAGATCCGGGCACATTCCTGACCGTCGTGCTGTGGGAGACGGCGCTGCTGATATCGGCAGGCGCCGACGAGGCGGCCATCACGGCGATCCAGCAGGGCTTGCGCGCCGCGCACGAGAGTTACCGATTCGCCGAGGCCGCGCCGATCCTGCTGGTCAAGTGGGCGCAGGCGCTCACAGCGCTGGGCCGCTGGAACGAGGCGCTGGAGCTGATCGACGAATCGCTCACCGAGCAGTTGCCCCCGTTGAGCACCGCCGCGCTGCTGCTGTGTCACGCGCGGATCATGCTCGCGCGTGGGGAGGACCAGGCCGCGGCGGCGAGCGCGGCAACCGCGCAACCCTTGCTCGGGAATCGGCACTGGGCCAGGCAATATCAGATCCAGCTGCACACCGTGCAGACCGAGATAGCGCACGCGGCGGGCAATCCGCAGCGCGCCGCCGAGATCGGCGCCGCGACGCTGACCGCGGACGATCTGGTCGCGCACCCGCACGAGGCATGGGCACTGGCCGAGGCCATCGCCCGTACACGTTGCGCGCCCATGGTTCTCGACTCCGCTATCGCGAAGCTGCCGGTTACCAGCGCGGTCGACGCCGCATACCGGAAATCCTGCTATGCGGTGCGCAGCGGTCGTCCCGCCGACTGGGACGCGGCGGCTTCCTCCTGGCGAGCCCTGGGTCGGCCGTACGAGCTGGCGCGCAGCCTGATCGAATCAGGCCGCGCGGAATTGGCCGGGGGTGACCGCGCGGCAGCACGCAGCGCACTGCGGTCGGTCCTCGGGCTGGCGGACGAATTGGCGGCGGCGCCACTCGCCGAGCAAGCCAGACAGCTGGCCGACCGCGCCGGGATCGACCTCGCCGAAGCCGGGAACCGGCCCGCCCCGGCCCGGTCGGCGAGTACCTCGGGCCTGACCCCGCGCGAACTCGACGTATTGCGCCTGGTGGCCACGGGCGCGAGCAACCGGCAGATCGCGGCCGAGTTGTTCATCAGCGCGAACACCGCGGGAGTGCACGTCTCGCGGATCCTCACCAAGCTCCGTGCGTCCAGCCGCACCGAGGCGGCCGCGATCGCGCGCGAACGCGGATTGCTCGGCTCCGCGTGACGACCACCGCGATGCCCGCACCCTCCCACCGGCCCGTAAGATACAGTACGTCGAACATGTCTCGAAAGGACTGGCTGATGCGGTCGACCTTGTTGTCCCGGCGCGATCTCGAGTTCCTGCTCTACGAATGGCTGGACGTCGAAGCGCTGACCAAACGCGAGCGGTACGCCGAGCACTCGCGGGAGACCTTCGACGCCGTGCTCGAGCTCAGCGAGCAGCTGGCCACCAAGTACTTCGCGCCGCACAACAAGCTCAACGACGCCAACGAACCCACGTTCGACGGTGAGCGCGTGACCATCATCCCGGAGGTCGGCCAGGCGCTGGCCGCCTTCGCCAAAGCGGGGCTGCCCTCGGCGGCGATGGATTACGAACTCGGCGGCGCCCAGCTGCCCGCGACCGTCGCGCAGGCGAGCTACGCCTGGTTCCAGGCAGCCAACCCGGGCACCGCCGGCTATCCGTTCCTCACCGTGGCCAACGCGAATCTGCTTGTCGCCCATGGTCGGGAACATGTCGAGAAATTCGTGAAGCCCATGCTCGCGGGCCGCTTCTTCGGCACCATGTGCCTGTCGGAGCCCCAGGCCGGTTCTTCGCTCGCCGACATCGTCACCCGCGCCGAGCCGCAGGACGACGGCACGTATCGCCTGTTCGGCACCAAGATGTGGATCTCGGGTGGCGATCACGAACTCGGCGAGAACATCGTGCACCTGGTGCTGGCCAAGATCCCCGGCGGCCCCGCGGGCACGAAGGGCATCTCCCTGTTCGTGGTGCCCCGCTTCCTGGTCGGCGACGACGGGGCCATCGGTGAGCGCAACGACGTCGCCCTGGCCGGGCTCAACCACAAGATGGGCTTCCGCGGCACGGTCAACACCGTGCTGAACTTCGGCGAGGGCCGCTGGACGCCCGCCGGCGCGCCCGGCGCGATCGGCTACCTGGTCGGCGAGCCGCATCGCGGCTTGACCTACATGTTCCACATGATGAACGAGGCGCGTATCGGCGTCGGCCTGGTCGCCACCGCCCTCGGCTACACCGGATACCTCGAGTCGCTCGACTACGCCCGGACGCGCACGCAGGGCCGGGCAAAGCTCCCCGCCGACCCCGCCGCGCCGCAGCGACCGATCATCGAACACGCCGACGTGAAGCGGATGCTGCTGGCCCAGAAGTCCTATGCCGAAGGCGCGCTGGCGCTGGTGCTCTACTGCGCGCGGCTGGTCGACGAGCAGCGCACCGCCGAGACCGAGGACGACCGCCGCGCGGTCACCCTGCTGCTGGACATCCTGACCCCGATCGCCAAGAGCTGGCCCTCGCAGTGGTGCCTGGAGGCCAACAGCCTCGCCATCCAGGTGCTCGGCGGCTACGGCTACACCCGCGAATACAACGTCGAGCAGCACTACCGGGACAACCGGCTCAACCCGATCCACGAGGGCACGCACGGTATCCAGGGCCTGGACCTGCTCGGCCGCAAGGTGACCCAGCAGGGCGGCGCCGCCCTGCTCGCACTCGGCGCCCGGGTGGACGCGACCATCACGGCCGCGCGGGCGGCGGGCGGCGAGGCGGTCGAGCTCGCCGCTCAACTGGATTCGGCGTGGCGGCGCCTGGTCGAGGTGACCGCGGGATTGTTCGCCTCCGGCGACATCGAGGCCGCCCTGGCCAACAGCTCGGTGTATCTGGAAGCGTTCGGGCACACCGTGCTGGCCTGGATCTGGCTGGAGCAGTTCCTCGCCGCCGCGGACCGGTCCGGCGATTTCTATGATGGCAAGCGGCACGCGGCCCGGTTCTTCTATCGTTTCGAATTGCCCAAGACCGCACCGGCGTTGGATCTGCTCGCCAGGTTGGATACCACCACCTTGCAGATGCGGGACGCGTGGTTCTGAGCACGGCCCGTTTCGATACATGTTCTAGAGGATGTACCATTCCGCGGTGATCGATTCCAGCCAGCGGACCACCCGCCCTCCCGGCCGCCCGGCCTCAGCGACCAGGGAACAGGTCATCGAGCACGCTCGCCGGGCGTTCCTGTCCGGCGAGCGCGTGGACATCCAGGCGATCGCCGGGCAGCTCGGGCTCAGCCGCGCCTCGGTCTACCGGTGGTTCGGATCCCGCGACGGAGTGCTCGGCGCCGTTCTGGCCGGGGAGTTCGAGGCGCTGCTCACCCGCGCCGACGCCCGCCGCCGCTCCACCGGCGCGCGGCGCATCCTGGATGTGCTGTATCGGGTCAACCGCTGGATGACCGACAACGAGCCGTTCCGGCGCTACTTCGAGAACGAGCCGCTGTCCGGCCTGCGCATCCTCACCGCGAGCGACGGGCCGGTGCAGCCGCTGGTCGTCGGCACCGTCCAAGAGCTGATCGTGCGCGCCGCCGAAGAGGACGGATACGAACCGCCGCTGGAACCCGCGCTGCTGGCCTACGCACTGGTCCGGCTCGGCGAGGCGTTCCTGTACAACGACAACGTCGCGGGCATTCGCGGCGACGTCGACCGGCTGCACGAGGTTCAGGCCGCGTTGCTGGGCATCCCCGACGCGATCACGCCATGAGCGGAGCACTGCTGCACGAGCGGTTCCCGGAGGTGGCCGACACCTTGCCGTTCGTCCGCCTCGGCACCGCTCCGACGCCCGTCCGCCGCTACGACCTCGGCACCACGGCCCAGCTGTGGTGCAAGGACGAGAGCGGGTACGGCGACGGCGGCTGGGGCGGCAACAAGGTCCGCAAGCTGGAATGGCTGCTGCCGGAGGCACGGCGGCGCGGCGCGCGCACCATCCTCACCGTCGGCGGCACCGGGACCAATTGGGGGCTCGCCACCGCCCTGTACGGCCGTGCCCAGGGCATCGACACCGAACTCGCCTTGGTGGACCAGCCGGTGGACGACCATGTGCGCGCGCAACTGCGGCGGCTGCGGAATTCCGGCGCCACTTTGCATTTCACGCACAGCAAACCGCGGACGATCCTCGCGGCGCCGTGGTTGTATCTGCGCCGGATCCGGGGCGGCGGGCGTCCGTACTTCCTGCCCGCGGGCGGGTCGTCGCCGGTCGGCGCCTTGGGCTACGTCGAGGCGGCGTGCGAACTCGCGGCCCAGGTCGCCGCGGGTGAGCTGCCCGAGCCGGGCCACGTCGTCACCGCGGTCGGATCCGGCGGCACCGCCGCGGGCCTGGCACTCGGTCTGCGCCTGGCCGGGCTGCGCACGCGCGTCGTCGGAGTCGTCGTCAACGACACGCTGCCCCTCGACGCGAAGCACATCGTCCGGCTCGCCGCGCGGACCGAACGCCTGCTCCGCGCCCGCGGAGCACGCATCACGCCGACCGCGCCGCGGCCGGAGGACGTCACGATGACCACCGAGTGGCTCGGCCCCGGCTACGGCCACCCCACACCCGCCGCCCTGGCGGCCGCGCAGCGCGCCGAACAAGCCGGACTGCGCTTGGAGACCGTCTACACCGCCAAAGCCCTCGCCGCGCTGCTGGCCATGGACGGCTCTGGTGTGTTCCGCGCCGGACCGGTGCTGTTCCTCAATACTTACGGGCCGCGACCGTAGATTTGTGCCGCGCGGTCCGCGCGAACCCGCTTTCGAATCGCTGTGATCGTAATTCGGCCGGTTGCGCCCGACGTGGCGGATTGGCCCGACAGCCGGGCATATCGCCAGGTCGGGCCGCACGGCACCCGGCGCAATAACATCCCTTGATTTCTCCTGACGCAGACGCGGGAAAGGACGCGGCCACAACCGCACTATCGTCGCTATTCGTGCAGGTCAGCGACAGAAAGGCGGAAAAGGTGGCAGCGGAACCCACGCCGGTGCGGCAGTTGCGCGCCGATCAAGCGCGGCGGGTGGCCGACATCTTGCGCCACCAGTTGCACGCCGGCGTGTTCGACGGCGCGCTACCGAGCGAACAGGAGCTCGCCGCCGAGTACGGGGCCTCGCGCAACACCGTCCGCGACGCCTTGGCGCTGCTGAAGGACGAGGGCCTGATCGACCGGGCGCCCAAGGTGGGCACCAGGGTGGCCACCCGCAAGTACGACCACGGACTCGACGCGCTGCTCGGGTTGCAGGAGACCTTCAAGGGACACGGCACCGTGCGCAACGAGGTGCGCGCCGCGATGCACGTCACCGCGCCGCCCGCCGTCGCCCGCAGGCTCGGTCTCGCGCCGGGCGAGCGCGTGGTCTACCTGGAGCGCCTGCGCTACCTGGCGGATCTGCCGCTGAGTCTCGACCTCACCTACCTCGTCCCCGACATCGGGACCGAGGTGCTCGGCCACGACCTCGAGCACACCGACGTCTTCGTGCTGCTGGAACGCATCAGCGGCCACTCGCTCGGCTCGGCCGACCTCGCCCTGGAGGCCGTGCCCGCCGACCCGCACACCGCCTCCACCCTCGACATCCCCGGCGGCGCGCCGCTGCTGATGCTGGAACGACTGACCCGGCTCGACGACGGCCGCCCGGTCGACCTGGAGTACATCCGCATGCGCGGCGACCGCATCACCATGCGCGGCAGCCTGACCCGCAGCACCCCCGAATGGAAGGTCCTCTAGATGGCACTCGTCAACCAGCGCGCCGACATCCCCGTCACCATCGACGAGTCGCTGTGCATCCAGGGGTGCACGCTGTGCGTCGAGATCTGCCCCCTCGACTCGCTGGCCATCAACCCCGAGAACGGCAAGGCCTTCATGCATGTGGACGAGTGCTGGTACTGCGGTCCCTGCGCGGCCCGCTGCCCCACCGGCGCCGTCACCGTCAACATGCCCTATCTGCTCCGCTGATCTGGAAGACCGATGAAAGTGAAACTCGCCCCCGTCCTGCTCGCCGCCGCGCTCGCGCTGACCGGGTGCTCGCTGGAGCAGTCCGACGACACCCCCGCGGGCACCGTCAAAGTGGTCGTCGGCTACCAGTCCAAGACCATCAACACCGTCACCGCGGGCACCTTGCTGCGCGCGCAGGGCTATCTGGAGCAGCGGCTACAGAAGATCACCGACAACGGCGGCGCGAAATACCAGGTCGAGTGGCAGGACTACGACACCGGCGCGCCGATCACCGCGCAGATGGTGGCGGAGAAGATCGACATCGGCTCCATGGGCGACTATCCGTTGCTGATCAACGGCTCCCGCACCCAGGTCAACGAGCGCGCGCGGACCGAACTGGTGTCGGTCACCGGGTACAACCCCAAGGGCGCGCTGAACATGGTCGTGGTGCCGAACGATTCGCCTGCCACCGGCATCGCCGACCTGGCCGGGCAGAAGATCTCGGCCAGTGTCGGTTCGGCCGGGCACGGCACCCTGGTGCAAGCGCTGTCGCGGGCGGGAATCGATCCGGCCAAGGGCGTGGAAGTGCTCAACCAGCAGCCGCAGATCGGCGCGACGGCGCTGGAATCCCGCCAGGTGAGCGCGCTGTCGCAGTTCGTCGCGTGGCCCGGCCTGGTGGTGTTCCAGAACAAGGCCAAATTGCTCTACGACGGCGCGGAACTCGGTGTGCCGACCTTCCACGGCGTGGTGGCCCGGCGCGCGTACGCCGCCGATCACCCGGAGGTGCTCCAGGCGTTCCTCGCCGCACAGCTGGACGCCACCCAGTTCCTTCAGCAGAAGCCGTTCGAAGCCGCGAAGATCGTCGCCGACGGATCCGGGCTGCCGCAGGAGGTGGTGTACCTCTACAACGGTCCAGGGGGCACGAGTTTCGACACCACGCTCAAGTCGAGCCTGATCAACGCGCTCAAAGGCGATGTGGCCTATCTGAAGTCGATCGGCGATTTCGCGGACCTGGACATCGATCGGTTCGTCGACGACGGGCCGCTGCGCAAGGCGTACGCGGAGACCGGACGCGGCGACTACGACCGCGATCTGGCCGTCACCGCCAATCCGACCCGGGTCACCGGCGCCGACCCCGTCTGCGGCAAAGCGGCGGAGAACCCCGCGCTGGCCGGCGAACTGTGGGTGGACGGCGCGGCGACGCCGCAACCGGCCGCGGACCCGACCTGCCTGCTGCGCGCCGTCCAAGCCGCGAAAGCGCAGGGCCGGACGATCCGCGCCGCGTACGTCCCGGATGCCGAACTCGGCACCCGCTGGTTCGCCGACAAGTCGATCTGGCTGCGCGACGGCGCGGCCTACCTGCCCTTCACCACAGCCGCCGCGGCGCAGCGTTACCGGCAGGCGCATCCGTCCGCCACGCCGGTCGGCTACGACCAAGCTGTCACGGAAGTACGCGGATGACCAGCGAACTCGCCGCTCCGGCAGTACGAGCCACGGCCGAACCCGCCACCCGATCGGACGCCGACCCGGCGTCGCGGTCGGCCTGGCGCTCGCGTCTGCTGCGCGTGGCGTCGGTCGCCGCCGCGGTCGGACTGTGGCAGCTGCTCACCGTCAACAACGTGCGGGCGGCGGGACTGCGTTTCGACACGCTGCCGACCGTCACCGAGATCGTCGCCGAGTTCGGCACGCAGTTGCACTCCGACCGGTACTACCTGGACATCGCGCAGTCGCTGATCCGGATCGTCACCGGCTTCGGGCTGGCCGCGGTGGTCGGCGTGATCGCGGGCATCGGGCTGGGCCGGTCGCGGCTGCTCGCCGACACCTTCGGCCCGCTGGCCGAACTCGTCCGCCCGATCCCGGCCATCGCGCTGGTGCCGGTCGCGATCCTGCTGTTCCCCAGCGACGAGTCGGGCATCGTGTTCATCACGTTCACCGCGTCACTGTTCCCGGTGCTGGTCAGCACCAGGCACGCGGTGCGCGCACTGCCCACGATCTGGGAGGACGCGCTGCGCACGCTGGGCGCGTCCCGGCTGGACGTGCTCACCCGCGTGGTCTTCCCCGGCATCCTGCCCGGCGTCTTCGGCGGGCTGTCCGTCGGCGTCGGCGTGGCGTGGATCTGCCTCATCTCCGCGGAGATGATCTCCGGCCGACTCGGTGTCGGCTACCGCACCTGGCAGGCCTACACCATCGTGGACTATCCGGCGGTGTTCGTCGGCATGATCACCATCGGTGTCCTCGGTTTCGCGACATCGGGGCTGGTCGAGCTGGCCGGTCGCCGCATCACCCGCTGGCTGCCCAGGGAGGTCGAAGCATGACCACAGTGATCGACGCACCGGCAGCGACCGGGATGCGCCTGGAGCTCACCGGCGTACGCATCGCCTACGGCGGCGAACCGGTGCTCGACGGACTGAACCTGTCCATCGCGCCGGGCGAAATCCTCGTCGTGGTGGGCAAATCCGGATGCGGCAAGTCGACGTTGCTGCGGGCGATCGCCGGACTGCGCACCCCCGAGGGCGGAGCCGTCCTGGCCGACGGCGACCACGTCACCGGACCCGCGGCCGACCGCGCCCTGGTGTTCCAGGACGACGCGCTGCTGCCGTGGCGCACCGTGCGGCAGAACATCGAACTCGCCCTGCGCCTGCGCGGCACACCCCGGGCACAGCGACGAGCCACCGCACTGCACTGGGTCGAGGAGGTCGGGCTCACCGGCTACGCCGACTACCTGCCGCGCGACCTGTCCGGCGGCATGCGCCAGCGTGTCCAGCTGGCGCGCAGCCTGGCCGCCGCGCCCCGCGCCGTGCTGATGGACGAGCCGTTCGGCGCACTGGACACCCAGACCAGGGAAACCATGCAGCGCCTGCTGATCCAGACCTGGCGCGCCCACCCGACCACCATCGTCTTCGTCACCCACGACCTCGACGAGGCCCTGCTGCTCGGCGACCGCATCGCCGTCCTCGGCGGCGGCACGCTGCGGGCGCTGGTGCCGGTGCCGAGCCCGCGCGAGGCGCTCGACCGGGCCGCGACGAAGGCCGAGATCCTGGAGAGACTGTGAACATTCCGCCGCTGTCGGAACGCATTCGGCTGGACTGCGACGTGCTCGTCATCGGCGGCGGCACGGCGGGCACGATGGCCGCGCTCACCGCCGCCGAGCAGGGCGCGAACGTGCTGCTGCTGGAGAAGGCGCACGTGCGGCACTCCGGTGCGCTGGCCATGGGCATGGACGGTGTGAACAACGCCGTGATCCCGGGCAAGGCCGAACCGGAGGACTACGTCGCCGAGATCACCCGCGCCAACGACGGCATCGTCGACCAGCGCACCGTCTACCAGACCGCGACGCGCGGCTTCGCCATGGTGCAGCGGCTGGAACGCTACGGCGTGAAGTTCGAGAAGGACGAGTACGGCGAGTACGCCGTGCGCCGGGTACACCGGTCCGGCTCGTACGTGCTGCCGATGCCCGAGGGCAAGGACGTCAAGAAGGCCCTGTATCGCGTGCTGCGCCAGCGCAAGATGCGCGAGAAGATCCGCATCGAGAACCGGCTCATGCCGGTGCGCGTGCTCACCGACAACGGACGCGCCGTCGGCGCCGCCGCCCTGCACACCCGCACCGGCGAATTCGTAGCCGTCGGCGCGAAGGCGGTGATCCTGGCCACCGGGCCGTGCGGCAGGCTCGGGCTGCCCGCCAGCGGGTACCTGTACGGCACCTACGAGAACCCGACGAACGCGGGCGACGGCTACTCGATGGCCTACCATGCCGGGGCCGAACTCAGCGGTATCGAATGCTTCCAGATCAACCCGCTGATCAAGGACTACAACGGTCCGGCCTGCGCCTACGTCGCCAATCCGTTCGGCGGCTACCAGGTCAACGCCGAAGGCGAACGCTTCGTCGACTCCGACTACTGGTCCGGCCAGATGATGGCCGAGGTGAAGCGCGAGATCGAATCGGCGCGCGGTCCGATCTACCTCAAGGTGTCACATCTGCCCGACGAGACGCTCAGCACGCTCGAAGGCATCCTGCACACCACCGAGCGCCCCACCCGCGGCACCTTCCACGCCAACCGCGGCCACGACTACCGCACACACGACATCGAGATGCACATCTCCGAAATCGGCTTGTGCAGTGGGCATTCCGCCTCCGGCGTGTGGGTCGACGAGCACGCCCGCACCACCGTGCCCGGCCTGTACGCGGCGGGCGATCTGGCGTGCGTGCCGCACAACTACATGATCGGCGCGTTCGTCTTCGGCGATCTGGCCGGTGCGCACGCCGCGTCCACCCTGGACGAGGTCGCCGCGCCCGCCGAGTTGCCCGAGGACCAGCTCGCCGCCGCCCATGAGCTGATCTACCGGCCGCTGCGCCAGCCGGACGGACCGCCGCAACCGCAGGTCGAATACAAGCTGCGGCGCTTCGTGAACGACTATGTCGCGCCGCCCAAGACGGCGACCAAGCTGGCCATCGCGGTGGAGACCTTCGATCGGATGAAAGCGGAGGTCGACGGCATCGGCGCGCGCACGCCGCACGAGCTGATGCGCGCGGTGGAGGTGTCGTTCATCCGCGACTGCGCCGAGATGGCCGCCCGCAGCTCCCTGACCAGAACCGAATCCCGTTGGGGCCTCTACCACGAGCGCGCCGACCTACCCGAACGCGACGATGTCGAATGGCGATACCACCTGAACCTGCGCAAGAACCCCGACGGAACCATGGCGTTCCTGAAACGGCCGGTGGCGCCGTACCTGGTTGCGGTGCCCGGGCTCGACGACCTGCCCTCGGCCGATGTCGAGGCCGTGCCGGTGCACCAGCCGCACCAGGTCGTCGGCCGTGCGCCGCACACCGCCGACGCCGCTGAGCCCGATCGCACCGTGCCCGGTTCGCCGTCGCAGCCCACCACTCCCCCGTCACCTCGGATCGTTGCGCTGCTCGCTCTCGACGAACCCACCGTGGCGCAACTGTCCGCCTACCTGACGGATCCGGACGCGGGCGTGCGGGCCGCGGCGATCTCGGTGCTGACCGAGCACACCCCGGAGGGCTTCGCGACCGCCTTGAGCGACGCGCTGGACGACGCGGCGGCTTCGGTCCGCCGCGCCGCCGCGGCCAGCCTGCGCGAGCTCGTCGAGGTCTTGCCTTCGGCCGCAGGGCTTTCCGACCGACTCGGTTCGCCCGATCCCGTCGTGCGGTCCACGGTCATCGATCTGTTGCGTGCCCTGCGGGCGGGCGAGCCCGCGCACTACCGCGCGGCGCTGGCGGACGAGGACCATCGCGTCCGCATCGAGGCGGTCCGTGCGCTGGTCTCGCTGAACGATCGGGACGGCGTCGCCACCGTGGCCGCCGACGGCAACCGGGAAGTGCGGATCGCGGTCGCCCAGGGCCTGGCCGCCATCGGCGACGGCGGGGCCGAGGTGATCCGCCGCCTCGCCGACGACCAGGACCCGCTCGTCCGCGCCGCGGCGCTGACCGCGTTCGCGCAGCTGGGCGCCGAGCCCGCGGACATCACCGCGCTGGAGGCCGCCCTGCGCCACTCGGCCTGGCAGATCCGGGTGGGGGCGGCGCGCGGGCTCGCGGGCGCCGACCCGGACCTCGCGGTGCCGATCCTGGCTGCGGCACTGCACGATCCGCATCTCGACGTCCGCAAGGCGGCGGTGCTGTCGTTGTCGGCGTGGCCGGATCTGCCCGCCGCGCACGACGCGCTGCGCGCCGCGATCGACGACACCGATGCCGACGTGCGCGCGTATGCCCGGCGAGCGCTGGCCACCCAGCCCACGGCCTAGCGCCACCTGGTTGCCGCAGCTCGAATCGCTGATTAGATTAGCGGCTCGACCGTTGCCGACTCGTCGGCCGTGACACAGCCGGTTGGCGACGGGGCGGCCGACGACGAATCCGTCGCCGTTGTCCATCAGCAGCGACGGGAGTGTGGCGTTGACCTTGCCGAACTGGCTGGATCTCGCCGTCCTCGGCACCGTTGTGGTGGCCGCGGTGCTCGGCTGGCGTCG
Source organism: Nocardia araoensis NBRC 100135 (assembly GCF_000308435.1). Classification (GTDB taxonomy): domain Bacteria; phylum Actinomycetota; class Actinomycetes; order Mycobacteriales; family Mycobacteriaceae; genus Nocardia; species Nocardia araoensis. The sequence continues at coordinate 20,596 of NZ_BAFR01000085.1, read as the reverse complement.
CGGCGCGATCGTGGGGCTGCCCGGTTTCGCGGGCGCTCTGGCGGGGGCCATCCTCGGCGCCGGGCTCTCGGCCACGGCGCTGGGTCAGCTGGCGCCGGGCGCCGTGCGGCTGCTGCTCGTGCTGACGGTGGTCGTGGGGCTGGTCGCGTTCGGCGCGGTCGCCGGGCACCGGGCCGGACGAGCCGCGCGTGCGACGGTTTCCGATCCCGTCGCGCGCCGCGTCGACGCCCTGTGCGGATGCCTCGCCCATGTGTTCGCGGTTCCACTGGTGGTGTGGCTGTTCGCCGCACCGCTGGAATCCGCCGCAGTAGTGCGTGATTCGACGACCGTGCAGACTGTCGACGAGGTCGCGCCGTTCTGGCTGTCCGGACTGTCCGAAGTGCTCACCGGACCGATCGTGGACGCCGGGCTGGGCCGCCCGCTCCCGCCGCCCGATCCGGGCATCGCCGAGGGACCGATGCCCGCCGAACTGCGCCAGAGCGTGCTTCGCGTCCAGGACCTCGCGCCGACCTGCGGCGTGCGCCAGTCCGGCTCCGGATTCGTCATCGCGCCGCAGCGCGTGCTGACCAACGCGCACGTCGTCGCGGGCTCCAGCAAAGTGTCCGTCGACACCGCGGCCGGACCGCTCGCCGCGACCGTCGTGCAATTCGATCCGACCATGGACATCGCGGTGCTCGCCGTCCCCGGTCTCACCGCGCCCGCCCTCACCGTCGCGCCCGAACCCGCCGATCCCGGCGCCGACGCGATCGCGCTCGGCTACCCCAGGGGCGGGTCCTACGCCGCGTCCGCCACGCGGGTGCGCGGCCGGGCCGAACGCCAGGTGCGCGACATCTACCGCACCGGTGTCGGGGAACGTGAGATCTACACCCTGGACGGCTCGATCCAGCACGGCAATTCGGGCGGGCCGCTGGTCGACCGCGACGGCCGCGTGCTGGCCATCGTGTTCGGTGTCGACGAGAACAACAGCAACGTCGGCTTCGCCACCAGCCTGCCGGAAGTTCTCGACCGGCTCGACCACGGGTGGCGCTCCGACCGCCCGGTCGACACCGGCCCGTGCGCCTCCTGACCGGCGTCAGGACGCGTCGGCGACGATCACCACCCCGCTCGAGGCGTCCAGCAGCGGAATGGTCCGCTCCGCGGCGTCGTCGACGTGCACGCGCGGGTGCGCGGGCAGCTCGGCCTCGTAGTAGGTGCCCGGACCGTAGAACTGGCCGTACTTCACCACCACGCCGTCGAAGTCCAGCACGGCCGCTTCGTGCTGCTGGATCACCGCACCCCGGCCCGCGGGCGGTTCCCACGCGATGCTCTGGGCGAGGAAGCGTTTCGCACCGGCCGCCCGCGCGGCGGCGATCAAGTTACGGGTGCCCTCGGTCCGGATGCGTGCGTTCGCCTCGGCCCGCTCCGGCAGCAACGCCGCATCGTCCGGCAGGTCGGTGAGCTGGTGCATCACCAGGTCGGGCCCGAACCCGACCACGGCGGCGGTCAGCGCGTCGGCGTCGTACACATCGCACACCACAGGCTCTGCCCCCAGCGCCCGCAGCGGATCGGCCTTCCCCGCCGACCGGGTCATCCCCGCGACCTCGTGCCCCGCCTCGATCAAGAGCGGAAGCAAGCGGACTCCGATCACGCCGGTCGCACCGGCCAGGAAGATGCGCACGGTGTCGATTTTGCCGTGCGTCCATCAGGGCGTGTTCGCGGCCCCTTGCGGAGAGGGAGCCCAGACGATTCAGTCGCAGCTCACCCAAGCGGTGGCCTGGTCGCCGTCCAGCACGTATTCGATTCCGCGGGCGGACAATAGGCGGAGTACGGGCGTGTTGTCCGGCGTCGTGCTCACGAACAGCTTCGTGTAACCCTCGGCGGTCGCCCGCTCGAGCAAAGCGGCGAACACGGCAGTGCCGATATGCGTCCCGCGCCGGGAGCGGCCGATCCACACTCCCGCCTCGACGGCGCTGTCCGAGTCGGGCAGCGGGCACAGCCGTGCGGCTCCGACCACCTCGCCGTCCACCCGTATGCCGTAGGTCGCCTCGACCGGCGGGCTCGCCAGCGCCCGGCCTCGATGGAACGCTCGGAACTCCGCTTCGCGGTCGGCATTCCAGCTCGTGCCCGGATCGTCGACCGGCATCACCTCGCCGGGATCCGCGTCGGCCACCGCGGTGCGCAGCAGATCGGTGAGCAACGCTTCGTCGAGCGATTCGAGGACGACATGGCCGGGCACAGCGCCGATCCTCGCACCGGGCACTGCCGCGCGCGACCGATTTTCCGCCCGCTCAGACCGGCGTGATCGGCAGTCGCAGCGCACCCGGCGCGGCGACCGGCACCACCGGGTTCTTCGGTTCGATCGGCGCGAGCCTGCGGTAGGCCGTGCCGAGCGGAGGGCGCGGGTCGTCCTCGCCTTTGTTCGGCCACAACGCCATGGCGCGTTCGGCTTGAGCGGTGATGGTCAGGGATGGATTCACGCCCAGGTTGGCCGAAATGGTCGAGCCGTCGGTGATGTGCAGGCCGGGGTATCCGAACACCCGGTGGTACGCGTCGACGACGCCGGTCCCGGCCGAGTCGCCGATGGCGCAGCCGCCGATGAAATGGCCGGTGATCGGAATGTTCGCCAGTTCGGTCCAGCCACCCTGCGGCAGGCCGTCGATCTTCGCGGCGATCCGCCTGGTCACCTCGTGACCCTCCGGAATCCACGTCGGCGGCGCGGCGCCGTCGCCGGGCTTGGTGGTCATCCGCCTGCCGAACAAGCCGCGCTTGGTGTAGGTGACGATCGAGTTGTCGACGTTCTGCATGACGAGCACGCCGATGATGCGCTCGGACCACCGCCGCGGGTTGTGCAACCGAAGCAGATGGCGGCGCTGCGCCACGAGCTCCCGCACGCCCAGCCACCAGCGGGCCCTGCCTTCCTGTCCGTCCACGAGAACGGTGGCCAGCAAACTCATCGCATTGCTGCCTTTGCCGTAGCGGACCGGCTCGATGTGGGTGTATTCGTCGGGGTGGATGGACGAGGTGATCGCGACGCCCTTGGTGAAGTCGGTGTCCTTGCGCAGCGAGCGCGCGGCGAGCACGGCTTCGGAGTTGGTGCGGGCCAGATGGCCCAACCGCGGCGAGACCCGCGGCAGACTGCCGTTGTCGCGCAAGCGGTGCAGCAGTTTCTGGGTGCCGAGCGCGGCGGCCGCGAAAATCACCTGGTCCGCGGTGAACGTCTGCCCGCCTTTGCGCACCCAGCGCCCGGTGCGTTCGGTCCGCACTTCGTAGCCGCCTTCCGGCCGCGGTCGCACGTCCGTCACCGTCGTCAGCGGATGCACGGTGGCCCCGGCCTTTTCGGCGAGATAGAGGTAGTTCTTCACCAGTGTGTTCTTCGCGCCGTGCCGACAGCCGGTCATGCACTCGCCGCAGTGCGTGCAGGTGGAGCGCGCCGGTCCCGCGCCGCCGAAGAACGGGTCGGCGACCTGCTGACCCGGCCGGGACGCGTCGTCCGCGAACAGAACTCCCACCGGCGTGCGACGATAGGTGTCGCCGATGCCCATGTCCTGCGCGACTTCGCGCAGGATCCGGTCGGCGGGAGTGGTCGCCGGATTCTCGGTCACACCGAGCATTCGTTTCGCCTGGTCGTAGTACGGCGCCAGCTCGGAACGCCAATCGGTGATGTGCGCCCACTGCTTGTCCCGATAGAACTTCTCCGGCGGCTCGTACAGCGTGTTGGCGTAGACCAGCGACCCGCCGCCGACTCCCGTCCCGCTCATGATGAAGGTGTCGTTGAGCAGGGTCATCCGCTGGATGCCGTAGCAGCCGAATTTCGGCGCCCACAGGTACTCGCGCAGATGCCAGGAGTTCTTCGCGTATTCCTCGTCGGCGAACCGCCTACCCGCCTCGAGCACGCCGACCCGGTATCCCTTCTCGGTCGCCCGGAGTGCGGCGACGCTGCCGCCGAATCCGGAACCGATGACGAGCACGTCATAGTGGCTGTCCATGCGCTCGAGCGTATGGCGGCGAACACGCAGGACGGACGAGAGATACGGACGTCATATCGAGATTTCCGGCCATCTCGCCACAACCCGCGCGGCCACTCGTATGCTCACTGCGTCGCGCCCCAGCGAGAGGGAGAGCCTGTGACGGATCGCGAAGTGTTGACCTGGGAAGTGTTCGGCTCCGCGAGCCGGGAACTCGCCGCGACCATCGCCGCGGACGGCTTCGAGCCCGATCTGATCCTGTCGATCGCGCGCGGCGGGCTGTTCGTGGCGGGCGCGCTCGGCTACGCCTTGGACGTGAAGAACCTGCACGTGATGAACGTGGAGTTCTACACAGGCGTCGATCAGCGCCTGGAGTTGCCGGTGATGCTGCCGCCGGTGCCGCAGGCGGTGGATCTGGCCGGCGCCACCGTGCTGGTCGCCGATGATGTCGCCGACACCGGCGCCACCCTGAAGTTGGTGCGCGACTTCTGCTCCGGCAAGGTCGCCGAGGTGCGCTGCGCGGTGATCTATCAGAAGCCGTGGTCGGAGGTCGACAGCGAATACGTGTGGCGGCGCACCGACCGGTGGATCAATTTCCCGTGGTCCACCGAGCCACCGGTGGCGCGACGACAACCGCGCGTGCTCGACGCGTGACTCGGCTCGGCGTTGCGGGCGATCGATCGGGACGGCAGCTCACCGACCCGACTCCGTAGCCGGATTGCACGAAGCCGGATTCGGCTATGAGACCACAAAAGCCTATTTACCGGTGCCGCGCAGCAAGATTCGGACGGCAATGTTGCCCTTCTTGTCCAGTATGGCGAACTTGTAGTCGTACTTTTCTTTCGCTGCGGGGGTGAAGGCGAAGCGAATCATGCAGGACGTGTCGGGTTGCGCGAGGGGACAATTGGATTCGTCGATACTGTAGCCGGTTCCCGAAAAGTACGATTTCGAAGCGTCGTAACAAGCCCGCCAGACGAAGGAGACGTCTTGCTTCGCCGTGCCGCCGACGGGGACCGCTCCGAATTGAAGGGTTTCCACGACGTCGGGACACTCCGGCGGGTCGGCGGTGGTGGTCGTGGTCGTGGTTTTCGTCGCGGTCGTGGTTTTCATCGTGGTCGGGGTTTTCGTCGTGGTCGTGGTCGTCGAGGCCTGCTGGTCTGCCGAGCGCACGATCCGCCGGGAGGTCGTGGTCACGGTCGGTGGAGTCGTCTCCTGGTCCGACGTCGCGCCGATCACCTGCTCGGTGGTCGGCGTGACGGCCGGCTCCGCTTCCGGCGCTCGGTCGGTGGTCGTCGCTTCGAACAGACCGAGCGCGACATCACCGGTCGGCGCCGCGAGAGCGATCCATACCCCGGCGACGACCGCGACAACGGCGGCGGCTAGCAACGCCAGACGAGTTGTCCGCTCGGCTATTTCTGCGCGTCTGCGCTGCGCGGCCCACTTGTCGATGGTCTCGGCGACTTCGCGGGTGATCGGATGATACGGGCCGAGTCCACTGGTGAAGCTCGGCAGCCAGGATTCCCAGAGCGCGATCCGCTCGTTCGCGGCGCCCGTGGAAATCCCCTGGAGGAAGGCGAGCGCGCCGTCGGGATCCCCCGCTGCCAGATAATGCCGGACCGCGGCGACTTCGCGGTATGCGGCGGCTTGCGCCGAGCCGCACCGCTCCAATGCGCTCAGCACCGCTCGGTGAGCCCGCCGTGGGGACACTCCCGCCGACGCGTTGGCCGAAGTCAGCGACGCGTGCACGATGACATGCGCGACGCCGATGTGCTCGTCCGGAGTGCTCGGGCGGCGGCGGGTGAGCAACGCGCCGAGTGCCACCGTCAGGTTGCGCACCTCGGGTTCGGGCATATCCGCCGGTCCGAGGTCCTTGATCGATTCGCAGACCACCTCGATCGGAAGCACCGGCCCCGGGCTACCGGTCAGCACCACAGCGACCAAGAGACCGAGGCGATAGATCGCGCCGGTGCTGCCCGTCCGAGCGAGCGACGCGCGCACCGCCTCCAGTCTCCGCCGCACCAGCACACCGACATCGACACCGCGGCTGAGATCGTCGTCGGTGAGTAGCGGGGCGATGTCGACGACCAGCCGTGGGACGAGCCATCCACTGGTCGGCGACCACGGCGGAGCCGACCGGTCACGTGTGCCGGACGCGGCATCCGGTAGTCCCAAAGCCGGGGCCAGTGCAATGAACCTCTCCTGGGGCCACGGATTGCCGTGCTGGTCGCGCACATGCGTCCGCAGGAAAAGTCGGATGTCGAACGCGGAGGGTCCGGTCAACGTGAACGACCGCATACGCGCGAATTCCGGCATTGCCAGGACATCGGAATCCGTCGCGGCACTGACGATCAGGCGCAGGTGATCGTAGTCGTCTCGGGTGGTGAGACTGCCGATCGTGCGTGCGATGCCCGCACGCCATCCGGGCTCGCTCGGCAAATCGAGACCGTCGATCAGTACGGTGACACGGCGCTCGTCGTCGCGAAAACGGCTCAGTACACCGTGGAGTCCTGCCGTGATCGCGTCGTCACGCTCGTGGTGATCCCGATCCGCTTCGGTCGCGGACTCCTCGGGCGCGGCGGGCGCAGGCAGCTGTCGTCGCAACTGGACGACAAGCTCGTCCACGAGCTTCGTCGCGGTACTGGTTCCGGTGAGGAACACAGCCGCATCGACGCTCGCGGCGGCGGTGACCGTCGCGGTAGTGGTCGACGTGTCGGCCAGGCCCGGGCGCACCAGCACCCCCATCAGCACCGATTTACCGGAGCCACTGACGCCGACGATACCGCGCAGCCGCTCGAATCCATAATCCGACAGCTCGTTCAGTTGCCTGCGCATCGTCGTGGTGACGTGTAGCCGCGTCGTCAACTCGTCCACGGTCGCGGCGTCGGCTCGCCCATGGACCACATCTCTCGTTCGAGCGACGTTGCGCACCAACCACAAACCGGGATCGCTCTGTTCCTTGACTTCACCGATTGCCATCGAAAAAGCCTGTGGCAGTTGTCGCGTGCAGGAATTCGCGATCGGGTCGCGTAAATCCGCCGGCAAGAGATATTCGCCGCGGCGCGGCAGGCCCACCCCGAAGACATCGAGCATGGAGCGGGTGAAACACCCCCTGTACGCCGGACCCTCGTCGGATGCGACCAAAAGCTCCAACCGGCCGGCGGATCGAGCCACCGCGTCCGACCAGTCCCGGGCCGCGGCCTGCGTCGCGCCGCCTGCCTCACACGCGTCGACCAGCACTATCAGGCCGTCGATGTCGGAATACCGCTGTGCAAGGCCGCCGATCGCCTCGGACAGATTGAACACCCCGAAGGGAACGAACGGCCTGTCGCCACCGGCCATCGGCGAGGGCGAATCCTTCGTGAGGAAAAAGTACCGAGGCGGACCGGTCATGCTGATTCCGTGTCCGATGAAACCGAGGAGCAATATCGCCCGTTGCCGGTTCGCTTCTTCGAACGCCGTGACCAGCGCCGACTGTAGATCCCGCAACGTCGGATCGATCAGCGACATGACCTTGCCGTCGAACGGGCGCCACTCCCCGGAGGTCACGAGTGCCGAGGACAATTCGCGCGCCAGATCGCCGGTGAATCCCAGGCGAGGCATCGCATCGCATTCCGATCCGATGATCAGCGCAAGCCGGTTCCCCACAGAGCGATGATATCGGCCCGCAGCGTCCACGTCCTCGCGTGAAGCAGATATTCCTCTGAGTGACAACAGTATTCGAGCGTAAAACACACCGGGTCCCACGCAGCGTGGGTTGAAGATTCGAATATCGACTTGTCGGTATTTCCAGGGAAAATCAAGTTACCGGTTCGAGTAGGCCCGGCATCGACCCCCGCCCCGGCGGATCGGCCACCGGTTGCCGCTGGAGTTGTGCACGCGATGAAGGCGGGGCCGCCATCATGAGCCCCCGCCGAACCGCGATCGAATGGACGACCGATCGCAACACGCCGCATTCTTGAACGTCGACGGTCCGCTTTGTAGCAACTTTTGAGCTACCATCTGATCACGGTGCCAACCAGCACTCCCACGACCGGCGATCCGCATCACCCGAGCGGCACCAGCGGCCTACCGGAGTCGGTGAGTGCCCCCACCGATCCACGGCCGGACTTCCCATGCGTGACCGGAGCGGAGCCCGAGAGCCAACCCGGCGCAACGTAGGATGAATTCTCGATCGTGGGCATCGGGCGGCGAGCCGAGATGACGTTTTGCGCTGATCGACAAGGGAATCCGGATCCTTGTCACCGAGCAGGAAGCGGCTAGGAGGGATGCGGGTGGGCGCGGTAGCGCGATCTGGAAAGCAGCGGAGTATTCGCGGTCGGATGAGGAAGACCGGCGCTGTCGTGGCAACGGCTGTGCTCATATCCTCCGCAGGCGTGGCCGCGGCCGCAGCCGCGCCGATCCACGCGCCGATATTGCGCGCACCGGCGAGGGGTTTCAGCGAACTCTCCGTGCCATCCAGCATGGGGCCGGTCAGGGTCCAGGTCCAGTGGGCCGCTCGCGGCGGGAGCGCGGCGCTCTACCTGCTCGACGGCCTGCGCGCGCCCGCCGACCACAGTCAGTGGACGACCGATACCGACGCCCTGAGCCAATTCGCGGACGACAACGTCACCCTGGTGCTGCCGGTCGGTGGACACTCCAGCTTCTACACCGACTGGTATCGGCCCAGTAGCACCAACGGTCAAGAGACGACGTACAAGTGGGAGACCTTCCTCACCCAGGAGCTGCCCGCCTACTTGCAGCGGTACGGCGTATCGCGCACCAACAACGCCATCGTCGGAGCCTCCATGGGCGGCAACGCCGCCCTGGTCCTGGCCGGATACCACCGCAACCAGTTCAAGTTCGCCGGATCGTTCTCCGGATTCCTGCACCCGACGTTCCCGCTCTGGAACGAAGCGATGCGCGCGGCCATGTGGGACGAGGGCAACTTCAACGTGGACGACATGTGGGGGCCGGCCGGGGATCCGGCCTGGAGCCGCAACGATGCCACCGTCCAGGCGGAACTGCTGCGCGGACTGCCGATCTACGTCTCGACCGGCAACGGCCTGCCCGGCCCGCTCGACGTGCCGTTCGGCGTCGGGAACACGGTCAACGCGATGGGCTTGGAGTCGATGACGACGATCGCCGCCCAGATGTTCCGTGATCGCCTCGCGGAACTCGGCATGACCGCCCGCGTCGACACCGTCGACGGAACACACACCTGGCCCTACTGGCAGCAGGCGCTCGCGACCGCGCGGCCGATGATCCTCGACGCGCTCGGCGCGCACTGACCCGAGTCCCGCAGCGGAGCACCGGCCGCGGACTCCCGCCCCCTCGGTGCTCGGACTAGTCCGACAGGACCCCCGCAACGACCACGCTCACCGCGCCGCCGACCGCCTCGCGCGAGGGCGCACCGGCATCCCGGTCGGCGCACAGCAAGTGCGCGGTCCCGATCAGCATGGGGGCGAGTGCGTCGATGTCGGCAGTGGACGCGATCCGGCCGAGATCGCGTTCGGCGGTGAGATACCCGGCGATCATGGCGGTCGCTTCCGCCAGAACGGGGACACCGGTCGGCCTGCCGCGGCGCAAACGTGCGCGCAATTCGTCCCGGAACGTGATCAGGCTGACGATGGACGTGGTGACCGGGCCGAACAGGTCCATCAGCGCGGCGGTGAGGTGCTCGACCACGCCACCGCTCCCGGCGGACTCCCGCAGAGCGGCGCCCCGGCGCTCGATCTCGGCGATGCGGGCGGTCACCAGTTCGGCGAGGAAGTCGTCGAAGTCGGTGAAGTGCCGGTGCAGAACGCCTTTGGCGCAGCCGGCCTCCGCGGTGACCGCCCGGCTGGTCAACGCGCCGGGCCCGTCGCGGAGCAAGATCCGGTCGGCGGCGGCGAACAGTTGCTCGCGCACGTCGCGCAGCGCCACTCCGGTGGGCATACGGGCATCCCTTTCGGTTCGGATCGAGCCCACCCCGTTGCCGAGTGGGCGCTTGCCCATTTAAGGTGGGCGCATGCCCACTATACCTTCGCCCGGAGAAACGCCGCACCGGCACCGGCAGATCGCGGAGTCCTTCGGCGTGTATGCCGAACGCTACGACCGGACCAGGCCCAGCTATCCCGAAACCCTGGTCCGACACATTGTTTCCGCGAGTCCCGGGCGTACGGTCCTGGACGTCGGCTGCGGTACCGGTGTCGAAGCCCGGCAGTTCCAGGCGGCCGGTTGCACGGTGCTCGGCGTCGAACCGGACCCGCGGATGGCGGAATTCGCGCGGCGGCAGGGACTCGAGGTCGACGTGGCGACCTTCGAAGCCTGGGACAGCGGAGGCCGGGTCTTCGACGCGGTGATCGCGGGAACGGCTTGGCACTGGGTCGATCCGGTCGCGGGCGCGGCGAAGGCGGCGGGAGTCCTGCGCCCCCGGGGCCTGCTGTCCGCGTTCTGGCATGTGTTCCAGCTGCCCGCCGAACTGACGGAAGCGTACGGCGCGGTGTACCGGCGGGTGGCGCCCGACTCGCCGTTCACCCCCCAGCCGGGCACACGAGCAGCCTTGGAGGGGTATAGGCCGATTCTGGACAAGACAGCCGAAGGCATTTGGGAGACCGGTCGATTCGGCGACCCGCTGGAATCGAATTACCGATGGGAGCGCACCTACACCCGAGACGAGTGGCTCGATCAACTTCCGACGCACGGCTCCATGACCCGTCTCCCGCAGGACAAGCTGGCACAAGTGCTCGACGGCGTCGGCGCGGCGATCGACGCCATGGGCGGCAGTTTCACCTTGCCCTACACGACGGTGGCGATCACCGCGACGCGTACCGGCACGCCCTGACCGGTACCGGGGCGCCGCGCTTGTCTCGCGCAGCACGAACCCGGCTCCGTTTCCGTCTCGGCGAGCGGGGGTAGCTCCGACAGGTGTCCGGCGATGATCCGTTGCGGTCGCCGCGTTCCGAGCAGTGAAGGAGACGGTTGGGTGTCAGGGTTGTTGGCCGCGGGCGGATGGGGACTACTGGCCGGATCCGCTCTGCTGATAGGCGCTCTGGTGGGGTTCCTGGCGCGGATCCCGACGAAGATCGTGGCCGGCGTGATGGGCGATCACCGCCCTGGCCGCGGGCGCGATCCTGGCCATGATCACCGACACGATGATCCCGGAGGCTTTCGAGAACGCCCACCTGTGGGTCGGGTTGATCACGGTGGCCGGGTTCCTCACCGCCTTCGCCCTGTCGCAGCTCGACCAGTAGCGCTGTGGCACAGAGTCTTTCAGCCGCTCGCTCAGCGCGCGTCGGCTCGGCGGTCGGGCGCCCACAGACGGTCGGCGTCGCCCGTGGCCATCCGGCCGCGGTAGACGTCGATCTTGTGGTCGATGAGTTCGAGGTTCTCGTGCAACTCGGCGATCCTGGCGACGACCTCGGCGCGATGCGCCTCCATCAGGGCGAGCCGTTCGTGTTCGTTGCCGCGCCCCGCCGCGACGAGTTCGGCATAGCGGCGGATGGTCTTGATGGGCATGCCGGTGGCGCGCAATTTGGTGCAGATGGTGATCCAGTCCAGGTCCAGCTGCCGGTAACGCCGCCAGCCGCCCGCGGCGCGGTCGACGGGGGTGACGACCAGACCGGCGCGTTCGTAGTAGCGCAAGGTGTGCACACTGACCCCGGTGCGCCGGGCGGCCTCGGCGATGCTCATACCTTCCTGAGGCGTAGGGGTTTCCGTCTGCGGCTTGACTTCGAGCACACTCTAAAATCTAGCGTCCGAAGGCATGACGACAACACTGATCACCGGAGCGAACAAAGGTCTCGGTTTCGAGACCGCCCGCCGGCTCGTCGCCGCGGGCCACACCGTCTACATCGGAAGCCGGGACGCCGATCGCGGGCGCCGGGCCGCCGAGCGGTTGGGGGCACGGGTGGTCCGGCTCGACGTCACCGACGACGCGTCCGTGGCGTCCGCGGTCGCGGCCATCGAGGCCGACGGCGGCTTGGACGTGCTGGTCAACAACGCCGGCATCGCACCGGAGTGGACCGCCACCAACACCGTGATCGGCGCCGCCGACGTGACCGCCGACCTGATGCGCCGGACCTTCGAGACGAACGTCTTCGGGACGGTGCGCGTCCTGCACGGGTTCCTGCCGTTGCTGCAGCGTTCCACCGCACCGGTCGTGGTGAACGTCAGCAGCAGCCTGGCCTCGCTGGCCCGGGTCAGCGATCCCGGCAGCCGGGCGTACGCCTACCCTGGCGTCGCCTACCCGGCGTCGAAAACCGCGGTCAACGTGCTCACCGTGCAGTATGCGAAGGCGTTCCCGAACATACGGATCAACGCGGTGGAACCCGGCTTCACCCAGACCGACCTGAACGGCAACACCGGCTCGCAAAGCGTGGAGCGAGGCGCGGAGATCATCGTGCGGATGGCGCAGGTCGGCCCGGACGGCCCCACCGGGGCGTACTTCGACGCCGACGGCCCCCTGCCCTGGTAGGCGCTGGGATTCGCCCAGGGGGCGAGGCCGGCACGGACTGCATGTACCGCGTCGAGCGGGCAGCCCAGAGAAGAGTCCCGCAGAACGCCATCGGCCCTGCGATGCGATCGACTGCGCACCCGCAGTCCGGTCAGGACGCGACGGACGTGCTCGGTTCGGATGCCGGTGAACGGACCGCGTGTGCTCGCGCGATCACCTCTCGCAGCCCGTATCCATTGACGATGGGTATCCCATAGCGGTGTTCGAACTCGGTGCGCAGTTCGGTTCCCGCCGGCGCCGAGCAGCACAGGGCGAACCGCACCGACGAGGTGTCCGGCCGCGTCCGGCCCGGCAGATCCGACAGCGCCGCGTACAGGCTCGGGACCGCCGACGCGTAGGTGGGCCGGATTCGCTCGATCCGTTCCAGGAACGACTCCGGGTCGAGCGGGCCCGCCATGGTGACGCGACCTCCGGCCACCAACGGCGACAGGGCGCCGAGCAGGATGCCGCACAGCTGCCGCATCGGCAACGTCGACAGGCCGTGGTCGCGATCGGTGAGGGCGAAGACCGTGATCACCAATCGGCACATGGCCTCCAGGTTCCGGTGGTCCAGCAACGCCCGGTTGCCGCCGCCGTAGCTGATCAGCGCCAGTGTCTCCCCGCCGGGCCGCACGGCGGGGGCGCGGTCGCGTTCCCAGGCGTCCAGCGCCGCGGCGGGCGGGATCACCCGGACCGATGGGGAGATCGCGGCCGGGCGCTCGGTGCCGATGAGCGCCTTGGGATCGGCGTCGGATATCTGCCGACTCGCCTCCTCACCAGAGGCCGTGGGGTCGATCACGGCGGCCGTGGCGCCCAGGCGCCAGATCGCGAACAGCGAGACCACCAGGTCGACGGCGCCGGGCAGCATGGTCGCGACGACGTCACCGGTCGTGACGCCAGCGGCGCGCAGGCAGGCCGCGGCACGCTGGACGGAAGACAGGAACTCGCTGTTGTCCAGTTCGGCGCCGTCGGCGGCAAGGGCCGGTTGACGCGGGGCGGCTACCGCGCGGCGGTCCGGAAGAGTGGAAAGGGTCATGTGATGTCCTCAGCAGCGGCGTAGTTGTTCGATGACAACGGTAGGGAGCACAGCCCGGGCCGCCACCGTCGTGCAACGATCAAATTCGTCGCCCGCCTTGTCGCCGGAAGACAATATCGACCGGCGGGATCCATCGCCGCGCTCACGGCGGGGTAATACGATCGGTTGGTGACGAGTTCTCGTCGCAATGAAGCCGAGGTCGACCGCTGTGTCGCGACGATCGCCGCCCGCATGAACGAGCGGGTGACGGATATCAGCGCGAGCATCCGCAGCGCGCTCGAGGAAGAGATACCCGAACTGCGCGCGGAGGTGCACACCGTCGAACTGCTCGGGGCCAGCGTGCAGGGCAATGTCGCCACCATGCTGCACGCGCTGCGCCACGACATCCCCGCCGCGCGCACCCACCTTCCTTCGGCGGCCACCGAGTACACCAGGCGTCTGGCCCAGCGCGGCGTCCCGCTCAACGCCCTGGTGCGCGCCTACCACCTCGGACAACGGCGGGCGACCGAACTGGTCTTCGCCGAACTGCAGGCCGCCGATGTCGCGCCGGTCGACCGATTCGTCGTCGGCCGGGCCATCGCCACCCGGCTGTTCAGCTACCTCGACCAAGTGATCCAGGAAGTCGTCGCGGTCTACGAGGGAGAGCGCGAGCAGTGGTTGGACACCCGCAACAGCGTGCGCGCGCTCTGTGTGCGCGAGCTGCTGACGGGCAAGACGTTCGTCGACGTCGACAGCGCCACCGAGCAGATCCGTTATCCGCTGCGCTGGCATCATCTGGCGCTCATCGTCTGGTATCCCGATACCGGCGGCCACGGCGACGAACTGAGCGAGCTGCAACGGTTCGTCCGTGGATCAGCCGAGACGGCGGAAACCTCAGGGACCCCGCTGTTCGTCGCCGACGATCAACTCAGCGCCTGGGCGTGGCTGCCCTACCGTTCGGCGCGCCCCGATGCCGTCGCCGACGTGCGCGGTTTCGCGAACGCGCAACGCGACGGCCCGAGCGTGGCGATCGGCACGATGGCCCCCGGACTGTCCGGGTTCCGCCGCTCGCACCGCCTGGCCCAGGACGCGCGTACGGTCGCGCTGGCGCGGACGGACACCGAACACCGCGTGGTCGCGGCCGATGACCCCGGTTTATCGGTGGCGGCTCTACTCGGTGACAGCATCGTGGAAGTCCGGGAGTGGGTCGGCGACGTGCTCGGCGATCTGGCCTCCGACACCGACAACGACGCACGGCTGCGCGACACGCTCCAGGTCTTCCTCCGCGCCGGATCGAGCTACAAGGCAGCCTCCGCGGAACTCGACCTCCACTCCAACTCGGTGAAATACCGCGTGGGCCGGGCGGTTTCGCGACGCGGCAGGCCCATCGCCGAAGACCGACTCGACGTCGAACTCGCACTGCTCATCTGCCACTGGTACGGATCGGCGATACTGCGGGCCGATCCGGCGTGACCCCGCCGCCGGAACTCCGCGGCGCGACGCGGTCTCGCGTCGGCAGCGCCGGATGGCCCTGGGGCAGACTCCGCGATGGCACACATCCAGGACGGTATCCGCTCCGTCGCGGTTTCGTCGTCACGATGTGGCGATGACAGTGCTGCCGACCAAGGCGGCGACCAAGCCGACGATCTGGCTGCTGTGCAAACGCTCCCGCAGCGCGGTCACGCCCAGTACCACGGGGACGATCGGGTAGAGCGAGGACAACACGACTGCCACTGTCAGAGACTCGGTCCGTGTGGCGAGGAGATAGGACACGAGCGCGGCGGCGGCGAGGACGCCGGAGAGCACGGCCGTGAGATCGGCCCGATGTCTCCGGTCCGGCGCGGCATCTCTCGATCCGGATGCCAGCGTCCATGCGACCAGGGCGACGAGTACGACGGCCGCCGCGCGGCCCGCCGCCACCGGCCATATACCGGAGGCCGGGGCGGCCCGAGCCAGCGCGAGGTACTGCACGGCGATGCCGACACCGGCTATCAGTCCGTCGCCGACGGCGGCCCGGGTATTCGGGCCCGCGCCGGTCGCACCGCCCGCGACCAGCCAGAGCGCGGGCACAGCCAGCGCGATACCGGCCCATGCCGATGCCGTCGGCTGCTCACCGAGCACGGCGGTGCCCAGCAGAACCGGCAGCGCGGCACCGCCCACGGCGCTGATCGGCACGACCACGGACATCGCGCCGCGGCTGATTCCGCGAAACAGGAAGGTCATCGCGATACCGGTGCCCACTCCGGACAGCGCTCCCCAACCGAGATCGGCGGGATGAGGCCCGGTGTGGGCGACCAAGGGGCCGGCGAGAGCGGTGACGGCGAGCCCGCCCAACTGGCCGAGCAGCGCGGCCCGCTCGAATCCGACTCGCCGAGAGGCGATTCCACCCCAGAAATCCGACAGACCGTAGCTCAACGCGGACATCAGCGCCAGCAGCGTTCCCATGATCAAGCCCGCCGGTCTCGCTCGGCCTGCCCCACCGGACACAGCGCGGATCGCGTGCAGCCGACACGGTCGCACAGCCTGCACAGCACATTCGAATCGCCGATCTCGCCGTACAGCCGGGGCAGCAGCTTCTCCAACAGTCCCGTCAAAGTCTCGCGCTCCGCCTCGTCGAGTGCGGATACCAGCGCGGCCAACGGCCGCGCGCGAGCGGCGAGGATTCGGTCCGCGGTTTCCCGGCCGGACGACGTCGAACTCACGCTCACCTGCCGTCCAGCGCCGGGAGAGCGGCGGACCAGTCCGGCGGCCTCGAGCGAGTCGACCATGCGAACAGCCGCGGATTGACTCAACCCCACACGTCTGCCCAGTTCGGTCACGCTGATGCCCGGCGATTCCACGAGCGTCACCAACGCGCTCGCGCCACTGCCGCTCACCGCACCGGCGGCGTGCACCCCGGCGAGCATCACATCGCTGATCGCGAGCGCCGCCGCTCCGAGCAGGTTCACCAGCCGAATATCATGCATGCATCATGCATAACCTCGCCCGCGGGTGACCGTCAACCTCTCACCCGGACGCACCGGGTGCGGAGTGGAACGATCAGGAATCGAGAAGCGCTGGTCAGCGGGCCGCGGTTAGCGTTGGGCCGCGAGCCGTTCACACACAGAGGAGGACTCATGGACTGGGACAGAAGGGTTCGGCAGACGCACCGGTGGCTGGCCGTCATCTTCACGGCGACCATCGTCGTCACGGTCGTCGCATTGGCGCTCGGGGGCCCCGTCTGGGTCTCCTATGTGCCGTTGCCCCCGCTCGCCTTGCTGCTCTTCTCCGGTCTCGGCGTGTTCGGGTCGTCCTGGACCGCCAGGCGGCGCGCCAGGGCGGCCGGGACCACCTCGCCGCGGCAGGTCACGTCGGCACCGCGGGTCAGGCAACTGCATCGCTGGTCGGGCATCGGTTTCGTCGCCACCGTTCTGGCCACTTTCGTCGCCTTGGCACAGCAGGAGCCGATCGTCTGGGTGTCCTACCTGCCGCTGCTGCCGCTCGCCCTGCTGCTGTTCTCCGGCCTGTACATGCTGGTGCTGCCGCTCGCCGTCGAACGCCGGCGTCGGCTCGCCACGTCCTAGTCGCCCTGCGGCGTCGCGCGGGGGCCGTCGAGCGATATCGTCGGAGTATGCGTGCCCGGCAGTTGACCCTGATGCAGGACGACCTCGTCGACTACGACAAGGCCATGGACCGCATGGGGCAGCTGGTCGAAGAACGCCACAGCGGCGCGCGGCCGGACACGCTGTGGCTGCTGAGCCATCCACCGGTCTACACCATCGGGCGGAAGACGCCGCAGGAGCACCTGCCGGACCCGGCCCACGACATCCCGGTCGTGCAGACGACCCGAGGGGGTCAGCTCACCTATCACGGGCCCGGCCAGCTGGTCGGCTATCTCATCGTCCGGCTCGATTCCGGCGAAGGGGTGGTGGACTACATCCGCGAGGTCGAGTTCCGCCTGATCGAGGCACTCGGCCGGTTGGGCGTTCCCGCCGAACGCCGCGACACCCCGCCCGGCTCCGAATTGCTCACCGGAGTGTGGACCCGCCGCACCGGCCGCAAGATCGTCTCCATCGGCATGCGCCAGAGCCGAGGGATCACCAGCCACGGCTTCGCTCTCAATGTGAACGGCGACCTCGAGCCCTGGCGCTGGGCCGTCGCCTGCGGGCTCCCCGACGTCGACATGACCTCCGTGGCCAGGGAATCCGGTGCGGCCACCATGGAGCACGTGCGCTCGATCGTCGCCACCGCGTTCGAAGCGAGTTGAGCTCCGCCCCGCGAACGTTTCACCGCTCGCGGCAACCGCGAACTCGTCTGGTGTGCGCGCCCAGCGAGAGCACGCCTCAGGCGCGGGCTGCGGGGGCCAGCCGGACTCGCGGTGTCGAGGTGCGCATGCCGGTCTTCACGGCATTGGCGTAGGCGGCGGCCGCGGCTCGGTCGGTGGGACGGGAACTCACCATGGGCCGCGCCATTATGCGTTACCGGACGTATCCCAAATTAGATGAGCGCCCGTGCTGGCACACCACGAAATCCGCGCGTCGATTCGCGCCGCCCGCGCGGCGTGTGAAGAATGCTCACGATCGCGAAAGTAATTGTCCGCCTAGGGATAACGAGCCTTATGGAGCGGACGGGGATGACTGGAGAAAATAGCGGTGGTACTGCTGTGGGTGGTGATCGTTGCCATCGTCGTGGTTCTGCTCGGCGGTGCGGCCGCGGCCATGGGGTGGGATCCGAATCCCCGCCGGAAAGCGCGGGCGACCGAGCCGGGCGCCGCGCTGCCGCTGGCGAGCACGCCGTCGCCGCACGACAGTTGGCCCCGCCGATCTTGACGCCGCGTCCGGCCGCGAGCCGTCTCGTCTAGGCCATCGAGCCGATCGGACGCCATAGCCGCAATGTTGCCAAACGGTTGCCAATGGTGACACATTTCTGGCCTCCCGACGCCTTTTGGCCGGGTACGGTGCGGAGGAAGAGCGCTGCACCGAGCTATCGCAGGCGCCCGCATGCGGCACTGGCACCGAGAATCCCGAGACGACGGAGGTGCGGCAGTGACAGGCACAGAAGCCACCTCCGGCCCGTGGCCGGCATTGCGCGTCGATGACTGGACCCCCACGCGGGAGACGCTGCACATGTGGACGCAGATCGTCGGCAAGATCAGGCTCTCGCACGCTCCGCTGGTCAACCACTGGTGGCAGGTCACCTTCTACGTCAGCCCGAGGGGACTGACCACCTCCGCCATCCCGCACCCGGCGGGATCCTTCGACGTCGAATTCGACTTCCTCGATCATCGCCTGCACATCCGGTCCAGTGACGGCCGGACCCGGCAGGTCGCGCTGGAACCCAAGCCGGTGGCGGCTTTCTACGGCGAAACCCTCGCCGCCTTCGATGAACTCGGGATTCCGGTGCGAATCCAGGCCAGGCCCAACGAGGTCGAGCCCGCCATCCCGTTCGCCGACGATTACGAGCATCGTTCCTACGACGCCGGGGCCGCGACCTTGTTCTGGCGGCAACTACTCGCCGCCGACCGGGTGATGCACGAATTCCGCGCGCGCTTCATCGGGAAAGTGAGCCCGGTGCACTTCTTCTGGGGCGCGATGGACTTGGCATGCACCCGGTTCTCCGGCCGCGCGGCTCCACAACACCCGGGTGGCGCGCCCAACTGTGGCGACTGGGTCATGGTCGAGGGCTACTCGCACGAACTGAGCAGTGCCGGCTTCTGGCCGGGCGGCGGGTCGGAGGGCGCCTTCTACGCCTATGCGTACCCGGAACCCGCCGGATTCGCCGACCACCCCGTCGGCCCGCGAGAAGCCTTCTACAGCCGGGAGAACGGCCAGTTCCTCCTGCCGTACGAGGCCGTTCGCACCGCACAGGCCCCGGAACGCATGCTGCTCGAATTCCTCGAGACCACCTACGAGGCCGCCGCCGATCTCGGCCGCTGGGACCGCGCCGCCCTGGAGGCCGACCCGGACCGCTGGAAGCACAAACGCCGAGCGCGCGAGACGGACAGGCCACGGCCGCCGGGCGAGTGATCCCACGGCGTGGCGACCGCCCGCCGTCCAGCGGCGCGAGGACATGGCGCCCGGCGTCGCGGGTCCGGTGTTCGTCGAAGACACCACCGAACCAGTAGTGAGTTACATAACTAACGGTACGTTACAGGGGCGGTTAGTCATCGCCCAGAACCGCGCGAACATGCAGGACAACGGGCCGACAGCCCTCCAGCGGGCATGTTTGCCAACAGTGGGAAGCCCTCCAGCTAGTGCGTCACTAATCAATGTATCGTTATATGACGGCACGTTAATCGACGGGATGAGACAAATGCACAACACGAGAAAGCGCGTGACAGTGCGTCGAGTGGTGGCCTCGGCGCTGATCGGAGGGGCGGTCGCCATGGCGGCGGCAGTCGCCGCACCCGAACCCACGGTGACCACGACCGCGGACCGGTACTCGCACAACCCCGCCGACAAGCGTGGTTCCGGAGTGGGCGAGCGGGCCAGGAGCAGCAACCACGGTGGATACAACGGACGCAACGAACGCCCGTGCCAGTACACCCCCGAGGGTTACTGCACCGGAGGTCGTTGACCACCGGCTCCACTCGCCGTACCGACGGCGAACCGGAACCCTGGGCGGCCCGGACGGGCCGCCCTTCCGGCTGTCGTCAGCCCTCGGCCGGGCCGTAGGCGAGATGGACGACGCCATTGGCGTAGACCTCGTGCTCTTTGAGCGCGAGCTTGGTCGCGTCGACGCCGTCGCTCCACAGGCGCTTACCCTTGCCGAGCGCGATCGGGTAGACGAACAGGTGCAGATCGTCTACCAAGCCGTCCGCGAGCAGCGCCCGCACCAGTGTGCCGCTGCCGCTGATGTAGATGGCGCCGTCGACCTCGTCCTTCAGTTTGCGGATGACGTCCGGGTCGTAGGCGCCGAGACGGGTGCTGTTGGCCCAGTCCACCTTCGGCTCGCTCGCACCGACGACGTACTTGGTCGTGTCGTTGAAGAACGGCGCGCCCGGGTCGTCCTCGACGGTGCGGGTGGACCAGGCCGGTGCGAACATCTCGAAAGTGTTGCGGCCCAGCAGGATCGCCTTCGAGGCCGAGGTGATCGCCCCGAGGGTCTCCCCCATCTTCGGGTCGAATCCGTACTCGAAGGTCCAGGACGGATCCTCGTACACGCCGTCGAGGGCGATGAACTCGTGAACTGCGATGGTTCCCATGG
>NZ_BAFR01000086.1 GCF_000308435.1 Nocardia araoensis NBRC 100135 | reverse complement strand
TGTTCGGGGAGTCCAAGGCGGCGCGGGGCGACTCGGATCGCCGTCCGGCCGATGCGTCGCCTGCTTCCGAAACGCCCAGCGGCGCACTGTCCGCGCTGGCTCCGGTGATCATGCCGCTCATGGCGCTGCCCAGCCCAGCGGCGCGCGTCGCACGCGTCGTTCCCGGCTTGCAGTGGTAGCTGCGCACCGCTGAGGGGTGGGGCCGACCTCGGGTCGGCCCCACCCCGCGGATTTCCGCCGCGCGATGTCACACCCGGTCCACCGCGAACTCCACGGCGGGCCACATGGCCCACCGGTAGTCGGTGTGCGCGGCCGGACGGATGCCGCCTTCGCACACGGGATCACCAGTCGCGCAGTAGTTTCCGGTTCGCCAGGCGTATCGGTCCGGCACATTCCAGCCGATCAACCGGATCGGGTCACCGAACAGCAGCACCGCGGCCACCCGGGATTCCAGATCCGCGGGCAGCGTGTACATGCCACCCAGCACGGTCACGATGCCGGTGCCGAGCACCCCGTGGGTGACGACGGCGCCTTGCGAGAAGCCGACCAGGATGAACCGCTGGTCCGGGCACCTCGCCGCTTGCCACATCACATGGGCGGTCATGTCCTGGGTGCCGCGGCTGATGGAGGACGGGTCGAGCAGGTCGGCGGGATAGTCCACCCGGTAGGCCTGCGAATCGACCGGAAGGGCTTGCCACAGCGCGTCGTACAGTGGGTCGCCCACCACCGAACCCAGATACCCGGGTTCATGGGTGCCTCTGGCGACGACTACGTCGACCGCCGCACAGGACGCTGCCCATGCGTGCATTCCCGTCGCAGCCCCGAAACCCGCGGCGAGCAGTAACACGGCGAATGCCCTTATTACACGCCACTTTTCGAACTGGATTACCTTCCGGTTGGCCATCGTACTCACCTACTCACGCCGTTGTGAGACAGCCGGGCGACACTTGTCAGTGACAATTACTCGGCTATATCCGCGAAGGTAAGAACGGCCGAGGAGGCCGTCAAGGAACTCCATCCGACCGATACGGAGTCAGCGCCGAATCGTGTTCTACGGCAGGAGAACCGCCGCGCCGGCAAATCGTCCGTGCGCGAGATCGGCCAACGCCCGATCGGCCATATCCAGGGAGTACCCGTGTGTGGTCAGATGTATCCGGTGTTCGCCGGCGAATGCCAGGAATTCGCGGGCATCCGTACGCGTGTTCGCCGTCACCGAGCGAATCTCCCTTTCCTGGAACAGATGCCGCTGGTAGTTCAATGGAGGAATGTCGCTGAGATGGATACCGGCGATGGCGAGAATCCCGCCTCGATCGAGCGCCGCGAGCGCGGGCGGCACCAGCTCACCGACGGGTGCGAACAGGATCGCCGAATCCAGTAGCACGGGAGGCGGATCCGCCGCGCCCTGCACGGAAGCGGCGCCGAGCGCGGCGGCGAGTTCCCGCGCCGCCGGATCCCGGGTCATCACGTGCACCTCCGCTCCGCGCGCGGCGGCTACCTGAGCGGCGATGTGGGCGCTGCCGCCGAAACCGTAGATGCCCAACCGCCCGCCCGGCGGTACGGCGGCCCGCAGCAGCGCCCGGTACCCGATGATGCCCGCGCACAGCAGCGGGGCGGTGTCGGCATCCGAGTAACCCGCGGGCAGGGGCAGCGCGTACGCCGCAGGCACACAGGCGAATTCGGCGTAACCGCCATCGGCATCCCAGCCGGTGTAGGCCGAATACGGGCAGAGGTTCTCCGCCCCGCGCAGGCAGAGCTTGCACTCACCACACGTGTGGCGCAGCCAGGCGATACCCACCCGGTCCCCCGCCGCGAAACCCTCCCCATCCGCAGCGGGTCCGACCGAAACCACCTCGCCGACGACCTCGTGCCCAGGCACCACCCCGGGCCGGTGCACCGGAAGGTCGCCTTCGGCCACGTGCAAGTCGGTCCGGCACACACCGCAGGCCAGCACACGCACCAGCAGCTCGCCGGGGCCGGGCTCGGGGACGGGCGTCCGCTCCGCGTTCAACGGTCCGCTCTCGATCGGGCCAGGCCTGCGCACCCGCCAGCAACGCATCGCGGCCGTACCGTTGCGAACCTCGCTCACCGGATCACCTCGCACCGATCGGATCGACACGGACGGCGCACCCCGATCGCGTCGGCTGCGCCGGAATCACCCTACTCGGGCGATACGGCCACGGCGCCCGGCGACTTCTGATACATTTCTGTATCGAGTACATTCCTGTATCCGACGCCTCGACCCAGCCGAACCGAGGAGGTGCCCGATGACGTCCGAGGCCGCGCAGGCCGCGCCCGCCCGGGTCACCCGCCGCCGCGCCGAAACCAGGAACCGGCTGCTGACCGCCGCCTACGAGGCGTTCGCCGAAGAGGGCTTCGGCCGCGCCACCGTGGAGCGGGTCTGCGAGCGCGCCGGGTTCACCCGCGGAGCGTTCTACTCGAACTTCAGCTCGCTGGACGAGCTGTTCCTGGCCATGTGGGAACAGCGCTCCACGGCGATGCTCACCCAGGCGAGCGCCATCCTGGACGAGATCGCGGCCGAGGGCAGCGACGACGTGCGGGCCGCGGTCGAGCGACTGGAGCGGGCGGTTCCGGTCGACGAGGGCTGGTACCGGATCACCGCCGAATTCACCGCGCACGCCCTGCGCACCCCCGCGTTGCGCCGGGTGATGGCCGCTCGCGAGGAGGCCATCGTCGCGGCCCTCATGCCCACGATCGTCGCGGCGCTGGCCCGCGGCGGCCGTACCGTGCCCGATCCGGAGGCGTTCGGGCAAGCGCTCATCGCCGTCCACGACGGCACCAGCGTCCAGGTGCTGATGGAGCCGGACAGCCACGCCGTGCGCGAGCGCCGCACCGAACTCTTCCACCACGTCGTGCTGGCCTACAGCACCGCAACCGAAGGATGAACATGTCCAACAGCAGCCCCGAGGCGGACGTCCTCGTCGTCGGCGCCGGGCTGGCCGGCCTGGTCGCCACCCATGAACTGGTCAAGGCCGGTCGCACGGTGCACGTGCTCGATCAGGAGAACCGCAACAACCTCGGCGGCCAGGCGTTCTGGTCGCTGGGCGGGCTCTTCTTCGTCGACAGCCCGGAGCAGCGGCGGCTCGGCATCGAGGACTCCTACGATCTGGCCCTGCAGGACTGGCTCGGCTCGGCCGGGTTCGACCGCGACGACGAGGACAAATGGGCCCGGCAGTGGGCGCAGGCGTACGTCCGCTTCGCGGCCACCGAGAAACGGGACTATCTGCGCGAGCTCGGCCTGCGCGTGACGCCGCTGGTCGGCTGGGCCGAACGCGGCGGCGGCAGCGCCGACGGACACGGCAACTCGGTGCCGCGCTTCCACCTCACCTGGGGCACCGGCCCCGAGGTGGTCCGGGTCTTCGCCGAGCCCGTGCTCGAGGGCGAGCGGCGCGGACTGGTCCGTTTCGGCTTCCGCCACCGGGTGGACGAATTGATCGTGGAGGACGGCGCGGTGGTCGGCGTGCGCGGCGCCGTGCTCGAGGACACCGATCTGGAACGCGGTCGCGCCTCGTCCCGGACCGAAGTCGGCGAGTTCGAATTGCGCGCCGAAGCGGTGATCGTGGCCTCCGGCGGAATCGGCCACAATCACGAGCTGATCCGGCGCAACTGGCCCACCGAGCGACTGGGTCCGTGCCCGGAGACCATGATCTCCGGCGTGCCCGCGCACGTCGACGGCCGGATGCTCGCCATCACCGAGACCGCGGGCGGCGCCATCGTCAACCGGGATCGCATGTGGCACTACACCGAGGGCATCATCAACTGGGACCCGATCTGGCCCGACCACGCCATCCGGATCATCCCGGGACCGTCCTCGCTGTGGTTCGACGCCAACGGCAAGCGGCTGCCCGCGCCGTGTTTCCCCGGATTCGATACGAACACGACGATGAAGGAGATCCTGAAGACCGGGTACGACTACTCCTGGTTCGTGCTCACCCAGTCGATCATCGAGAAGGAGTTCGCGCTGTCGGGCTCCGAGCAGAACCCGGACATCACCGGCAAGGATCTCAAACTCACCCTGAAGAGCCGTGTCGCCAAGGGCGCCCCCGGCCCGGTCGAGGCGTTCAAGCAGCACGGTGTCGATTTCGTCGTCGCGAACACGCTGCGCGAGCTGGTCGAGGGCATGAACAAGATCGCGCGCGGCCCCCAGCTCGACTACGACGACCTGGAACGCCAGATCGTCGCGCGGGACCGGGAACTGACGAACAAGTACGGCAAGGACAGCCAGCTGATGGCGATCGCCAACGCGCGCAGGTACTTCGGCGACAAGGCGGGCCGGGTCGCCAAACCGCACCGGATCCTCGATCCCGCCGCGGGTCCGCTGATCGCCGTCCGGCTCAACATCCTCACGCGGAAAACGTTGGGCGGTCTGCAAACCGACCTGAATTCCCAGGTGGTCAGGCCGGACGGCACGGCGTTCCCTGGTCTGTACGCCGCGGGTGAGGTCGCCGGATTCGGCGGTGGCGGGGTGCACGGGTACAACGCGCTGGAAGGCACCTTCCTCGGCGGGTGCATCTTCTCCGGCCGGGCAGCCGGGCGTGCGCTGGCCGCGAAACTCGCCTGATCGCTACCGTCGGCAGCCGGACGCGACCGTGACGGGCCCCGTCGCGGTCGCGAGGGACGGCGACGAGGTGAACGACGGCGCGCCGGAATAGAGCCGGGTACCGGCGAGGTACCGTCCCGGCTCCACCACCACGTCGGTGATCTCGGCCTCGTTGCCGAAGACGTCCGTCACGCGCGCGGTGAACGGGCCCGGTCCCGCCCCGGAGATGGTCCAGTAGTTGTCGGCCCGTCGGGCGAGCTGTCGCCACGGCCCGCCCTCGGCTGGACGAACAGCTGCCTCCCGCAACGGATTTCCGGTACCGCCGAACAGGATGCCGAACCAGGACGCGGACGAATCCGCTTTCACCTCGTAGTTCAACTGCTGCGCCGGTTGCGGGTCGCGGACCAAGCGGTAGCCGACCGGCACCACTCCGTCGCGCGGGTCGGCGATCCGCTCGAACGCCGCCGCGCTGAGATCGAGTTGTCCCGCCGCGCATGCCGGGCAGTGGTCGACCACCAGCGCCCGGACCGACCCGCGCGGACCCGCGATGTCCAGATGAGCCCCGCAAAGGTCGGCGCGCCCGTAGTCGGGAGTGGACAGCCCGGCGTAGTAGCCGTCCGGCGGCAGCTCGCGGAAGGAACACGACACCTGCTTGCCGAATACGTAGTAACGCGCCTCGGCGGCCATGTCCGGCCCGATCGGCGCGAAAGTCACGGCGGACACCGGGAATCGGGACGACGAGGAAATTTCGCCGAGCGGACGCGCCGCAGCACAGGTCGGCGCCGACGGCCGCACCAGCCACACGACCACCGCGACGGTGGCCAGCGCGCCTGCGGCAAACCATAGCCATTCGGAACGGAATGGCCGCTCTTGGATCGGTACCCGGTGCATCGCTTCCCCGACTCCGGCTCGACTGCTCGGCGGACTGTCCATCCTGACTTCTCCAGGAAAGCAGCCCGGCCGCACGCGCGCACGGCGAACGAAAATTCTCCAGAGTGAAAGGATGGCAATTCAGCAAGCGCACCGCTAATTTCGGCCATTCCACCCCGGTGCGTCAGCGGCCGATCGGAAATGATCCGGCTCCGCTGCCGCTAGCGCCTGCGTACGTGCCGAGGGAAGAGCGTTCGTCCCGCCTCACGGGCGATCTCGGCCAGCGCCCTGGCCAGCCGCGCGGTGTCCGGCACCGCGGCGTCGGCGCCGGTCCGGCCCGACAGCGACACCGCGGCCACCGCCGCGCCGCGACCGCGAATCGGCACGGCCACGCACGTGATTCCGAGCACGGATTCCTCGTTGTCGACGGCGACCCCTTGGCGGTTGCGGATGCGGCCGAGCTCGCGATGCAGTTCGGCGCGGTCGGCGAGCGTGCGAGCGGTCAGCTGCGGCAGGCGATCCCGGAAGGACGCTTCCACGATGCTCGGGTCCAGCGTCGCCAGCAGTGCCTTGCCGAGCGCGGTGCTGTGCGCGGGCATCCGCCCGCCGAGCCGGGTGGGCACGCTCGCGGCGATCCGGCCGCCGACCTTGTCCAGATACAGCACATCGCGCCCGTCCAGAACACCGAGATGGCCGACCATTCCGGTCTGCTGGCACACGTCGTGCAGCAGCGGGCTGACCGCATCGCGGATCTCGTTGTGGTCGGCGGCGAGGCCGCCCAATTCCAATGTGCGCAGGCCGAGCCGGTAGCCGCCGGGCGCGTGGGCCAGCCAGCGCAGCCGGATCAGCTGGTCGAGGATGCGGTGCACGGTGGAGCGCGGCAGCCCGGTGCGCTCGGCCAGTTCGACGAGAGTGAGCGTCGGCGTCGCGCCGTCGAACGCCTCCAGTATCAGCGTCATCCGCTCGATCATCGATACCGGGGACTGGCTCGGTCGTGCTGCCTGTCCGGATCCGGTCGATAACTCTCCCGGCTCGGGATCGGTCATCACCTCGACCGTCATTGCCAACCTCCACGCGTGCTCGCGTAGAGCTTAGAGGCCGCTAAGCGGACCCGTGCGCGGAATCCTCGAGGGTGAACAGCCACTCGCGGGTGTACCGCTCGGCCAGCAGCGGCAGAAAGTTGACGATGGTGGCGTGGTCGGCGACATGGTCGTAGGACGCCCGGAGATGATCCTCGATCGCGGCTTCGCTGACGACGCCGTCGAATTCGTTCTCCAGCCGCCGCGCGGCCGCCTCGAGGGCGAGTGCCTGGTCGAGCGGGATCTGCTGGTTCGGATCGTGCCTGGCAGGGCGGTCGGTCATCGTAAGATTCCCCTGGTCGTGACGAGATCGATACCTGGGCGCTGTCGTGATCACGCCCGTTATGCGGGTACCCGATCGCGCCGGTTCGACACCCTTGCCCACGACCGAAGTCAGTCCCCGAGCCGGCTTTCGTCTCCCGGACGCGATCGGTTCTCTGGATCCAGATCCGCCGCTCGCACCGCCGCCCCCGAAGCAAAATAGAACACGTTCTTGTCTGTGGCGGCGGCGCGTGCCAGGCTCGACAGATGGATCTCGACGCCATCGAAGCCGTCCGCCAGTTGAAGTACCGCTACTTCCGCACCCTCGACCTCAAGGAGTGGGACGAGTTCGCCGACACCCTCGCCGTCGACGCGACAGGGCACTACGGCACCCACGCCATGGGCGAGCCGCTGCACCTGGACGGCCGGGACGCCATCACCGCGTTCATGCGGGAGAATCTCGGCCCCTCCCTGGTCACGGTCCACATCGCCAACCACCCCGAGATCGTCGTCGACGGCGCGACGGCCACGGGGTCCTGGGCCTTCGAGGACACCGTGATCGCCACCGAGTACGGGGTGCTGATCCGGGGGGCCGGTTACTACACCGACACCTACCGCCGCGATGCCGACGGCAAGTGGCGCATCGCCGCCACGGCCTACCGGCGCATCTACGAATCCATGCAGTCGCTGGCGGACACACCCAGCTTCCAATTGCTGTCCAATATGTGGGCGCCGGGTAAGTGACGACCGCGAAATCGGTCCACTATCGGCCGGGTGGCGCTGGACGGTCCCGCGCCGCCCGGCGGATGCTGCGAACATGCCCTCGCTAGCGCCTGACGAGTTCACTCCCGAGATCACCTATCTGAACACCGCCTCCTTCGGTCTGCCGTCCGCCCGCGCCCTGGCCGCGGTGCGCGATGCGAGCGCGATCTGGGCGAGCGGACGCAGCGGGCCGACATCCCAGTTGGACCCCCTGGTACCCGAGCTGCGCGCTGGGTTCGCCCGGCTGCTCGACGGCGCCACCGCAGACGACATCGCGCTCGGCAGCGGTGTCGCGGGGCTGATCGCGCCCGTGGCCGCCGCACTGCCGCCCGGCGCTGAGGTACTGCTGCCGGAAGGCGAGTTCGCCTCCGTCTCCATGCCTTTCGTGTACCGGGACGACATCGTGGTGCGCTTCGCGCCCTTGGAAGAGCTGGCCGCGCAGGTACGTCCCGAGACCGCGTTGGTGGCGGTGAGCGTGGTCCAATCCGCGGACGGCCGCGTCGCCGATCTCACCGAGCTGCGCGCGGTCACCCGAGCCAACGGCGCGCGACTGCTCGTGGACGCCACCCAGGCCGCGGGCTGGCTGCCACTGCGCTTCGCCGACGCGGACTACTGGGTCTGCGCCACGTTCAAATGGCTGATCGGTGCGCGCAGTGTCGCGTTCCTCGCCACGCCGCCCGAACTCGTCCCGCAGCTGCGTCCGATCGGGTCCAGTTGGTACGCCGCCCAAGACCGTTGGGCGGAGCTCTACCGCCCGACCGCGTTGCCCGCGACGGCACGGCGGTTCGACACGACGCCCGATTGGCTCGGCGTCGTCGCGGCGCTGGCGGGTCTGTCGCTGATCGAGGAACTCACCGTCGACAAGATCGGCGCGCACGACCTCGAACTCGCCGATCGCTTCCGTGATGGCCTGCGAGACCTGGGTTTCGAGCCCGTCGCGGCGCGCTCGCCGATCGTCTCCGTCCCTGGCGCTGGCGACCTGGCCGCCCGGTTGGAGGAAGCCGAGGTGATCGCCTCGGCACGAGGCGGCGGGTTGCGCTTCGCCTTTCACCTCTACAACAGCGCCGATGATGTCGAGCGGGCACTGTCCGCCCTGCGAGCCAGATAGTCCCGGTCGGAAACCAGGCCGGGCGCGTGCGGCGATAAGCCGTGGAGCCGCGACCGCACTGTCGGTCGCGGCCCACAAAGAGATCAGCCCGAAGGCCGAATATCCCGCGTGCTGTAAGCGGCGAGGTGGATCACCGGCCAGGCCGGTGTGCGGGCGCGGTGATCAGCGGGAGATCCAGCGCGGTGAGGATTCCAGCGGGGGCGGCGACCACCGCGGGAACGGCGTTGACGATGCGCAGGCCGGTGGCCAGAACGGTCGCGTAGTTGTGATCCCCGTTGCGGCTCGAGGTCACCAGGTCCAGCGCGTAACTGGGCTCGCCGGTGATCTCGACCCGGTAGGAGCCTTCGGGATCCGCCGGTTGCGGCCACTCCGGGCACAGGTCGGGACGCAGCCGGGTCACGTGCTCGAGCACCGTGACGGGCACGTCCCCGACCATGCCGCGGACTTCGAACCGCAGCGCCGCCGCGGTTCCCTCGGCGATGTGCCCGGTCGCGATGTCGAACGACTCCGGCGCCGGGATGCGCTCGTAGGACTGCGTGACGGCGTCGAGGGTGACCCCGATCCCCGCCGCGAGCTGTCGAACCGTGCCACCCCACGCGAGCGACAGCACGCCGGGCTGCAACAGCATGGGAATCTCGTCCATGGGCTTGCCGAAGCCCATGATGTCGAACATGACCGCGCGGTTGTCGTAACTGGCGTAGTCCACGATCTCCAGACAGCGCAGCTGGTCGATGCGCAGGCAGGTTCCCGCGAGCGCGAGCGGCAGCAGGTCGTTGGCGAAACCGGGGTCGATGCCGTTCACCCACAGCGACGAATTGCCCTGCGCGGCTGCATCCTGCACCGGCTTCAGCAACTCGTCGGGCAGCACGCCGTAGGGGTACTGGAAGAACACGGGTGCGCACGCGACGACATTGATCCCGGCGGCCAGGATGCGCTGCAGGTCCTGCACGGCCTCGAACAGTCGGTTGTCGGTCATGCAGCAGTAGACGACGCAGTCCGGTCGCGATGCGAGCAACACCTCCGCGTCGGTCGTCGCGGCGACGCCGACAGGATGATCGAGCCCCGCGAGTGTTCCCGCGTCCGTACCGCTCTTGGCTGGACCGGACACCCATACGCCGGTCAATTCCAAATCGGGGTGGGCGATTACGCCGGCCAAGGCATGCTTGCCCACATTGCCGGTGCCCCATTGCACTACGCGATATGTCATGTCACAGGTCCGGGATCGGCAGGTCGAGGTTGGGGACGATCAAGCCGCCGTCGGGCTCAAGGATCTTGCCGGTGAGGTACTTCCCCGCCGGCGACACCAGGTAGAGCGCGGCCGCGGCGATGTCCTCGGGTTCGCCGATGCGGTGCAGTGGCGTTTTCGACTCCAATTCGGTGCGCATGGCGTCGTTTCCGGCGACCACCTCCAGCGCGGAGGTCAAGATAGAGCCCGGCGCGATGGCGTTGACCCGGATACGCGGATTCAGGTCGAGCGCGGCGAGCTTGGTGTAGTGGGCGAGCGCGGCCTTGGCGGTGCCGTATGCCGCGAACGCGCGGCCGGGCAGCCGCCCCATAGTGGACGTGATGTTCAGAATCGAGCCGCCGCCCGCTGTTTCGAGCATGCGCGGCACCGCGGCGCGGACCAGGGCGTGCGCGTTGGAGACATTGAAATCGAACGCGTCCCGCAGTGCCTGCGGCGTCGTGTCCAGCAGCGGGCACGGCAATGCCCCGCCCACATTGTTGACCACGATGTCCAATCGCCCGAAGCGCTCGACCGCCGCCGCGGCGAGGGCCGCCGTGGCCTCGACGTCGCTCAGATCCGCGGGCACCACGTGAGCCCGCCGCCCGGCGGCGGCGACCCGCTCGGCGACCTCGTCGAGCTGGCTCTTGGTTCGTGCGGCGATGACGACATCCGCACCCGCCTCCGCGAACGCGACCGCGATAGCCGCGCCGAGGCCACGACCAGCGCCGGTGACTATGGCGACCTGATCGTCGATTCGGAACCGATCCAGAATCATTCACGCTCCCTACGCAGCGACTGACGAATATTCGACAGCATGTGATCTAATATTCGTCATCGTAAGTCGCTCACCCGAGCCGGGACAAGGGGTTGCCGCCATGCCGGACCGATCCGCGTCGCCGCCCACGCGTCGCGTCGTCGATATCGTGTCGCTGCTGGCGACATCCGGCGAGCCGATCAGCGTCGCGGGCATCGCCGAACGGCTCGGCATCGCCCGCGCGACCGCCACCGCGATCCTGGCCGAGTTGGACACGGCCGGCTGGGTCGTGCGCGATCCGGCTCGCGGTTACGGCATCGGTCCCGCGCTGGTGGGATTACACGCAGCCGCGTTGCCGCAGGGCGTCGGCGACCTCCTCGCCGGTCTGGCCGCACGGACCGGCTACGGCGCCACCTTCAGCCGCATCGAGCCGGATCGGCTCACCGTGCTCGACGTCCGGCACGGTGTCGACCGCGGCGTGCCGGGAATCCCGGTGGGCCACCGCATCCCGCTACAGTTCCCGGCCGGAGCCAGTGTGATGCCGTGGCGTCCGGCGAACGAGCAGAACACTTGGCTGGGCACCGCCACCGACGCGGATCGACGTACGGCCGGTGCGCTGCTGACGCTGGTGCGCGAACGCGGAGTCGCGGTGTTCCGGCCGCGCGCCGACGACGCAGGCATGGTCGATCTCCTCGCCGATCTACTCGGCGCGGTCGGATCCGAATTGCTGCGACCACATCTGCGCACTCGCGCTCTTCGCCAACTCGCCGCGCTCACGTCCCGGCCTTTCACCCGGGCGGAGCTGGATTCGGACGAGATATTGCCGCTGAGTTATCTCGCGGCTCCGGTTTTCGACGCCAGCGGTAGCGCCGCCTACGAGGTTCAGCTGGGGCCGTTGCGCGCCGCGACGACGCGCGTGGAACGAAAGGAATTCGTCGATGCGACGCGCAGCGCGGCAGCGGAATTGACGACTACGCTCACGAGCGGCGGTCGACACGGAAAAGGATTTCCTGCATAAACGACAAACCCTCGACCGTGTCGAGGGTTCGAACGACGAAAGGCCCTCGACTGTGTCGAGGGCCTTTCGTGAAAGGATGTTCCGGCGGTGTCCTACTCTCCCACACCCTGTCGAGTGCAGTACCATCGGCGCTGGCAGGCTTAGCTTCCGGGTTCGGAATGGGACCGGGCGTTTCCCCACCGCTATGACCGCCGTAACTCTATGAAACTATCCACACCCCCACCCATCGACCACCCCACCCCGAGAAAGGGATGGTGTCGTCGATGGATGGCGG
>NZ_BAFR01000087.1 GCF_000308435.1 Nocardia araoensis NBRC 100135 | reverse complement strand
CGGCCTTCAACGTGACCAGCCGATTCTCCGTGAGATAGCCCGCACCGCCGCACGCTTCGCGGCATTCCTGGATGGCACGGGTGGCGTGCTCGGTCTGCGCGACCTTCAGGCCCGCCGCGCGCTTCTCCAGCGCCCGCTGCGCCCCCGCCTCGAGGTTCTGGCCGGTCTGCACCAGGTGCATCCGGCGCACCAAGTCGTTCTGCGCGAACGCGAGCGCGTAGGACTTCGCGACCAGCGGCAGCAGGCGGCGTTGATGGCTGCGGTAGTCCAGCAGCACGGTCTCCACGCCGGTGTCCGGATCGGAGAACTGGCGGCGCTGCAACGCGTAGCGCACCGCGATGCTCAAGGCGACGCGCGCGCCCGCCGCCGCGGCGCCACCGACGCTCACCCGGCCGCGGACCAGGGTGCCGAGCGTGGTGAAGAACCGGCGGCTGGGGTTCTCGATCTCGGAGCTGTAGGTGCCGTCCGGGGCGACGTCGGCGTAGCGGTTGAGCAGGTTCTCCCGGGGCACGCGCACGTGGTCGAAGACGATGCGCCCGTTGTCCACGCCCGGCAGGCCGCCCTTGAGGCCGTCGTCGTAGGTGGTCACGCCCGGCAGGTCGGCGCCGTTCTCGTCCCGGATCGGAACCAGCAGGCAATGGACGCCCTTGTTCTCGCCCTGCGTGATCAGCTGCGCGAACACCG
This sequence comes from Nocardia araoensis NBRC 100135, assembly GCF_000308435.1. Classification (GTDB taxonomy): domain Bacteria; phylum Actinomycetota; class Actinomycetes; order Mycobacteriales; family Mycobacteriaceae; genus Nocardia; species Nocardia araoensis. The sequence goes on along the minus strand of NZ_BAFR01000087.1, from coordinate 11,245 downwards.
CGGCCATCCTGGCGTGTTCGGCCGCGCCACCGATGTAGTCCTTGCGCGCCGACGGCGTCGGCGAGTGCACCACGAACTCTTGGGTCTGCGGGTCGTAGGTCGCCGTGGTCTCCAGATTCGCGACGTCGCTGCCGTGCCCGGACTCGGTCATGGCGAAGCAGCCGAGCAGATCCAGCGAGATCAACCGCTCGATGTACTCCCGGTGCCGTTCGGTGCCGAGATTCTCCACGGCCCCGCCGAAAAGCCCCCACTGGACGCCCGATTTCACCCACAGCGACAGGTCGGCGTACGCCAGCATCTCCAGGCCGACCACCGCGGCGCCCGGCTCACTGGTACCGCCGTTCTCCCGGCGGAAGCCGCGTTCGGCGAAGCCCATCGTGGAGATGGCCTTCATCTGCTCGAGCACCCGTGCCCGAGCGGCCTTGTAGTCCAGATAGGGATCGGCGGTGAACTCCTCCCCCGCCAGCAGGGTCCGGGCTTCCTCCCGGACGGCCGCCCAGGGTCCGTCGAGTGCCGCTCGCAGGTGGTTCGCCGTCGTCGCCGTGCCGCTAGTCATGTCTCGACGATAGCCCCGTACACGGGCGGCAAACCGTGACGCACGACAAGTCGGCGCAACCCCTTGCTAGACCGTTGAACGACTGTTTAATATACTGAACATGTGTTTAACCAACAGCCCGTTCCGCAAGGATCCGCCGAGGATCTGACCACCGCGGCGCGCATTCGCGATACCGCGATCGAGGTGTTCGGCGAACACGGATTCCAGGTCGGAGTCCGCAAGATCGCCGCCGCCGCCGGCGTCTCCCCCGGGTTGGTCAACCATCACTTCGGTTCCAAAGACGGCCTGCGCGCCGCCTGCGACGACCGGGTCCTGCAGTTGATCCGCGACGAGAAGGTGAAAGCGATCACCGCGACCTCCATGAAGGCGGGCATGCTCGACGCCTTGGCCGAGGTCGAGTCGTACGCGCCGCTGGTCGCCTACATGGTGCGCAGCCTGCAGGCGGGGGGACCGATGGCGGAATCACTGTTCGAGCACATGGCCGCCGATGCCGAGGGATACCTCGAGAAGGCGGTCGAGGCGGGCAGGGTCAAACCGAGCCGCGACCCGGCGGCGCGCGCCCGATACCTGATGATGCTGAACGTCGGCGCGACCATGCTGTACATGCAGATGCGCCAGCACCGCGACGAGACGATCGACTATCGCAAGGCGATTCGCGAACTCACCGAAGAACTCACCCCACCGGCCCTGGAGTTCTACACCCAAGGGCTGCTCACCGATCCCACGATCTTGGACACATTCACCAAGGAGAAGTGATGTCCGACATCATCGAAGTCCGCGACCTGCGCAAGACTTTCGGTCACGTCACCGCGCTCGACGGCCTCGACCTCACCGTCGCCGACGGCGAGATCCACGGCTTCCTCGGCCCCAACGGCGCGGGCAAGTCCACCACCATCCGGGTACTGCTCGGCATTCTGCGCGCCAGCGGGGGGCAGGCTCGGCTGTTCGGCCGCGACCCGTGGGTCGACGCGGTCGCGCTGCACCGTGAATTGGCTTATGTGCCAGGCGATGTCACGCTCTGGCCCGCGCTGTCGGGCGGGGAGACCATCGATCTGCTGTCCCGGATGCGGGGCGGCCTGGACGAGAAGAGGCGCGACGAGCTGATCGAGCGGTTCGATCTCGACCCACGCAAGAAGGCGCGCACCTACTCCAAGGGCAACCGCCAGAAGGTCGCGCTCGTCGCGGCGCTGGCCTCCGACGCGCCGCTGCTGCTGCTCGACGAGCCGACCTCGGGACTGGACCCGCTGATGGAGCAGGTCTTCCGGGAGTGCGTGCGCGAGGCGCAGGAACGCGGCGCGACCGTCCTGTTGTCCAGCCACATCCTGTCGGAGGTCGAGGTGCTGTGCGACCGGGTGACCATCATCCGGGCCGGACGCACGGTGGAGAGCGGGTCGCTGTCGGATCTGCGCCACCTGTCGCGCACGTCGATCACCGCCGAATTGACCGGGGACGCCGGCGATCTGAGCCGGATCCCGGGTGTCGAGGACATCGAACTCGACGACCACACGCTGCGCTGCCAGGTCGACAACGAGCACCTCGGCGAGTTGATCCGGGTGCTCGGCGATGCGGGTGTGCGCAGCCTGACCAGCACGCCGCCGACGCTCGAGGAGCTGTTCCTGCGGCACTACCACGTCGACGGCCACGGCGCCGAGTCCGGCGCGGCCACCGGGGAGAAGGTGCGAGCATGACCACCGCCATCGCCGGCCGCGCCGCGGCGCCGGCATTCGGCGTATCCGGCGACTTCGCGGGCACCGGGCAATTGCTGCGGCTGTACCTGCGGCGCGACCGGATCGTGCTGCCGCTGTGGACGCTGCTCATCGGGCTGATGCCCGCGTTCCAGGTCGTCAGCATCAAGGGTCTCTACGACAACCAAGCGTCCCTGGACAGCTTCGCCCGGACAACGGCGGACAGTCCCGCGCTGATCGCCATGTACGGCCCGGTGTTCAGCTCGGCGCTCGGGTCGATCGGCACCTGGAAGGCCGGCGCCATGTACACTATGATCGCCATCGCCACGGTGCTCACGGTGATCAGGCACACCCGCGTCGAGGAGGAGACCGGACGCGCGGAACTGGTGGGCGCCACCAGTATCGGACGCTACGCCGGTCTCACCGCCACCCTGCTCATGACCTATTCGGGAGCGTTGCTCGCCGGAATCGTGTGCGCCGTGTCGCTGTACGGCACCGACCTGCCCGCCGCGGGATCGGTGGCCTTCGGCTCCGCCCTGGCGGCGTCCGGCATCGTCTGGGCGGCTGTCGCCGCGGTCGCCGCCCAGGTCAGCGCCGGTGCCAGGGTCGCGCGCGGCGTGGCGTTCGGCGCGCTCGGCGCGGCCTTCGCCCTGCGGGCCGTCGGCGACGCCGGAAACGGTGTGCTGTCCTGGTTCTCGCCGATCGGCTGGTCGCTGCAGATCCGCCCGTACGCCGAGGAACGGTGGTGGGTACTGCTGCTCTTCGCCGCCCTCGGGGTGCTCGGCACCGCCGCGGCTTACGCGTTGCTCGGCCATCGCGACGTCGGTTCCGGGCTCATCGCCGAGCGTCCAGGGCCGTCCGCGGCGGCGGCCATCCTGTCCGGCCCGTTCGGACTGGCCTGGCGGTTGCAGCGCGGCACCCTGCTGGCGTGGACGGTGGGCTTCGCGTTGTACGGCCTGCTGATCGGCGGCGCGGTCAACAGCATCGGCGACATGCTCGACGGCAGCGCGTCCATCCGTGACATGGTCACCCGGATGGGCGGCTCACAGCAGCTGCAGCAGTCCTTCGTCACCTACGCGATCACGATGCTCGCCGCGGCAGCGTCCGCCTACTCGATCTCCGCCGCCCTGCGGTTGCACGACGAGGAGACCAGCGCCAGGGTCGAGGCCACCCTGTCCGGCGCTGTCGGACGGGTCCGCTACGCGCTGAGCCACATCGGCTTCGCGCTGCTCGGCCCCGCCGCGGCACTGCTGGTCGCCGGGCTGGCGATCGGCGTCGTCTACGGCGCCGCGGACGGCGACCTCGGCACGAAACTCGGCCAGTCGCTGGCCGCCGCCACCGTGCAGGTGCCCGCGGTGTGGGTGGTCACCGGCATCGCGGTCGCGATCTACGGCGTCGCACCGCGGTTCGCCCCGGTCGCGTGGGGTGTGCTCAGTGCCATGGTGGTGATCTTCTTCGTCGGCTCGCTCGACGGCCTGCCGCACTGGATGCTCGATCTCGTGCCGTTCGTCCACCCGCCGAAGGTGCCCGGCGCCGAATTCCGAGCCCAGCCGCTGCTGTGGCTGCTCGCGACCGCCGCGGTCCTGCTCGCTGTCGGCATCGCCGCCTTCCGCCGCCGCGACCTGCGCTGACGGCGTCCTCCGTGGCCCGCGCGAACCCGCTTCGCGCGGGTCACTCCCGGTCGGAATGCCTTTCGCCGCGCGGCGCGACCGGCGCGTCGGCTGCCCCGCCGCACCGTACAGCCGCCACCGGTAAGTGCCGACCGTTCCGCAGACGCGGCTGGTGTCGCCGCGTGCCGAGCCGTGTCACCCGGCGTGCTCGATTCCCAGCTTCCCGGCCAGGCGCGTGAGGTAGGCGCGCACGTCGTCCGCGGGGCGGTCGGGTAGTCCGAAAACCGCTTCCGTGACACCGGATTCGGCCCAGCGCGCCAGTTGCGCCGCGTCGTGCCGCCCGGCGAGCGCGATCACCTCGGGACGGTCCGCACGCCCTTGCTCGCGCCAGATCCGGTGCAGTAGAGCGATCTTCTGGTCCAGGTCGTCCTCGGTGGGCGTGGTGATCCATCCGTCGGCGTGCTTGGCCAGCCAGGTGAAGTTCTTCTCGGTACCCGCCGCGCCGAGCAGGACCGGAATGCGCTTCTGCACCGGCTTCGGCCAGGACCAGCTGGCGCCGAAGGTGACGAACTCGCCGTCGAAGTCTGCTTCCTCCTCGGTCCACAGCACACGCATGGCTTCCAGATGCTCTCGCAGCACCGTCCTGCGCTTGCCCGCGGGCACGCCGTGGTGGGCCAGTTCGTCGGTGTTCCAGCCGAATCCGACGCCGAGGCTGACCCGGCCGCCGGACAGATGATCCAGCGAGGCGATGGTCTTGGCCAGCGTGATCGGATGGTGTTCGGCGGGCAGCGCCACCGCGGTGGACAACCCGATGCGCTCGGTCACGGACGCGGCGGTGCCGAGCGCGACCCACGGGTCCAGGGTCCGCAGATAACGGTCGTCGGGCAGGCTCGCGTCGCCGGTGCGCGGATGCGCCGCGGCGCGCACCACCGGGATGTGCGTGTGCTCGGGCACATAGAACGTGTCGAATCCGGCACGCTCGGCGGCGACTGCCGCATCCGCGGGGGTGATGCCCCGATCGCTGGTGAACAACACGATTCCGTACCGCACCGTACGCGCTCCCATCGCCGAAATTAGAACAAGTTCTACCACGGATCGGCGGTCCGACCAAGGGCGGTCGCGGCCGGCGCGCCCGCCGCGACCCGCACGGATGCCGAAAAGTCATCGGATGACTAGGTTCGCCTCCATGAGTCCTGAGGCAACTTCCGTAGGAGATGTCACCACCGGACGGGTGGATCACCTCGGCTGGCGTCGCGGGCTTCGCCTGCGGCGCGCCCGGCCGATCCCGGTCGTCACCCAGGCCGTCGGCATGCTGGTCGCGGACCGGCAGGCGACCGCGGACACCATCGTCACCGCGCCGACGCCGTTGCAGCCGATCGACCTCACCGACGACGCGAGGGTCGCCGAAGTCCTCGACCTCGCGGTCCGGGTCGGCGAAGTCGTGCTGGCCTCCGGCACCGGCGTGGTGGACACCACCACCACGGTGCGGTTCATCGCCGCCACCTACGGGCTGTCCCGGTGCAGCATCGACGTCACCTACGACGCCATCCGCATCTGGGCCGATCGCGGCCCCGCGCTGCCGCCGGCCAGCACCATGCGGATCGTGCACTACCGCGCCCTGGATTTCACCCGGCTCGCCGCCGTCGACCGGCTGACCCGCCGGATCCGCAACGAGGTGGTCCCGCCGGATCAGGCCCGCGCCGCACTCGACGCGATCACCTCGGCGCCGCACCCGTACCACCGCTGGACCGCCACCGCGGCGTGGTCGCTGATGGCGGCGGCGATCGCCGCGCTGCTCGGCGGCGGCGCCCTCGTGGCCGCGGTCAGTTTCGCGACCACCGCGGCGATCGACCGCACCAATCGCGTTCTCAATCGCTACGGGCTGCCGTTCTTCTTCCAGCACATGGTCGGCGGCGCCATCGCGGCGATCCCGGCCATCGTGCTGGCGAGTCTGGCCGTGCGCCTGCGGATCGACGTCGACCCGACCCTGATCATTGCGGCCGGGATCACCGTGTTGCTGAGCGGACTGCAACTGGTGGGCTCGGTGCAGGATGCGATCACCGGCGCGCCCATCACCGCAACGGCCCGCATGCTCGAGGTGATGATGATGACCGGCGGCATCATCGCGGGCATCGCGTTCACCCTGCGCATCGCCGATCTGCTCGACGCCACCGTGCCGCCGGTCTACCTGACCTCCGCCCGCGACATCACCGACCTGCCGGTGAAGATTCTGGCCGGTGCGGTGGCGGCACTGGCGTTCGCGCTCGCCTGCTATGCCGAACGCCGGGCGCTGGCCGCCGCGGCGGGCAGCGGCGCCGCGGGCATCATCTGCTTCGTCCTCATCCAGGAGGCGGGTTTCGGCCCCGTGATCTCCTCCGGCGTCGCCGCGACGCTGGTCGGCTTGGCCGGTGGCCTGATGGCCCGCCGCGCGCTGACACCGCCGCTGGTCGTCGCCGTCGCGGGCATCACTCCGCTGCTTCCCGGTCTCAAGGTCTACCGCGGGCTCTACGCGCTGCTGAACGACGAACTGGTGATCGGAGGCAATCAGCTGCTGTCGGCCTTCGGCATCGGCTGCGCGCTGGCCGCGGGCGTCACCCTCGGCGAGTGGTGCGACCGCACCGTGCGCAGGCCGCGGATCCTGCGCCGGTTCGGCTCGCTGCGCCGCCCGATCGTCCGGCGCCGCCGCCGATCGGCGCCCGCGCACTGAGCCGCGAGGTGCATGCGCGCCCAACCCCCGCCCGGTACCCTCTTATCGAACTGGTCAGGGCTCGCGATCCGGTGGCGGCCCCGGTGTGAGGTGAGGTGGTTCGGACATGTCGGAAGCAGTACCGTTCTCGGCGCAGATCCGCACCGCCACCGCGCAACAGCATGCGGAGGCGGAGAACTCCCGCTTCATGAGCGACATGCTCGGCGGGTCGCTCGGCGTCGACTCGTATCACCGCTACACCGGTCAGCTCTGGTTCATCTACCGCGCGCTCGAACAGCGGTGGGCGACGCTGGCCGACGACCCGGTGGCCGGGCCGTTCATCCGGCCCGAGCTGGCCCGTACCGCCGAACTCGAGCGCGACCTCACGCATCTGCTCGGTCCCGGCTGGCGAACCGGCCTGGAACCGCTGCCCGCCACCGCCGCCTACGCCGAACGCATCGACGAGTGCGCGCGCGACTGGCCCGCCGGGTACATCGCCCACCACTACACCCGTTACCTCGGCGACCTGTCGGGCGGACAGGTCATCCGCGGCACCGCGGAGAAGTTGTGGAACCTGCCGCATCGCGGCGACGGCGTCCGCTTCTACGTCTTCGACGGCGTCGGCAATCCCGCGGCGTTCAAACGGGAATACCGTGGCCTGCTCGACCAGTTGCCGCTCGACGACCTGGAGCGCCGCCGCGTGCTCGACGAGGGCAGGCGCGCCTTCGCGATGAACACCGCGGTCTTCGAGGAACTCGCCGAGGAATTCCCGGCCGCGCAGTAGTCGGCGCGGCGCATCGCGCTGCGCGAAGCCGCATTTCGACCGCCGTGCGCGAACGTCGCCGACGTGGGACAGTCATGGTATGAGAGCGCGCCGTCGCATCGCCGTGGTTCTTGCCGTTCTTGTCGGTGTCGGTCTGGTGGGGGGTTGCGGCACGACGTCCGATCCCGGCCCCGGTCCCGGCTCGTCGCCTGCGGCCGGGATCGTGCCCCTGATCTCGACGAACGACCTGCGCGCGGCCCAACCGGACGAGGTGCACCTGTTCGGCTTCAATGATCTGCACGGGAATCTCCAGCCGCCGAGCGGATCCAACGGCAAGATCGCGAACTACGACGCGGGTGGAGCCGCGTATCTCGCCACTCATCTCGCCCGGTTGAAGGCCGCCTATCCGTCCAGCGCCGTGCTTGCGGCCGGGGACAACATCGGGGCCAGCCCGCTGATCTCCAGCCTGTTCCACGACGAGCCGACGATCGGCTTCCTCGACAACGTGGGCGTGGCCGCGTCCGCGGTCGGCAATCACGAATTCGACGACGGCGTCCTGGAATTGGCGCGCCTGCAACGAGGCGGGTGCGCCTTCGACGGATGTTCTCCCGGCGCCCCGTTCACCGGCGCGAAGTTCTCCTATCTGGCCGCGAACGTCACCGACGCGCAGGGCAACCTCCCGCCCGCGCTGCGCCCGTGGACCATGCTGGAGGTGGGCGGCCATCGGATCGGCGTCGTCGGCACGGTCACGCCAGAGACCGCGAGTATCGTTCTGCCCGAGGGCATCCGGGGTTACCTCTTCGGCGACGAAGCCGCCGCGATCAACCGCTACGTGCCGGAACTGAAGGCGGCGGGCGCCGAGGCGATCGTGGCGCTGGTGCACGACGGCGGTTCCCAGCGGCCGGAGCCGAACGCGGCGCTGGACTACAACGGGTGCGCGAACGTCACCCCGAACGTGACGGGACTGGCCGAGCGGATCGACCCCGCGGTCCGGGCGGTGTTCACCGCCCACAGCCACCAGCCGTACGTGTGCACCATCGGCGGCAAGGTGATCACCCAGGCGGCCTCGTACGGGCGGCTCATCACCGACGTCACGCTGCGTTTCGGCGCCGACGGCGTGCAAGCATCGGCGGTCAACCGCGTGGTGACCCGCGAGGTCACGCCCGACGCCGCGACGACCGCGCTGATCGACTTCTACACCGAGCAGTCCCGGCCGCGCGCGGGCCGTGTGGTCGGCGCGGCCGCGAACGCCCTCCCGCACGACCCGCGCCCGGCGGGCACCTCACCATTGGGCGATGTGATCGCCGATTCCATGCTGTCGGTCACGGCGGGTCCGGCCGCCGCCGTCGCCGCCTTCATGAACCCGGGTGGCGTGCGCGCCGATCTGAAGCAGGGACCGGTCACTTACGGCGACCTCTTCACCGTCCAACCGTTCGGCAACCAGGTCGTCACACTCACGCTGACCGGCAGCCAGATCCTGCGCCTGCTGGAACAGCAGTGGAACAACTCCGGCAGATCGACGATTCTGTCCCCGGCGGGGATCGGCTACACCTACTCCGATACCGCCCCCACGGGCGCGAAGGTTGTCGCAGACAGCGTCCGCATCGCAGGTCAGCCGCTCGATCCGGTCGCCACGTATCGCGTCACGACCAACAACTTCCTCGCTTCGGGAGGCGACGGATTCACCGTCTTCACCGAGGGGTCCGACCCCGCGGTGGGCCCGACCGACTTGGACGCCTTCGAGGCGTTCCTGCGCGACAAACCCCCACTGCAGGCGCCGCCCGCCCGCGTCGAGAAAAAGTAGCCCGATCGGACGCTGTTCAGTTGCTGGACGACCGACCAGAACGCAGGTAACTGGAAATCTTTGTAACACATACCGTTTGACCTGCGCAGACGGTGACCAGTCCCACAGGGTGAACGGGCCATGATCGCTTGCCGGGTCCGTACGCGGTCGATTACTGTTCAGTAATAAGTCAGGACGAAGGTGTTCCTACTTTCGGCCCGACGTCTGTCGCTGGGGGCCGAATCACGCTGTCCGCATCCATTGCCGCATGCCGGATGACTTGTGCGACAACAAGTTTCGACTGAACAGCAGGAGAGTGCGATGGCCACTTACATCGTGACGGGCGGAACCGGTTTCCTGGGCAGGCGGGTTGTGCAAGACCTGCTGGACAACGACGCCGAGGCGATCGTCCACGTGCTGGTGCGCGAGACCTCACTGGGCAAATTCACCGATATCGCGGCGGGCTGGCGGGGCGCCGAACGGGTCTACGCGCTGATCGGCGATCTCACCGCCGAAGGGCTCGGCCTGGCGTGCGAGGCGCCGCAGGCGGACCACATCGTTCACCTGGGCGCCGTCTACGACATGACGGCCGACGAGGACACCGCGCACGCGGCCAACGTCACCGGCACGCGCTCGGTGCTGGATCTGGCCCGTGAACTGGGCGCGGTGCTGCACCACGTGTCCTCGGTGGCGGTGGCGGGCGACCACAAGGGCAAGTTCTTCGAGGAGGACTTCGACCTCGGGCAACAGCTGACCTCGCCGTATCACCGCACCAAGTTCGCCGCCGAGAAGCTGGTCCGCGAGTCGCGCGGCGTGCGCTGGCGGGTCTATCGGCCGGCGATCATCGTGGGCGATTCCCGCACCGGTGAGATGGACAAGATCGACGGCCCCTACTACTTCTTCGGCGCGATCGCGCGGCTCGCCACGCTGCCGTCCGATCTGCCGTTGCCGCTGCCCGATCTCGGCGCGACGAATATTGTTCCGGTCGACTATGTTTCGGCCGCGATGGGGGAACTGATCCGTCGCCCCGGGCTGGACGGACGGACCTTCCACCTGGTCAACCCCGACCCGCAGCCCTTCAGCGAGGTGTACCGCGCGCTCGCCGCCGCGGCGGGCGCCCCGACCGGCGTTGGCACGGTGCCGGGCAGCGGCTTGGCGCTCAGCGGCCTCGCGCACATCCCCGGCGTCACCGCCGTGCGCGACTTCCTGCTCGAGCAGGTGGGCATCCCCGCCGAAGTGGCTCCACACACCTCGTTCTCCGCGGAGTTCATCAGCGACTCCACCCGGGCCCAGCTGCGCAGCTCCGGTCTGACCGTGCCGTCGTTCGACAGCTACGCCGAGCGGTTGTGGCAGTACTGGCGCGACCACCTCGACCCGCAGCGCGGCCGCGTATCGGTCACCGGCGATCCGCTCGCCGGACGGATCGTGCTCATCACCGGAGCGTCCTCCGGCATCGGGCTGGCCACCGCGCACGCTGTCGCCCGGCGCGGCGCCACGGTGCTGATGGTGGCCCGCGGTCACGACGATCTGGCGGCCGCCGCCGAGGCGGTGCGCGCCGAAGGCGGTGTCGCCCATACCTACCCGTGCGACATCACCGACTCCGAAGCGGTCGAGAAGCTCGTGCAGTGCGTCCTCGACGATCACGGCCACGTCGACTACCTGGTGAACAACGCGGGCCGCTCGATCCGCCGCTCGGTGCTCAACTCCACCGACCGGATGCACGATTTCGAGCGCACCATGGCGGTGAACTACTTCGGCGCCGTGCGGCTCATTCTCGGACTGCTGCCGTCGATGCGGGCGCGCCGCTTCGGGCACGTGGTCAACATCTCCTCGATCGCGGTGCAGACCAAGGTGCCGCGGTTCGCGGCGTACGTGGCGAGCAAGTCGGCGCTGGACAACTTCAGCGATATCGCGGCGGTGGAGAACCGGGATGCCGGGATCACCTTCACCTCGGTGCGGATGCCGCTGGTGCGGACCCCGATGATCGCGCCGACCGACCTGTACCGCTCGCTTCCGGTGCCGGATCCGGATCAGGCCGCCGCGATCGTGGTGCGCGCGCTCGAGGACCGGCCGCACCGCATCGACACACCCGTCGGCACCTTCGCTCAGGCGGTCGAGTTGCTGATGCCTTCGGTGAAGCGTCAGATCATGCACCAGGGCTT
>NZ_BAFR01000088.1 GCF_000308435.1 Nocardia araoensis NBRC 100135 | reverse complement strand
ATGGGCATGCTGCTCACCGAGCGCGGAGCGGCTCCACTCCCCTGATGTACCGGGTCGCTACGACGCCACATGCAACCCGAAGCCGGTCGCTCCTCGGGCTTCCCGACCGGCTATGAGACGCAGACTCCGGTCGTAGTCGCCGCCGCCTTGCGGGCGGTACCGGATCGGCTCCAGTTCGGCCAGCTCCGACATTCGCTGCCGCAGGTCGTGCGCGACCTCGTCGAAGCGCTCGGCGTCGAGCCGGATCGTGTCGTGCACCACGAACGGCGGCAGCACGTCCATGCCGGTGTAGTAGAGGATGCCGTGGTGGATCGGGAACAGCAGATCCTCGACCGGACCGTTGATCCCGCGATCGGAGTAGGACGGCTGCTTGCCTCCGACCGAGACCACCAGCATCGCTCGCCGCCCGGCCAAGACGCCCGCCCCGTATCTGGGCAGCGCCTTGCCCCCGGCTCCGTAGGCGAAATCGCAGGTGAGCACCCGATCCACCCAACCCTTCATGATCGCGGGCATGCCGAACCACCAGAGCGGGAAATGCAGCACGACGGCATCGGCCCACAGCAGTTTCTCCTGCTCGGCGCGAATGTCGGGACTCAGCGTCCCTGCGCGGTAGGCCACGCCCGAGGCCAGCATGAAGTTGGTCTCGGAGACCGCGCCGAAATCGTCGGTGTCGGCGGCGGCCTTCCAGCCCATCGCGTAGAGGTCGGTGATCCGCACCTCGTGCCCGTCCGCACGCAACTGCTGCACCGCGACATCTTTCAGAGCGCCGGTGAGTGAGTCCGGCTTCGGGTGGGCGTACACGATCAGTACGTTCGTTCCAGCTTTCGTCACATGTCGGCACAACAGCGTTCGGGGCGAGAGATATTCCGGCACCCGTGATCACGCGGCTCGCCGGCCCAACCCGTCCATGGGCCACCGGCGAGATCATCGGCACCTACGACGGCAGGTCCGGGTGGCAGGCGGCCCGGCGACGGCTCGCCGGCGTCACGACGGTATGGTCGGCTGAACCGGGTCATGATCGTCGGCCGGGAGAGGTTGGGCAGCAGATGATTCGGACCGATGCGTTGACGGTGCCCGCGCACGTGCGCGGTTATCCGGGTGTGGCGTTCGGCGGATACGTGGCGGGACTGCTGGCCGCTGCGAGCGGCGCCACGCAGGTGCGCGTCGACTTCCGCCGCGCAGTGCCCGTGGACACTCCGGTGATGTTGGCCGCCGACGCGTCCGGCGGCGCATCACTCACCGACCTGGACGGTGCGGTACTCGCCGAAGCGTCCGCGTCGACCATCACGGTCACGCCGCGGCACGCGCCCACCTGGGAGCAGGCTCTAGCCGCGAGCGCGACCGCCGACGTGCTACGCAAGATGAGTCACTGCTACGGCTGCGGAGCGGCCTGTGCGCCCGGCCGTGGTCTGCGTTTGTCACCTTGGGCCGTGCCCACACACGACATGGTCGTCTCCGCCTGGACACCGCATCCCGCGCTCGCCGGACCCGATGGCTTCCTCTCCACCGAGAACGTCTGGGCCGCCCTGGATTGCCCGGGCGGCTGGGCCGCGATGGCGCTGCGCGATCTGCGTCCCGGAGCGGTCACCGCCGCCCTCACCGCCACGCGGTTCGAACCGGTTCGCGCCGGCGAGTCCTACCTCTCCTACGGGTGGCCGATCTCCTCGGACGGCCGGAAACACACCGTCGGCGTGGCCTTGTCCCGGCCCGATGGAACGCTCTGCGCACTCGCCGAAGCACTGTGGATCGAACCCCGCCGACCCCTGCCGTTCGAATGGTGATCCGCCACCCGCGGATCCGCGTCTCAGAGGCCCCGGCCGACGAGATCAACGCTTGCGCCGACGGCGCCCGCCCGACCGCATGGATCGCCCGCGCCGTCACGGCGAACACCCGCGAGGAGATTTTCGGCAACCGCGCTCAGTAAGTGTCGACGAACCGGTACCACTGGCCTTCGAAGGCGGAGTATTCGATGCCGTTGATGGCGGGTGAGCCGAGGTGGGGCGGGGTGGCCGGGTCGCGGAAGAAGGCGAAGCCTTCCGAATTCGAGTCGCCCGATTGGGTGTAGAACAGGCAGCCGCCGTCGCGGGGCGTGATGAAGGTGATCGTGTAGACGCCGAGCCGGGTGCGGTGGCCGGGGTGCGCACAGTCCACGGCTTGGTCTTCGAGGATTCCGCGGGAGAGGCGCCAGCCGGTGTCCTCGGGGACGTCGTAGAGCGTCAGCGCCACGAGAGCGGCGATGAGCACGGGCGAGGCGAGGCTGTGGAACACGGCACGGTAGCGCAGCAGCCCGAGCAGTCCGAACAGGACGGCGATCCCGCCGAGCACACCGAGCACCGCCCAGAGCACGACAAGGGTCGGAAACGTGCCCGCCGCGGCGAGTTGCCAGAACAGCGCCGCGCAGCAGAGTGCGACCAAGGCGGTCACGAGCCCCATCCACAGGACGAACCAACGGGGAATACGCGACCGTGTGCGCACGGACCCTGCGGAGTTCACGTGTTCAAGATACGAGGGGCGTGAGCTCCGCGCGCGGGATCGGCTGCGAAATCCCGCGGGGCAGTGATGATCCCGTGTGACGTGAAAGCCATCGCCGGCGCGGCGGAAAGCCCGCGAACGGCCCAATTCCGGAGGCCGCGCGTCGAGTTCGCATAGTGCGCGGCGGCGCTGCCCGGCGAATTCCGGGACCGACGATCACGGCCGCACCGGGCAGCGAGATCCATCGATGTGAAAACCAACAATTCGGAACGTTCCGCATTCCGGCCCGGAATCGAAAATCCCCCGGCCAGCACAGCTGACCAGGGGATTTTCACTACTCGAAGCACATCGTGCACCGCACGCTCACAGCGGCGGGAAGCCCGCCGATCCGGTGGCCATCCAATTCCAGAACATCGCCGCGCGATTGACGACCAATGCCACGATGTCGAGCACAACGCTTCCCATGAATCTTCCTCACAAATCGACGATTTCGTGCGGCACCCAGGGTAACGGACCGATAAACAAGAGTCGAAACTCCCGCAAAAGCCCGAGTCCCCCCGGCCGACGGGACCGGGGGGACTCACGACGCGTACGGTTTACACGCAGGCCAGCGCCTTCGCCTCACGGCGACGGCGGTGCAGGATCGGCTCGGTGTAGCCGTTGGGCTGCTTGGTGCCCTCCAGGATCAGCTCCTTGGCCGCCTGGAACGCGATGCTGCCCGCGAAGTCGGGCGCCATCGCCCGGTAGTTCGGGTCGCCCGCGTTCTGCCGGTCGACAACCGGGGCCATCCGCTCCAGGCTGGCCACCACCTCGTCGGCGCTGACGATGCCGTGGCGCAGCCAGTTGGCCATCAGCTGGCTGGAGATGCGCAGGGTGGCACGGTCTTCCATGAGCGCGACGTCCTTGATGTCGGGCACCTTGGAGCAGCCGACGCCCTGGTCGATCCAGCGCACCACGTAGCCGAGGATGGACTGCGAGTTGTTGTCCAGCTCCTGGCGCTTCTCCTCGTCGGTCCAGTTCGGCGCGGCGGCCAGCGGGATCTCCAGGATCTCGTCGACGGTGGCGCGGCGACCGCCCTTGGCGATCTCCTGCTGCCGCTTGAACACGTCGACCAGGTGGTAGTGCGTCGCGTGCAGGGTGGCGGCGGTGGGCGAGGGCACCCATGCGGTGTTGGCGCCCGCGCGCGGGTGACCGATCTTCTGGGTGAGCATGTCGGCCATCAGATCCGGCATGGCCCACATGCCCTTGCCGATCTGCGCCTTGCCGGGCAGGCCCGCCGCGAGGCCGGTGTCGACGTTCCAGTCCTCGTAGGACAGGATCCACTGCTGGGACTTCATGTCGGCCTTGCGGACCATCGGCCCGGCCTCCATGGAGGTGTGGATCTCGTCGCCGGTGCGGTCGAGGAAGCCGGTGTTGATGAACACCACTCGCTCGGCGGCGGCCTGGATGCAGGCCTTCAGGTTCACCGTGGTGCGGCGCTCCTCGTCCATGATGCCGACCTTGAGCGTGTTGCGCTCCAGGCCGAGCACGTCCTCGATCCGGCCGAACAGCTCGTTGGTGAAGGCGACTTCGTCGGGGCCGTGCATCTTCGGCTTCACGATGTAGACCGAGCCGGTGCGGCTGTTCTTCAGCTGCACGTCGTCGGCCAGGCTGTGCTTGGCGATCAGCGAGGTGATCAGCCCGTCCATGATGCCCTCGGGCACCTCGTTGCCCTCGGCGTCCAGGATCGCGTCCGAGGTCATCAGGTGACCGACGTTGCGCACGAACAGCAGCGAACGGCCGTGCAGCACCAGCTCGCCGCCGTCCAGCGCGGTGTACACGCGGTCGGGGTTCATGGTGCGGGTGAAGGTCTTCTCGCCCTTGCTGACCTTCTCCGCGAGGTCGCCCTTCATCAGGCCGAGCCAGTTGTGGTAGCAGAGCACCTTGTCCTCGGCGTCCACCGCGGCGACCGAGTCCTCGAAGTCCATGATCGTGGTGACCGCGGACTCCAGCACGACGTCCTTGACGCCCGCGGTGTCGGTGCTGCCGATCGGGGACTGCGGATCGATCTGGATCTCGATGTGCAGACCGTTGTGCTTCAGCAGGACCGAGCTCGGCGCCTCCGGGTCGCCCAGGTAGCCGACCAGCTGGGAGGCGTCGGCCAGGCCGATGCTGGTGCCGTCCTCCAGGCCGACCTCGAGCTCGCCGTCGACGATCTTGTAGGACGTCGAGCCGATGTGCGAACCGGTGATCAGGGTGACCGAGTCGTCGAGGAAGTTGCGCGCCCACTCGATGACCTTGTCGCCGCGCACCTTGTTGTAGCCGGTGCCCCTCTCCGCGCCGCCCGCCTCGGAGATGGCGTCGGTGCCGTAGAGCGCGTCGTACAGCGAGCCCCAGCGCGCGTTGGCGGCGTTGATCGCGAAGCGGGCGTTCATCACCGGCACCACCAGCTGCGGGCCCGCGGTGGCGGCGATCTCCTCGTCCACGTTCTGGGTGGTGATCCGGAAATCGGCGGGCTCGGGCCGCAGGTAGCCGATCTCGGTCAGGAAGTTCTTGTAGGCCGCCTTGTCGTAGTTGGCGCCGGGGTGCTCCGCGTGCCAGGCGTCGACCTTGCCCTGGATCTCGTCGCGTTCGGCCAGCAGAGCGCGGTTGCGCGGAGCGAGATCATTGATGACCTGCTCGGCGCCGGCCCAGAACGCGGCGGAATCCACGCCGGAACCGGGGAGCGCCTCGTTCTCGACGAACTCGTGGAGAACGCGTGCCACCTGGAGCCCGCCGACCTGAATCCGCTCTGTCATCTACTGCCTCACTTCCGAGAAAGCCGAGTGGGAAAACAGTGCCATGTTACCCGCGGGTAGCGGTGTCACCGCGCGCCGGGTCGCCCAGGGCCTGTGCCCGAATCCGTCCGCCACGCCGATACGAGCTGGTCGAGCGCCCGGCGGGTCGTGAGCCGTCGGCGGTCGGCCGGACAGCCCCTTGATCGTAGCGCGCGGCCGATTTAATGTACTGATCGGAACATTTTCGGGACACGCAGGAGTCAAGGTGCCACTCACCGACAAGGTCGTCGTCGTCACCGGGGGAAGCCGGGGGTTGGGCAAGCAGATGGTGCTCGCGTTCGCCGAGGCGGGCGCGGACGTGGTGATCGCGAGCCGCAAGCTGGACGGGTGCGCCGCACTGGCCGAGGAGGTGACGGCGCGCTTCGGCCGCCGCGCCCTGCCGGTGGCCTGCAACGTCAGCGACTGGTCGCAGTGCGACGCCTTGGTGGAGACCGTCTACGACGCGTTCGGCCGGGTGGACGTGCTGGTCAACAACGCGGGCCTCTCGCCGCTGTATCCCAGCCTGGACCAGGTCACCGAGGCGCTGTTCGACAAGGTCATCGGCGTGAACCTGAAAGGGCCGTTCCGGCTGTCGGCGCTGATCGGCAGTCGGATGGCGGGCGAGGGCGGCGGCTCGATCATCAACATCTCCTCGATCGAGGCGATCAGGCCGGAACCCTTCGCGGTCCCCTATTCGGCGGCCAAGGCGGGTCTCAACGCCCTGACCGGCGGGCTGGCCCAGACGTTCGCGCCGAACGTGCGGGTCAACACCATCCAGTGCGGGCCTTTCGAAACCGACATCGCCACGGCGTGGCCCGACGAGTTACGTGCGGAGCTCACCAAGCACAACGCCCTGCGCCGAGTCGGTAGGCCGGAGGAGATCGTCGGGGCGGCGCTGTTCTTCGCCACCGAGGCCTCGGCCTTCTGCACCGGCGCCACCCTCGCGATCGACGGGGGCTGGCGATGAAAGCGCTGACCTACGAAGGGCCGCAGCAGATCTCGTACGGCGACCGGCCCGATCCCGTGCTGCCAGGTCCCGACGGCGCGATCGTCCGGGTCACCGCGGCGGGGATCTGCGGCAGCGACTTGCACATCTACGCCGGACACGGATTCGTCGCGGGCGCCGGTTACGGCGTCGGACACGAAGCGGTCGGTGAGATCGTGGAACTCGGGCCGCACACCCGCGGGTTCTCCGTCGGCGACCGTGTACTGGTCGCCGCATCGGCCGGCTGCGACAGCTGCGCGCAGTGCCGCGCCGGGATCGTCACCGCGTGCGCTCGGCAGCCGCTGCCGGTGGACGCCTGCTACGGGCTCGGCGGCGCACTGGCCGGGTGCCAGGCCCAGTTGCTCGCCGTCCCGCACGCCGCGGGCAACCTGGCGAAGCTGCCCGACGAGGTGAGCGACACCGCCGCCGTCGTGCTCACCGACAACGCACCCACCGCGTGGTACGGAGCCCGGCGCGCCCGCGTCGCGCCGGGTGACACCGTGGTGGTGATCGGGCTCGGCCCGGTCGGTCTCATGGCGGTCCAGTCCGCGTTCGCGATGGGCGCGGCACGGGTGCTCGGCGTCGACCTGCTCGCCGAACGCCGTAAGCGGGCCGCCGATCTCGGCGCGGAGCCGGTCGAGTCGGACGATCCGAAGCAGGCGATCCGGGAAACGCTGCGCGGCGGAGCGGATGTCGCGATCGAGGCGGTCGGCGCCGACGAAACCATCAAGCTGGCGATCAGCGCCGTCGGGCACGGTGGCCGGGTGAGTGTGATCGGTGTGAGCCACAACCGCGCCTATCCGTTCCACATGATGGCGGCGCAGGTGAAGGACCTCGAATTCCATATCGGGCTGTGCTCGATCCAGTACGAACTACCGGCGCTGCTGAAGCTCACCGCGGGCGGCAGGCTGCGGCCCGAGGCGGTGGTCACCCACCACCTGCCGATGTCCGACGGACCCGCCGCCTACCGGATGTTCGCGCAGCGGTCCGACGGGGTGGGCAAGATCGCGCTGGACCCGTCGAAATGACCGCCCCGTCCCGCAGGCGGGGCCGTCCGCCCGCGGCGGAATCGACGGCGAGCGACACCAGGGCGCGGATCGTGCGTGCCGCGATCGACCTGTTCGCCGAGCAGGGCTTCCACGGCACCGGCGTAGCCGAGATCGGCGAGCGGGCCGACGTGCAGCGCGGCGCGCTGTACTACCACATCGGTTCCAAAGAGGAACTGCTCTGGCAGATCCTGCGCGACTACATCCAGCTCATGCTGGCCGAGGCCGAGCAGATCGCCGACGGACCCGGCGATCCGGTGACCAAGCTGCGCAAGATGGTCCACAGTCACGTACGGCTGATCATCCGCCATCAGCGCGAGGTCGCCATCCAACTGCGCGATGTCGGCGCGCTCACCGGCGAGCGCGCCGCGCAACTGCAAGACCTGCGCGACCGAGTGCAGCAGTGCTGGCAACGCGTCATCGATGCCGGTCATGCCGAAGGGTTGCTGCGCACCGACGACCACGTGGTCACCAACAGCGTGCTCGGCATGCTGAACATGGTGTCGTTCTGGTACCGCCCGCACGGCGACCGCTCCCCCGGCGAGATCGCCGACATCCTCGCGACCACTTTGCTCGACGGCGTGGTGACCGGCACCGCGCGGGACACGAAAGGCTGATCATGGCTTGGGATTTCGAGACCGACCCGGAGTACCAGCGGAAGCTGGACTGGGCCGCGGAGTTCGTCCGCACCGAAGTGGAGCCGCTGGACCTGCTCTACGCCAATCCGTACGACCGTACCGACCGCGAGGCGATGGCGCTGCTGCGGCCGTTGCAGGAGCGGGTCAAGGAGCAGGGCCTGTGGGCCTGCCACCTCGGACCGGAACTGGGCGGCCCCGGCTACGGGCAGATGAAGCTCGCGCTGCTCAACGAGGTGCTCGGCACCTCGGTGTGGGCGCCGTCGGTATTCGGCTGCCAGGCACCGGATTCCGGCAACGCGGAGATCCTCGCTCACTACGGCACACCGGAGCAGAAGAAGACCTATCTCGAGCCGCTGCTGGCCGGGGAGATCGGTTCCTGCTACGTCATGACCGAACCGACCGGCGGTTCGGATCCGACGCTGTTCCGCACCCGCGCGGTGCGCGACGGCGACGAGTGGGTGATCAACGGTGAGAAGTGGTTCAACTCCAACGCGGAGTTCGCGGCCTTCCACATCGTGATGGTGGTGACCGACCCCGACGTCAGCCCGTACAAGGGCATGTCGATGTTCATCGTGCCCGCGGGCGCCCCCGGCCTGGAGATCGTGAAGAACTTCCACGTCGCCGGATTCAGCGAGCACGAGGGCCACCTGCGGTTCACCGACGTGCGGGTTCCCGCCGATCACCTGCTCGGCGCCGAGGGCCAGGGTTTCGTCGTCGCGCAGACCCGGTTGGGCGGTGGGCGGGTGCATCATGCGATGCGCACGGTCGCCATGGTGCGCAGAGCGTTCGACATGATGGCCGAGCGGGCGGTCTCGCGACCGATGCGCGGCGGCCCGCTGGCCGGGTTGCAGATGACCCAGGAGCGCATCGCCGACAGCTGGATCGAGATGGAGCAGTTCCGGCTGCTGGTGCTGCGCACGGCATGGCGCATCGACAAGGAGCAGGACTACAAGAAGGTGCGCAAGGACATCGCCGCGATCAAGGTCGCCATGCCGAAGGTCATGCACGACATCGCCCAGCGCGCGCTGCATCTGCACGGCGCGATCGGCGTCAGCCAGGACCTGCCGTTCGTCGACATGCTCAGCTACGCCGAGGTGATGGCCATCGCCGACGGACCCACCGAGGTACACAAGATCACTCTCGCGAAAGAGGTCCTGAAGGACTACGCCCCCGGGGACCCGGTGTATCCGAGCGGCTACCGGCCCGCACTGCGTGAGAAGGCCCGCGAGCTGGTCGCTCAGCGGCTCGAACACGTTGTGGGGAATCTGTGAGCGGGACCTCGGAGTTCAGGACGCACGCTGCGTGGCCGCACCCGGGTGCGGCGTTTCCGCGTATCCGGCGACGGGGCTGAGCCGCAGCACCGACGGCATCCGGCGGGTGAGCGCGGGCGGGCCGGTGAACGCCACCCGGCCCGTCCGCAGCGCGTGCGCCAGCGGCAGCCGCCCCAGCCATACCTGGTAGAGCGAGGCGACATCGGAGCTGATCGCGACATCCACGGGATAGCCGGGATCGGATTCGCACACCGAGGGCACGCCCGCCTCGATCACGATCCAGAATCGGCGCACCTCGTCGGTGAAACGCACCTGCAGCACGTGGCGACGGCCCGGGAACGACGAGGTGTCGACCCGGGTGTGCATCCACCACACCAGCAGGGCGGGATCGCGCTCGTCGTCACGCGGCGGCCCGAAACTCCAGCGCGCACCCCATTCGCCGAGGCCGAACAGGATCGGCTCCAGTTCCCGCCCCGCGTCGGTGAGCAGGTACTCCCCGACCATTTTCTCCACCAGCCCGGCTCGCTCGAACTGCCGCAGGCGTTTGGCGAGCAGGCTGCGCGACAGGCCGGGCAGGCCGCGCGCGAGGTCGTTGAACCGGGTGGTGCCCAGCAGCAGGTCGCGCAGGATCAGCAGCGACCAGCGCTCGCCCACCACGTCGAGCGCCCGGGAGATCGGGCAGTACTGGCCGTAACTCGGCGTCGAAGTCGTCATGGCACCTCGCGAATGCGGTCTCGTTTCTGGACCGGGGCGGTCCACTTTCTGCACTATCCGGTTATCGCGGCCGTTCCTAACTTCGAAACATGACCACTACAGCTCCTGCCCCCACCGACACCACCACCGACTGGATCGCCCGCGCACGCCGCGTCGGCGAAGCCCTGCGACCCGAGGTCGCCGAACGAGACCGCTCCGGCGAGATCTCCCTCGCCGCGTTCGACCTGCTGCGCGAGAGCGGGCTGTCCGCGGCGCTCGTCCCCGCCGAGTTCGGCGGCGGCGGGGTCACCCACCGCGAGATGGGCGCGATCCTGCGCGAACTCGGCCGCCACGACCCCTCCACCGCGGTAGCCTTCGCGATGCACACCCACCTGGTCGCCGCTCAGGTGTGGCGGCACAACCACGGCATCGACGCCGCACCGCTGTTCGCGAAGGTGGTCGCGGGCGCGATCCTGATCAGCACCGGCGCCTCGGACTGGGTCGGCTCGGGCGGCCGCGCCGAGCGGGTCGAGGGTGGCTACCGGGTGCACGCGCGCAAGGCGCCGGCCAGCGGATGCGAGGCGGGCACCGTCCTGGTGACCAGCGTGCGCTGGGACGACGCCCCCGACGGACCGCAGGTGCTGCACTGCGCCATTCCGTTCGCCGCCGACGGTGTCCGCATCGAGAAGACCTGGGACACTGTGGGTTTGCGGGCCAGCGGTTCGCACACCGTGGTGCTCGAGGATGTGTTCGTGCCCGACGCGGCGGTGTCGCTGACCCGCCCGGCGACAGTGTGGCCGCCGCTGCTGAACGTCGTGATCGGCGCGGCGATGCCGCTGGTGATGGCGGCCTACCTCGGTGTCGCCGACAGCGCGGTCGACCTCGCGACCACACTGGCCGCCGGGCGCGCCGACGCGCCTACCGTCCAGTTGGCCGGCGAGATGGTCACCGCGCACACCATCGCGGGAGATCTCGTCGACGCCATGTTCACCGGATCGGAGAACCTGCGCTTCGCCAACACCGATCACTACGCGAGCCGGACGCTCAGTCGTAAGACCGCCGCGGCGGACGCACTGGTGCGCACGGTGCGTCTGGCCATCGAAACAGTGGGCGGACTGGGCTATTCGCGCGAATGCGAACTGGAGATGCGCTACCGCGACGTGCACGGTTGCCTGTTCCATCCGCTGCCCCGGGCCAAGCAGACCCACTTCACGGGTCACGTGCAGCTCGGACACTCCCCGATCGGATGACGCCCTTTCCGTCAACACCACCCCTACTCGCCCCCATAATCGGATGGGGGCGAGTTTCCGACACTCCGAGGAGAAGCCATGGCGTCCGCACGGGCCATCGCTCGATCACCGATCACGTGGGCCGTCGCGGTGCTGTTGATCGTGGGCCTGGGCGCGGGGCTGGCTGTGTTCCAACCGTGGCGGCTGTTCACCGACACCATCGTGCAGGAGGCCGTGCCGTCGGCTCCCCCTGCGCCGGGTCCGGGCGGGATCGAATCCCAGCCGCGCACCATCGCCCAGGGCACGTTCGTCTCCCACGAGCACGCCACCGCGGGCACCGTCGCCGTCCTGCGGCTGGCCGACGGCAGCAGAGTGCTGCGATTGGAGAACCTCGACACATCCGACGGCCCCGACCTGCACGTCTGGCTCACCGACGCGCCGGTGCGCGAGGGCCGCGACGGGTGGTTCGTCTTCGACGACGGCAGCCACACCGATCTGGGCAAGCTCAAAGGCAACCAGGGCAACCAGAACTACCCCATCCCCGCCGATGTCGACCTGACCCGGCTGACCAGCGTAGCCATCTGGTGCGATCGGTTCGACGTCTCCTTCGGCGCGGCCGAACTGCGACCGGCCTGACTCCGGGGTGACCGTCCGCAGCGCCGCCGAAAAATGACCCGACAACGGCGGGTGCGCTGTGCCACCATGTGTTTCGACACCGGCCACCGTCTCGAGGTGGTCGCCGAGCAGTGGAGAGGAGGGGCGGCAGTGATTCCGGAGACGAGTAAGCGAATGAAGACCCTGGCGGCGCCATCGCCGGCCGCGGGCGACGCGTTCGGCAGGCCGTTGCGCGCACGACACGGCGAACCGGACGACAGCCGCCTCCAGGTCCTCGGCTGATCGCCGCATCGCTCTCCTTCTTCGCTCGACCTCGCACGAAACATGGTGATTCCCATGATGTTCCGCCGTGCCGCCGATCAGGCGGCGATAACCGCCGACAATTGGATACACACCGGGGTACTCGTCCTGAACGCCTCCTACGAGGCTCTCGACGAGATCAAGGCCGACCGGGCCGTCGTGCTGCTGGTCGCAGGCGCCGCGGAGACCGTGGCCGACCGCGAGCCGCATTTCCCGATCCGGTCGCGGCACGTGGAAATCGCCCTGCCGCAGACCATTCGGTTGCTGCGCTACGTCTACCTCGAGCACACCGTGCCGGTGCACGACGAGAGCAGGGCCACCCTGGCCGGCGTGCTGCGCCGCGACCGGAACCGGTGCGGCTACTGCGCCGAGTGGGCGCGCACCGTGGACCACATCCGGCCGCGGTCGCGGGGCGGCCCGAACACCTGGAGCAACCTCGTGGCCTGCTGCGCGCCGTGCAACACGGCCAAGGCGGACCGTACCCCGGAGGAGGCGGGCATGCGCCTGCTCTGGGAGCCCAAGGCCCCCACCCATCGGATCCGGCAGCAGCGCCGGATCTGGAAGCACCTCGCCACGACCTGACCACGACCCGAGAAAGGAGAAGATCGCGATGACGCGCACCGAGACCACCGCCGTCGCGGAGCCGACCCTGGCCGACCTGCTCCCGCTCTCGGATTCCCGAG
Organism: Nocardia araoensis NBRC 100135; assembly: GCF_000308435.1. Classification (GTDB taxonomy): domain Bacteria; phylum Actinomycetota; class Actinomycetes; order Mycobacteriales; family Mycobacteriaceae; genus Nocardia; species Nocardia araoensis. Next base: position 16,591 of record NZ_BAFR01000088.1, on the reverse strand, counting down.
GGTGGCACCGGGCGGCCTGCCGCGGCGACCCGAACCACGAGGCCTGGTTCCCGTACCCGTCCCAGGACTTCGACTACGCCAGGGAAGTCTGCGCGCGCTGCCCGATCCGGGATGCCTGTGGCGAATTCGCCGCGCGCACCGGACAATCCGGCGTCTGGGGCGGGCACGAGTTCGACCGCGGGCGAGTGATCCGCCACTGAGTGGTTCCGCCGCCGCGCCGTACGGCACGGCGGCGGGACAGCGCGACGGCGTCGCGCCTGTACCGGTGCGGGGGAGCCTCGCCGAGTTCGTCCGGCGCCCGTGACCATACACTGGGGCGCGTGGGCACTCATCGCAGCGCAACCAGATCCCGGGGCGTCAGCAAAGGTCCGGTTATCGCATTGGTCGCCGTTGCGTTACTGGCCGCGATCGTGGTCGGCTGGTTCCAGTTGCGCGATCGCGCAGCGAATCAGGACAGCGCGGCCGCGGCCGAGTGCGTGGAAGGGCCCGCGACGCTGTACGTGACGGCCGATCCCAGCATCGCCACGCAGGTGCGGGCCGCCGCGGACGGCTACAACGCCACCCGGCCGAAGGTGCGCGACCACTGCGCGCGGGTCGAGGTCACCGCGCAGCCGTCCGCTGCCGTCGTCGCCGCGTTCACCAGCGGCAAGCCATGGGACCGGGCGCTCGGCCCGCAACCGGCGCTGTGGATCGCCGATTCGACCCGTTCCATCGAGTCCATGCGGGTTCCCGGCCTGATCGAGGGCACGCCGGTGCCCATCGCCGCCAGCCCGATCGTGCTCGCGGTGCCGGATGACCTGCGCCGCGCGCTGGAGCAGGCGGACGTTTCGTGGGCGGACCTGCCGCGGTTGCAGCAGGGTTCACTCGGTGATATCGGCCTGAACGGATGGGGCGGACTGCGGATGGCACTGCCCACGGGTGACGCCACGCTGGCCGCGGCCACGGCGGTCGGCTCCGCGGTCTCGGGCGCGGAACCACTCAGCGAGCAGGCGGCGCGGTCCGGTCAGGTGGTCGCCGCGATCTCCGGGCTCGCCGCCGAGGCTCCCGCGACGTCCGACGCCGCGGCCGCGCTCACGGAGCTCACGGCGCAGAACGCGCCCATGCACGCGATTGCCGCTACCGAACAGCAACTGAAGGGGCTGCCCGGCGTGGTCGCGTTTCGTCCCGCCGGGTCCGCGCTCGTGGCCGACTACCCGGCCGCGTTGATGTCCGGCACGTGGGTGGACAAGACGCAGAACCTCATCGCCGGCCGGTTCACCGACTACCTGCGCAAGCCCGAGCAGGCGCAGGCCTTCGTCGCGGCGGGCTTCGCGGGCGCACCGCAGACCGCGGCCGCCGTCCCGCCCCGCGGCGCGCTCGACAAGGTGCGCGCCACCCTGGCCGACCCCGTGCTCGGCGTGCGGTCCACGGTCCTGGTCGACGTGTCGGCGTCGATGGGTACCGCGGAGGGCGCCACGACGCGTCTGGCGAACGTCCTCGCCGCGCTGAATTCCACGATGACGGTCATGCCGCCCGACTTCGGACTCGGCGTGTGGACCTTCGGCAAGAACCTCGACGGCAGCACGCCGTACCAGGTGGCCGCCGCCACCGCACCGCTGACCACCGAACAGCGCACGAAGATCGGTACCGCGTTGAGCTCGGTGCGCCCGAGCGAGAGCCGGTCAGATCAGGCCTACCCGTCCCTGATCGCCGCGTACAAGAACGCCGTCGCCGGGTACACCCCGGGCCGCACCAATTCGGTGCTGCTGATCACCGACGGACCCGACGACGATTCCACGGTCACCGGCACCCAGCTGGCCGCGGACATCGCCGCCGCGACCGACCGCGCCCGGCCGGTCCGCGTCGACGTCATCGTGATCGGCGGCAGCGGCACCCAGACACTCCAGGCCCTGGCGCAGCAGACCGGCGGTACCTACGCCCGGCTGGCCACCTCCGACGACATCGGCTTCGGCTCGGCCGTCGTCCAGGCGCTCACCACGCCGTAGCGCGTCCTCGAACGAAGACGGGGTCCCGTCTCGGATCATGGACAACCCCTATTGGTAAGTCTAGACTTACGGTTTGTGGGGACTTACCGAGATGCGGCGCTGGACGCGCTGGGTGACCCGACGAGGCGGGCGATCTTCGAGCGCCTCGGCAAGGGGCCGTGCGCGGTAGGGCAGCTGGCCGAGGGCCTGCCGGTGAGCAGGCCCGCCGTGTCCCAGCACCTCAAGGTGCTGGAGCAGGCCGGATTGGTGACCCACGAGGCGGTCGGCACCCGCCGGGTGTACCGCCTGAATCCCACCGGTATCGACGCGCTGCGCGTGTACTTCACGCGGTTCTGGACCACCGCGATGTCGGCTTTCCAGGACGAAGTCGACCGGCGGGTCGCCGAGAAACGAGCCGATCAGGAGCAGTCATGACACAGCAGGCCGACAAGGACGTACGCGTCGAACTCGTGGTCGACGCACCCATCGAGACCGCCTACGAGGTGTTCACCACCGGCATCGACAGCTGGTGGCCGCGCGAGCACCACATCGGCGCGGGCAGGCTCGCCGAGGAGGTGATCGAGCCGCGCGTCGGCGGCCGGTGCCTCGGCCGCGAAGACGACGGCGCCGAATGTCCGTGGGGCACCGTCCTGGTGTGGCAGCCGCCGACCCACTTCGCGTTCTCCTGGGAGATCGGCCTGGACTGGAAACACGACCCCGATCCGGAGCGAGCCAGCCGGGTGGACGTCACCTTCTCGGCCGTCGCTCCCGACCGCACCGCCGTCACACTGGTGCACTCCGGTTTCGACAAGCACGGGCCGGGCTGGGAGTCCATGCACGACGCCGTCGGCAGCGCGGGCGGTTGGCCGGACCTGACGAACACCTACGCGAAAGCGGCCGCCGCACGATGAGCCCGGCGCGCGAACGGGCCGACGCTCAGTCCGCGTACGCCTCCAGCGGCGGACAAGCGCACACCAGGTTCCGGTCGCCGTAGGCGCCGTCGATCCGGCGCACCGGCGGCCACACCTTCGCCCTGGCATGCCCGAGACCGCGGGGGTACACGGCGACTTCCCGGCTGTAGGGGTGGTCCCACTCCCCCACCAGCGATGCCGCGGTGTGCGGCGCACCGCGCAGCGGGTTGTCGGTCACCGGCCACACGCCCGCGGCGACCTGGTCGATCTCCGCCCGGATCGCGATCATCGCCTCGATGAAATCGTCCAGCTCGGCCAGGTTCTCGCTCTCGGTGGGTTCCACCATCAACGTACCGGCCACCGGGAAACTCATGGTCGGCGCGTGGAACCCGTAGTCCGCCAGACGCTTTGCCACATCGTCGACGGTGACGCCGGTCCGCTTGGTGATCTCGCGCAGATCCAGGATGCACTCGTGCGCCACCATGCCGCGCTCGCCGGTGTAGAGCACCGGGAAGTACTCGTCCAGCCGCCGCGCTATGTAGTTCGCCGACGCGATCGCCGACAGTGTGGCGCGGCGCAACCCGTCGGCGCCCATCATGCGAATGTAGGCCCAGGTGATCGGCAGAATCGAGGCCGAGCCGTACTTCGCGGCCGACACCGCGTGCGACCCCGCTTCCAGCGGATCGCCGGGCAGATACCGGGCCAGGTGCGCGCGCACCGCGACCGGGCCGACGCCGGGGCCGCCGCCACCGTGCGGGATGCAGAACGTCTTGTGCAGGTTCAAGTGACTCACGTCGCCGCCGAACCGGCCCGGCCGGGCGAGGCCGACCAGGGCGTTCAGGTTCGCGCCGTCCACGTAGACCTGACCGCCCGCGTCGTGCACCAGCGCGCACAACTCGGCGACCTCGTGCTCGTAGACCCCGTGCGTGGACGGATAGGTGATCATGATGCAGGCCAGGCGATCGGCGTGGTCGGCGATCTTGGCGCGCAGGTCGTCGAGGTCGACGTCGCCGTTGGCGCGGCACTTCACCACCTCCACACGCAGGCCTGCCATCGCCGCCGAGGCCGCGTTGGTGCCGTGTGCGCTGGACGGGATGAGGCAGGTGTCGCGATGGGTGTCGCCGCGATCGAGGTGGTAGCGGCGGATGGCCAGCAACCCCGCGTACTCGCCCTGGCTGCCCGCGTTGGGCTGCAAGCTCACCGAGTCGTAGCCGGTGATGTCCGACAGCCAGCGTTCCAGATCCGCGATCACCTTCAACAGGCCGGGCGCGTCCTCGACCGGCGCGTAGGGATGCACACGGGCGAAACCGGGCCAGGTGATGGCTTCCATCTCGGCGGTGGCGTTGAGCTTCATGGTGCACGAGCCCAGCGGGATCATGCTGCGGTCCAATGCGATGTCCTTGTCGGACAGTGCGCGCAGATACCGCAGCATCGCCGTCTCGGTCCGGTACTTCGTGAACGCGGGATGGGTCAGGAACTGCGAGGTCCGGTTCTCGATCGCCGCGACCGGCGCGGGCGCCCCGGGCTCGGACGGCGCCGCGGTGCCGAACGATTCGAGCACCGCGGCGACATGCGCGTCCGTGGTCGCCTCGTCGCAGGCGATGCCGACGTGGTCGGCGTCGACCAGGCGGAGGTTGATGCCGCGCGACTTCGCTTTCGCCACAACGGCTTCGGCGCCGCCGGGCACGTGTGCGAGCACGGTGTCGAAGAAGCTGTCGTGCACCACCGCGCCGTCCAGCCCGGCCGCGATCGCCGCGGCGTGCCCGTGCACCCGGCGGGCGATCCCCCGCAGCCCGTCGGCGCCGTGGTAGGAGGCGTACATCGCGGCCACGACGGCAAGCAGCACCTGCGCGGTGCAGATGTTGGAGGTCGCCCTCTCCCGGCGGATGTGCTGCTCGCGGGTCTGTAAGGCGAGCCGGTAGGCGACGGCGCCGTCCGCGTCCACCGAGACGCCGACCAGACGGCCGGGCAGCTGGCGGGCCTGTGCCTGCCGCACCGCGAGGTATCCGGCGTGCGGGCCGCCGAAACCCAGCGGGACGCCGAAGCGCTGAGTGGTGCCGAAGCACACGTCGGCGCCCTGCTCACCGGGCGGCGTGATCAGCGCCATCGCCAGCAGGTCGGCCCCGACCGCGACCAACGCGCCCCGGTCGTGTGCCGCGGCGATCACCTCGGTCAGATCCACGACGCGACCGGAAGCCCCTGGTGTCTGCGCCAGCACACCGAAGAACTCTCCGTCGGGCAGCTCTCCGCCGGACAGGTCCGCCTCCACGATCTCCAGACCCAGCGGCTCGGCCCGGGTGTAGAGCACGGTTCTGGTCTGCGGGAACAGGTCGCGGTCGATGACCAGGCGAGGGGACTTCGATCGGCCCGCCCGGCGCAGCAGCGTCATCGCCTCGGCGGCGGCGGTGGCCTCGTCCAGCATGGAGGCGTTGGCGACGTCCATGCCGGTCAGCTCCGACACCATCGTCTGGAAGTTGAGCAGCGCCTCGAGCCTGCCCTGACTGATCTCGGGCTGATAGGGCGTGTAGGCGGTGTACCAGGCCGGATTCTCCAGGAGATTGCGCACCAGCACCGGCGGGGTCAGCGTGTCGTAGTAGCCGAGCCCGATCATCGAGGTGGCCACGGTGTCGGACGCGGCGAGTTCGGCGAGTTCGGCCAGCACTTCGTGCTCGGAGCCCGCCGCGGGCAGCCCGGCCAGGCCGTCGCCGTCCAGGATGCTCGCGGGCAGCGCGGCGGCAGCCAGCTCGTCCAGCGACGACACGCCGACGACCTCCAGGATCCGGGCCAGTTCCTCCCGGTCGGGTCCGATATGGCGGTCGGCGAATGAGCGAGTCACAACAGCTCCCAAGGTCGGGCGGGGTCGACCGGTCGGTCGACGGGTACCGGCCCTCCCCCTCTGTCGTGGCGCCTGAGAGATTCGGGTGACCGCGACCGGTGGCCGAGCCCCTTTCCCCATGGGCGGGCGGCTCGAAGCCGCCGCTTTCCAGAGGCGTCGAAGCCCGCACGGTCCTTTTGCCTGAGAGATTGACGGGGAGGTGCTGCTCCTTCGGCGCTCGGACTCGTTTCGAGACCGAGGCTCTCCCGCACGGCGGCGACGCACCGTCAGTCTAAGCCGACGACACGCCGGAGCGCGCCACGGGACCCCACGCGCACCGTGTCGTTCTGGTCACTCGGAGACCGCGCGGGCATCACCCGTCAGATGGCCAGCCCCGCGCGCAGCCTCGTCGCAGCGAGCACCATCGACTCGGCTTGGACGCCGACCAGCCGAGCCAGTGGCACCGCGACACCCGGCGCGTTCTGCTCCACGTCGGTGCACCATTGGTCGAATATCGCGGCGAACCGGTCGCGCTCCGCGGCCAGCACCGCACCGCCGCCGTGCGCGTATTCCTCCTCCAGCAGGCGCAGCAGCATGCCGCCCAGCCGCAGGCGCAGCATCGCGGTCCAGTCGTACTGCTCGACGAAGATCTCGCCCCGAGTCGCGATCCGATTCCGTTCCGGCACGGACTGTCTGCTCACGGCGAGGCCGGGCAAGCCGGCGACCAGCGCACGCACCGACCGCTCGAACGGACTGCGACCGCTCAATCGGCCGTCGACGTGGACGAGCACCTCGGCGGCGACCTCGGCCATGGCCTGATAGTCGGCGGCCGTGGCGTCGAGCAGATCGCCGAGCACGCGATCGCCCGCCGAGCCGTCGCCGATCCGCGAGTCGACCCACAGCGGCAATTCGCAGACCAGGATCGCCGTGCCGTAGCGCACCGCGTAGTCCCGGCAGCCGCCACCGCCGAGCGCGGCGACCGAGTCGAGGCCCTGGGCCGCCAGCAGATCCGCCATCGCCTCGAACAGCGGCAGCTCGAAGACCCCCGGCGCGAGCGTGCGGGCGCCGGGCGCATCGGGTTCCCCCTGGTAGATCGGCACCCCGGCGGCCCGGAGCCGACAGGTCAGCGCCGACCAGTATTCGGGGTCGCCGCCGGAGGTGTAGAAGAACCCGCCGCCGAACTCCGCGTTGTGCAGGGAGACGATCAGCGCGGGCCGGGTCCGGTCGATCAGCGCCATCATCGCCTTCGTCTCCGGGAGCGGCACCCCGACGCGCCGGCCGCGCCATTCGGTCGGAAAGCACCATTCCGGTTGCTCGGCCGCGGGTGGCCGGTAGAAGCCGCGGGCGACCCCGGTCCTGGTGTGCGGACCGGCGAACCACCCCTCGTTCAACCGCGTTCCATCCGGATCGACGCACAGCAGGAAATGCCAGGTGGCGCCGACGGTCACCGTCTCATCCGCGGCCATCCGGCCGAGCAGATGGCGAATCGTGGCCATCCCGATGGGCTCGTTCGGATGCGGGTTGCCGAAGACCAGGATGTGCCGGTCGCCGGATCCCACCGTCACCTCGCGAATCGGGTCACCGCCGCGGGAACGTCCGAGCTCGGTGATCGAGATCCGGTCCGGGTGACCGGCGGCGAGGGCGTCGGCGAAGGCGTTCAGTTCGTCGACGGTCGGAAACGCGTCGATCCGGTCGATCGGCCCGACGAGTCCGGTGATGTCGCGTGCCTGCACGGCGCCCCCCTTTCGACTGCCGCCGGCCCTTCCCGCCGCCGACGGCGCTGTCACGCACCACGGCCGGGGAGGCTGCACGCCTTACCCGGCCGTGAGAGCGTTTTGTTCATTGTGTTCGCGCAACCGCGCGAATTCTATCCCGTCTTGCGGTTCATCCGCGCCTTGCGACGGAACGACAGCTCGTCCTCCGGACGTTCGGTGATCGCCGACGCGCGCTCCGCGGGGAAGTTGGCGATGGCGCCGGTGAGTTCACGCATGGCGCCGCTCACGGCGATTCCGAACACGCCCTGCCCGCCCTGCAGTAAATCGACCACCTCCTCGGCCGAGGTGCACTCGTACACCGAGGTACCGTCGGAGAAAAGGGTGATTCCCGCCAGGTCCTGCACGCCGCGGCTGCGCAGATGATCGACGGCGATCCGGATGTTCTGCAGCGAGATGCCCGCGTCGAGCAGCCGCTTGACGATCTTCAGGACCAGGATGTCCTTGAACGAGTACAGCCGCTGACTGCCCGAACCCGCGGCGCTCCGGATGGAGGGCACCACCAGACCGGTGCGCGCCCAGTAGTCGAGCTGCCGATAGGTGATTCCGGCCACCTGGCACGCACTGGGAACGCGATAGCCGACCAGGTCGTCAGGTACCGAGTCGTCGGGGAACAGTCCTGGCTGTACCACATCCTGCGATTGCTCTGCCACTGACCACTCCCTTGCTTCGCCGACGCATTCCCAGCCTCATCGATGACCCGGCGCCGTCACCGACCGAATCGGTGCGGATTCGGCCGAAACGGTCGTGGCCCAACTGTCGAGATTACTCCCCACGATTGTCCAGCCAGCGGCGTCATCGAGCCAAACGCGACGCGCGGTAAAAGTCTCGACCTCTACTTCAGCTGTCGGTCGCTTTGAAGTCGTCGGGAGACACCGACTCCAGGAATTCCTTGAACTTCTCCACCTCGTCCTCGCGCTCGTCCGGCATGACGAGGCCGGCTTCCTCGAGCACCGACTCCTCGGCATGGATCGGGCAACCCACCCGCAAGGCGATCGCAATCGAATCCGACGGCCGCGCCGAAATCCGCAGATCGTTCTCGAAGACCAGATCCGCGTAGAAGGTGCCCTCCTGCAGATCGACGATCCGCACTTCCTTCAGGGTGTGCCCCAGCTCGGTGATCAGGATCTTGATCAGGTCGTGCGTCAGCGGACGAATCGGGGTCACCCCCTCCTGCTCGAGGACGATCGCCGTCGCCTCGGCTTGCCCGATCCAGATCGGCAGATACCGGTCGCCCGCCACTTCGCGGAGCAACAGCACGGGCTGGTTCTGTGGCTGCTCGACACGGATGCCGATCACGCGCATTTCGCTCATCGCACTGCCTCCCATACTCGCCGCCGGCCCGGCATGACCGCTGCAGAGCTCGCCGTACCACGAGTCTAGGCGAACCCGCACCGGTCCAGCGATCCGTCTGCACAGCAGAAATCAGGGTGTTGACTCGCCGCGACGAACGGACCGGGGGCCCGCCGGGGTCAGCCCCCGAGCGAGCCCCGGACCGAGGACTTGACCAGACAGGTGTGCAGGGTCAACGACAGCGCGGCCAACTCACGCACCGTCTCCTCCGCGCGGGCGCGCGCACCCGCGTCTCGGCTCTTCGCGATCGGGGCGACGATCTGCGCGACGAGCGCGGCCTCGCGGTCGGCGGCGAGCTTGAACGCACGCAGATGCCGTGCCTCCAAACCGAATTCGGCCATCGCCCGCGCGGTTTTGGCCAGCGTGACCGCGTCCGCGTCGAAGTAGCCCGCCGGGCCGGGCGTGATCAGGTTGGCCCGGATGAGGTCGCTGAGGAACTTCTCCTCGATCCCGGCCTGGTCGAGCAGATCGGCCCGGGTGACCCGGATTTCGTGATCGAACCGCAGATCATCCGGGGAGATCTCGCTCGGCACGACGCCGAGCCTACGAGGCGCGGCCACCGGGCGCACGCCTCGTTCGGAACCCGGCACGGCCGGCTCGGTGTCCGGCGTGCCGCGCCCGGACTCCGGCGCCCCGGGATGGACGGAGTGCGCTCGGGCGCGGGCTTCCCGCACACCGAGCGTCGCCGCACCGCTATCGATTGCCTCGAGCTGTTCCTTGATCACCTTCAGCGGCAGGTATTGATCGCGCTGCGCGGTCAATACGAACCGTAGCCGTTCCACATCCGCCACGGAGAACCTGCGATAGCCGGAAGGCGTCCGTTCCGGCCGGATCAGCCCCTCCGCTTCCAGGAAGCGGATCTTGGAGATGGTGACGTCGGGAAAGTCGGGGCGCAGCAGGTCGAGCACGGAGCCGATCGACATCCCTCCGCGTGCCCACTGCGCCGCACCGGTCACAGCGCCAGGTCCTTCATGACACCGAGCCTTTCATGAGAGCGCGACCCGGCGCCGACGCTGTCATAGACTCCCCGCGCCCGCCGACGAGTCGGACACCTGGGCGCGCGGTCCGGTGAGGAACACCAGCCGGAACTTGCCGATCTGGACCTCGTCACCGTTCTGCAGTTCCGAGGAGTCCACCGGCTCCCGGTTCACATACGTGCCGTTGAGGCTGCCCACGTCGACGACCTGGAACGAATCGTCGTCCTGACGGAACTCGGCGTGCCGACGGCTGACGGTGACGTCGTCGAGAAAGATGTCACTGTCGGGGTGGCGCCCCGCCGACGTGGTCGGCTGATCCAGCAGGAACCGCGAGCCCGCGTTCGGGCCGCGCTTGACGACCAGGAGGGCCGCGCCAACGGGCAGACCCTCGACCCCTTGGACCGGCTGCTCGCCGGTCGCCTCTCCGGAGCGCGACGCGTCGACCTCGTTCAGGAAATCCGCGCGGAAGACCGACGTCGTCTCGGCCGCGGTCTCCCCGTAACCCGGGTCTTTGTTCTCGCTCACCGTTTCTCTCCTCCTCGAACCTGATTATCCATGCAAGCAGGTGATACCTCTGGCACCACGACCTGCCGTCGAGTCACTAGATTCCCGGCACAGCCGCCGGGTGCATCTGTTGGCATTGACCGTACCCTGCCGGGCCGCACCCGTGCAGGTAGAACTGGGAAGGCTGCTTCAGCCCCCGATAACTCCTTGATAACCTGCGGCATCCAGCAGTTCACCGAGCGTCGCGTCGAGACTCGCCGCATCGCCCACCTCCAACTCGAACAGCCATCCGTCCCCGTATGGATCGGTGTTCAGCGTCTCCGGCTCCGAGTTCAGCAGGTCGTTCACCGCAACGACTTTCGCGCTCAGTGGCGCGTAGATGTCGGACACGCTCTTGGTCGACTCCACCTCCGCGATGCTGTCCGCGGCGGCCACTTCCGTGTCCGTCTCGGGCAGCTGCACGAACACAACGTCACCGAGTTGAGACTGGGCGTAGTCGGTGATGCCCACCCGCACCCGGGTCGGGGCGGTCCGGCGTACCCACTCGTGCTCCTCGGTGTAGCGCAGATCCTCGGGGGTCTGGGTCACAGGCCGTCCTTTCGTTTGAACGTTGCACGCAAACTCTATCGGCTACGCCGTCCGGTGCCCCACAGCCGGTATCGCTCTTGCGACCGCGATGGCTTTGCCGGTATAGAGCACGCCGGTCCAGACGTAGACCGCGGTGCCCCAGATCAGCAGTGCCCCGCCGAAGGCTCGCCCGAAACCGGCGCCCGCCCAGTCCATCTGCCCGGCCAGCAGCCAGGGCAGCGCGGACATCAGCGCGAAGGTGGCCGCCTTGCCCAGGTAGATCACCTCCGGCGGGGGCAGGTCGCGGCGCTTGTACACCGACAGCGTCGCGGTGAGCACGAGATCGCGCCCCACCAGCAGCGCCGCCACCCACCACGGAATGAGGCCGCGGATCACGAAAGCCACCAGTGTCGTGACCAGATAGAGCCGGTCGACGAACGGATCGAGCAGTGCCCCCAGCCGTGAGGACTGCTCGAGCAGCCGGGCGAGTTTGCCGTCCAGGAAGTCGGTGATGCCGCTGATGATCAGCAGGGCGAACGCCCAGCCATCGGCCCGCTCGATCAGCAGCAACCACAGGAACAGCGGGACGCCCAGCAGGCGCAGCACGCTCAGCACGTTCGGCACGGTCAGGATGCGGTCGGCGAAGACTCCCCGCACTCCGCCGGCGGCGGCGCGTTCCTCCGGTTGGGCTGCGCCCGATTCGGTTGTCACGCCCCGTGCATACCCCACGCACCCCGTCCCTCGCCATCTCCGCGCGCCGAATTTCCGGATAAAGGCGCGGCGGTCCCGTGCGAGGATGGTTTCCGCCACAGCGCGACGGTGACAGAATGATTTGAAATATTTCTCACTGTGTGGCCGGTGAGCGAGAGGAAGTCATGTCCGCATTCGACTACGACGTGGTGGTGATCGGCTCCGGTTTCGGCGGCAGCGTCAGCGCCCTGCGGCTCACCGAGAAGGGTTACCGGGTCGGTGTGCTCGAGGCAGGCCGCCGATGGAACGCCGAGGACATCCCGCGCACGAATTGGAATGTCCGCAAATCGATCTGGGCGCCGCGCCTCGGCCTCACCGGCCCGCAGCGGATCAGCCTGCTCGGCAAGTGCGCGGTGTTCTCCGGCGCAGGCGTCGGCGGCGGATCGCTGATCTACGGGAACACGCTCTACGAACCTCTGCCCAACTTCTACACCGACCGCCAGTGGGCGCATATCACCGACTGGCGCGCGGAGCTGGCGCCGTACTACGACCAGGCCAAGCGCATGCTCGGCGTCGCGCCCAATCCGCGCACGACCCCGGCCGACGAGGTGATCCGGGAGATCGCCGAGGACCTCGGCGTAGCCGAGACCTACCATCCGACCGATGTCGGCGTGTTCTTCAACGAGAGCGATCCGGGCACGGAGGTCGATGATCCCTACTTCGGCGGAGCGGGCCCGCGCCGCAACGGCTGTGTGCACTGCGCGCGCTGCTTCACCGGCTGCCCGCACAACGCCAAGAACACCACCACGACGAACTATCTCTACCTCGCCGAACAGGCCGGCGCGCAGGTTCACCCGCTGACCACGGCCATCGCAGTGCGGCCACTTCCCGGCGGCGGATACGCCGTCGACACCGAGCGGTCCGGCCGCTGGATCCGCAAGCAGCGCAGAACCTTCACCGCCGAGCAGGTCGTGTTCGCAGGCGCCGCGCTCGGCACCCAGAAGCTGCTGCACAAGATGCGGGACGAGGGTGTGCTGCCGCACCTGTCGCCCCGGCTCGGCGAACTGACCCGGAGCAACTCCGAGGCCATCCTCAACGTGGTCAGCCGCGCCCGCCGCGATTTCGCCGAGGGCATCGCGATCACCTCATCGATCCACCCGGAGCCCGACACCCACGTCGAGGTGTGCCACTACGGCAAGGGACAGAACGCGCTGTTCCCGATGTCGGTGCCCATCGTGGACGGCGGCGCGTTCCGCTTCCTGCGTTTCCTGCTGGCCATCGTGCTGCATCCGCTGGTGTTCCTGCGCAGCCTCGACGCGCGGCACGCCTCGGAGAAGTCGGTGATCCTGCTGATCATGCAGTCGCTGGACAACTCGCTGACCTCGTTCCGCAAGCGCGGGCGGCTGCGCACCAGGCAGGGCACCGGCGAGCCGAATCCGACCTGGATCCCCCTGGCCCACGACATCGGCAGGCGGTTCGGCGCGAAGGTCGACGGCGACACCCACGGCCTGGTCATGGACGTGTTCGACATCCCCGCCACGGCCCACTACATCGGCGGATGCGTGATCGGCGACAGCCCGCGGACCGGCGTGGTCGACCCGTACCAGCGGGTCTACGGCCATCCCGGCCTGCACGTGGCGGACGGCTCGGCGGTGACCGCCAATCTCGGCGTGAACCCGTCGCTGACGATCACCGCGCAGGCCGAGCGCGCGATGGCGTTCTGGCCCAACCGCGACGATGCCGACCCGCGGCCGGAACTGGGCTCGCCCTATCGGCGCATCGCTCCGGTGCCCCCCACGCGACCCGCGGTGCCCGCCGCGGCGCCGGGCGCGCTGCGGTTGCCGATCGAGCCTGCCCCGCCCCGTATCCCGGCGAAATGAGGCCGACTCCACGCGGCGCGGACGGTTGCCACGCGCTAGCGTGATCCGTTGTGTCAGACAGTGGTATCGACCTGCGCTCCTACGTGCCCGCGGAGGAGGTGCGCGCCCGGGGACGCGCGTTGCGTGAGCGGGTTCCGGTCATCGCCAGGGACCGGGAGGCCACCGGCGTCCGGCGTCCGAGCGTGCTCGACTTCGTGGCGGCGAGCAACGCGGGCAGGCTGCCGCACCTGATACCGCTGCGGATCGGACGGATGATCGCCTCGCCGTTCACCTTCTACCGGGGCGCCGCGGGTTTGATGGCGGCCGATCTCGCGGGTGGCCCGGACAGTGGTCTCACGGCCCAGCTGTGCGGTGACGCGCACGCGGCGAACTTCGGCCTCTACGGCACCGCGCGCGGCGAGATCATCATGGACATCAACGATTTCGACGAGACCGTGCCGGGCCCGTGGGAGTGGGATCTGGAGCGCCTCGCCGCCAGCCTGGTGCTGGCCGGGCGCGAGGCGGGCGCCGACGAGGACGAGTGCCGCACCGCGGCGCGCGACGCCGCCCGGTCCTATCGCCTGGCCGTGGACGAACTGGCCGCGATGCCGTTCATGGCGTCCTGGTGCGCGCTGCCCGACGAGTCGGTGCTCGCCCGGGCCAAGGCCGACGACTTGCTCGACGACTTCAAGAAGGCGGCCAAGAAGGCGCGCAAGAACACCAGCGCCAGGGTGGTGGCCAAGTGGACCGAGCACCTCGAGGATCACCAGACCGGCATCCGCAAGCACCGCTTCGTCAGCGATCCCCCGATTCTCACCGCGGTGGACGAGCGCGTCGCGAAGGCGGTGATCGGCGGGCTGGAGCGCTACGCCGACACGCTGCCCGAGTCGCGGCGCAATCTGCTGGCCCGATTCGCCGTCTCCGACATCGCGTTCCGGATCGTCGGGACCGGCAGCGTCGGCCTGCACAGCTATCTCGCGCTGCTGCACGGCAACGACGGCGAGGCACTGGTCCTGCAAGTGAAGCAGGCCGCCGCGGCGGCGCTCGCCCCGTTCCTGCCGACGCCCGCCGCCCGGCACGAGGGTGAGCGAATCGTGCAGGGCGCCAGACTCGTTCAATCCGAGTCGGACCTCCTGCTCGGGTGGACGTCCCTCGACCCGGCCGCCGACGGCGCCGAATTGCCGTTCATCGTCCGGCAGTTCCGCAACATGAAGGGCAGCATCGATCCCGCCGAGCTGCCCGCGGACGATCTGGACGACTACGGGCGGCTGGCGGGCGCGCTGCTGGCCAGGGCCCATTCCCGATCGCTGGATCCGCGGTTGCTGTCGGGGTATCTGGACGGCGACGAGCGCTTCGAGGACGCGGTGGCCGCCTTCGCCGTGCGCTATGCCGACCGCACCGAAGCCGACCACGCCGAACTGGCCGAGGCCGTGCGCGCGGGCCGGATCGACGCCGAGGAACCGGAGTAGCCCCGCCAGTGTTCATCGCCCCGACACGCCGTCCTCCGGCACGGGCGCGGCGAATCCGTTGCGGCACCTAATATCCTGTCCACTGTCGAGTGTCGACGTGAAGGGTGGCCGCCAATGCTCGTGCGAGTCCAGAACGCCGCAGGCACCAATGCCGAGCGGGCGCTCATCGATTGGCTGCGCACCTGGAAGGACCCGGGGAGTCCGCATGGTGTCGCGACGATCACCTGCAGCCTGTTCCACAAGGATCGGCTGCACCAGTTCGATGCCGTGATCTGGACCCCGACCAGTTGTGTGGTGATCGAGGCCGACGCGCTGGTCGCCCGCCAGGACGGCGTGCTGGAGGTCCCGCTCAACGGCGAGTGGACCATCAACGGCGAGCCGGTGGCGACCGAGAGCCGCGACCGTCGCACACCGCTGGACAAGTCCCGCGAGCACACCTTCGCGTTGCAGGAATGGCTGGCCGCCCGCGGCCTCGGGCAGCGGGTGGTGCACGGCGTCGCGCTGCTCGTCCCGCTGCCGGGCGCGCAGCTGCAACTCGAACAGCGGTGGGCCGACCCGAGTTTCGACGTGATCATCGGCAACGATCCGAGCCGGCTCCGGCACTACTTCGACGCGCTCGCCACGGAGGAGAAGCACCTCTGGACGGCCAACGACGTCGCCGTCGCGTTCCGCGGCCTCGGCATCCTGCCCTACCTGCCCGCGCCGCAGGAACTGCTCAACGAGGGCTTCCTCGGCCCGATCGACATCACGCTCTGGCACGGCGGGCCCAACCAGGCGCAGGCCGAGGCCTACGCGGAGGAACTCGCGCAGGCCGAACGGGAAGCGCAAGCGTCCGCCTTCGTGATCCGGGCGCCCTGGTACAGCCCGTGGAAGCTGTACCCGCGCGAATCCGGCGACCTGGACTTCGGCCGCGCGGTGATGCGCACCGTCCTGGCCATCGGCATGGTCATCGCCTTCGTCTGGGTCGTGTGGTTCGTGGTCACCGCGCTCGCGGCGTACGGACCGGGCTGACCGGCCGCCGACGAGCGCGGCGGCCCGGCCGCTACGACGACGCCGTGATCGGCTGCTCCCGCTCGTAGACGCTCGCGTCGTCGAGCATGGCCGCGCGCAGCATCGTCTCCGGGACGCCCATGGCCTCGACCAGGGTCAGAGCGTGCGGACGCAGCCGGTCGACCAGTTCGTTCACGCCGCGGCGCACGGTCTTCGCCCGGTCCACCGACATGAACCGGTGCATGATGTACCAGGCCTGGTTCTCCTCGATGGTGGAGTAGACGAACAGGTCGCACATCCAGTCGGCGAGTTCGCGCGCGGCCGGGTCCTCGATGTCGGAGATCCCTTCGATGAACGCCTCCAGCACCAGCCGGTCGATGTGCGCCGAGCCCGCGGCCAGAATGTGGTCCTGGGCGTTGTTGAACGCTTCGAACGGGCCGGTCTCCTCGGCCCTGGCGCGCAGCCGGTGTGCCGCGGTGCGGACCAGGTAGTCCTCGCGGTCGGCGAACAACTGCAATTGCACCGCCCGGCGGGACAGATCGCCCTCGTCGATGGACTCGTCGCCGCGGTCACGAAGGGTCTGGATCAGCTGGCGCACGCCCGACCGTTTGCGCACCACGTCACCGGCCATGGTCGCGGCGAAGCGCACCCAGCCCAGCGCGTCGAGGTCACGCACCTCGTCGGCGTAGGAGGTGAGCAGTTCCTTGGCCACCAACTGGG
>NZ_BAFR01000089.1 GCF_000308435.1 Nocardia araoensis NBRC 100135 | reverse complement strand
ATCACCGGTTACATCGCCGAGCCGGTGCTGGCCAGGCTGCTGCATCCGGTGTTCGCCGGCATCGGCCTGAGCGAAGCCGCCGCGAGCGGCGTCGCGCTGACGCTGGCGCTGATCCTGGCCACCTCGCTGTCGATGATCTACGGCGAGTTGGTGCCCAAGAACATCGCCATCGCCAAGCCGCTGGCGACCGCCCGCGTCACGGCCGGACCGATGATCGGCTTCTCGGTGGTGTTCAAGTGGATGATCCATTTCCTCAACGGCACCGCCAATTGGGTGGTCCGCAGGCTCGGCGTCGAGCCCGCCGAGGAGTTGCGCTCGGCCCGTTCGCCGCAGGAGCTCGGCTCCCTGGTGCGCACGTCCGCGCTGCGCGGCGCGCTCGACCAGCCCACCGCCCAGGTGATGGACCGCTCCCTGCAATTCGGCGAGCGCAGCGCCGAGGAGCTGATGACTCCGCGGGTGAAGATCGAGTCGCTCGACAAGGACGACACCATCGCCGATCTGATCGACGCGGCAGGCCGCACCGGCTACTCCCGGTTCCCGGTGATCGACGGCGATCTCGACAACACCCTCGGCTTCGTGCACGTCAAGCAGGCGTTCACCCGCCCCGTGCACGCGCGCCGGACCACCCCGCTGTCCCGGCTCGCCCAGCCGGTGCCGATCGTGCCCGCCAGCCTGGACGGCGACGAAGTGCTCGAACGCGTCCGCGCCGACGGCATGCAGGTCGCCCTCGTCGTGGACGAGTACGGCGGCACCGCGGGCCTGGTCACCATGGAGGACATCATCGAGGAGATCCTCGGCGACGTCCGCGACGAGCACGACGAGGAGGAGCGCGAGGTACGGCGCGTCTCCGACGGCTGGGACTGCTCGGGCCTGCTGCGCATCGACGAGGTCTCCCGGGCGACCGGATACGACGCGCCGGAGGGCGAGTACGAGACGCTGGGCGGCCTCGTGCTCACCCGGCTCGGCCGCATTCCGGTACCGGGTGACGAAGTCGTACTGCCGAATCCCCGCTCGCAGCAGTGGACGGCGCCGGAAAACCACGGCTCCGGCGGCTGGATCGCCCGGGTGGAGCGAATGGACGGACGGCGCATCGACCGGGTCCGGCTGATCCCGGTCGCCGCCGACGCCCTCGCCACCAAGGAGCACAGCCATGGGTGATCTGTTCGGTGTCCTGCTCACCGTCGTCCTGCTGGGCGGCAACGCCTTCTTCGTCGCCGCCGAGTTCGCCCTCATCTCCGCGCGCCGCGACCGGTTGGAAGCGCTTGCCGCGCAGGGCAAGCGCAACGCGAACATCGTCATCCGGGCGGGTGAGAACCTCTCGATGATGCTCGCGGCCGCGCAACTGGGCATCACCATCTGCTCGATTCTGCTCGGCCGCGTCGGCGAGCCCGCCGTCGCGCACCTGCTGGAAGGCCCGTTCGATCTGCTCGGCCTGCCGGACCAGCTGCTGCATCCGGTGGCGTTCGCGCTGGCGCTGACCATCGTGGTGATCCTGCACATCCTGTTCGGCGAGATGATCCCGAAGAACATCGCGCTGGCCGGTCCGGAACGCAGCGCGCTGCTGCTGGTGCCGGTGCACCTGATGTGGCTGCGACTGGCCCGCCCGCTCATCGCGCTGTACAACCTGGCCGCCAACCTGTCGCTGCGCCTGCTGCGCGTCGAGCCGAAGGACGAGCTGGAGGCCACCGTGTCGACGGTCGAACTGGCCGAGATGATCGGCGAGTCCCGCTCGGAGGGGCTGCTCGACGAGGAAGAGCACCGCCGCCTCACCCAGGCCCTCGGCACCAGCGACCGGGTGGTCGCCGACGTGATGGTGCCACTGGACGCGACCCGATCGATTCCGCTGCGCGGCAACGGGACCACGCTCGGCGACATCGAATCCGCCGTCGCCGAGACCGGCTTCTCCCGCTTCCCGGTGCGGGCGAACGACGGCTCGCTGGTCGGCTACCTGCATGTCAAGGACGTGCTCGACAAGGTGGCCGACGAGAGCGCAGGCCCGGGGACGCCCATCCCGCGCACCGATATCCGCCCGCTGCCGACCGTGGGCATGGGCGCCACGCTCTACGAGGCGCTGGCGCGGCTGCGGCGCACCAACAGCCACCTCGGCCGCGTGGTCGACGACCGGGGCAACACCACCGGCATCGTCGCCTTGGAGGACCTGGTGGAGGAATTCGTCGGCACCGTCCGAGACGGAACGCACCGGGTGGGCGAGTGACGATCCAGGCAGCGTGGGGCATCGGCCCGCGCGGGGTGCGGTGACCATGCGGGTGTTGTCCGGTGCGCAGTGGCGGGCATCCGCCGCCGCGCACCGGGCCCGGCTGGACGACCTGGTCGGGCCCTATCTCGAGCGACGAGCGCAGGGTTCGTCGCACCCGGTGATCGACTTCTTGTTCACCTACTACGGGCACAAACCCGCCCAGCTGCGGCGCTGGCATCCGGGGTACGGCATCGGGCTGGCCGAGGCCGCCGAATACCACGGTGCACGCGGGTATCACCGTGTCGGCGGCGATTCCGGCGCCGCGGACGTCTACACCGCCGATCCCGCATACCTGGGCAAACGCCGCGACACCGTCGCGTTCGTCGCGGAGTTGTCGCGTGCCACCGCGTCCCGGCCCGCGCAGCTGTCCTGCTTCGGCCTGCACGAATGGGCGATGGTGTATCGCACCGACGACATCCGCCACCACAAGGTGCCGCTGCGCCTGGGACGATCGGGCACCGACGCCGTGCTCGACTCGATGTCACTGCGGTGCACGCATTTCGACGCCTACCGCTTCTTCACCCCGGACGCCGTCGGCCGCAACGCCGAGCCGCTCACCCGTGCCGACCAACTCCGCCGCGAACAACCGGGCTGTCTGCACGCGAATATGGATCTGTACAAGTGGGGCTTCAAGCTCGTCCCGCTGATCTCGTCCGACCTGCTGCTGGATTGCTTCGAATTGGCCTGTGCCGCACGAGAACTCGACATGCGCGCCAGCCCCTACGACCTGTCCGAATTCGGCTATGATCCGGTTCGCATCGAATCGCCCGCCGGGCGGGCCGAGTACGTCCGCGCTCAGTCCGCGCTGGCCGAACGCGCAGCTGGATTGCGGCGCACCCTGCTGCGCGCCTGTGACGAACTTCTGGCATCGCACACCGACGCGGCCACCGGACCGACCCAGCCACGCTGAATCACGCGGGACGGAAAACTTCGCGAATCCGCCCGCGATTCCCCGAAACTCACCCTCCAGCCGAGGGGAATCATTACCATTCAGTCAGTTCAGCGGTGACTGTCCCAGTCACTCTGGGTAGCCAATCTCGACGACGAAGTTGGGGGTCGCGACGATGCGTCCATTGGCCAGACTGTGCCGTGCCAGAACATTGGCTCTGCTCACCATCGGCATGGTCACGGCCGTGCTGCTGCCCGCGGGCGCCTCGGCCGATCCCCCATCGAATGTCCGGGACGCGGTGCAGGAATTCCTCGATGTCGGGCGCACCTCCGTTCCCCGCGCCGACTGCGGACCCGGCGCAGCCCCCGAGAACGGCCTGCAAGGCGATGTCACCGCCGCCGACCGCGACAGCGGGCGCAGCACACAGGGCTACCGGTGCAACATCTCCTTCGTCGGCGGCTACACCGGCCGCGGTGCGGGCATCACCTCCACCAGCTTCGAGCACTGCGCCTATCTGGGCTCGTTCTTTCCCGGCGACCTGATCAGCGAGGGCCGCGGCGTCCAGGTGCTCGACGTGTCCGATCCGGCGAATCCGCGCCCGACGGTGACGCTGACCGAGCCCGCTATGCTCGCGGGCACCTGGGAGAGCCTCAAGGTCAACACCGAGCGCAAGCTGCTGGTCGGCACCGGCGTGCCGGTCGGCGAGGGCGTGGGCTACCTGTCGGTCTACGACGTCTCCGATTGCGCGCACCCGCGGCTGCTCAATCCCGGCCCGGGGACGAATCTGGCGATGCCACTGCCGATCACCACACACGAGGGCGGCTTCTCACCGGACGGCAACACCTATTGGGCCTCGGGGATCGCGCCCGGATTCGTCAGCGCGGTCGACCTGACCGACCCGGCCCATCCGCACGTGGTGTGGCAGGGACTGACCGGTATCGAGGCACACGGATTCGGCATCAGCCCGGACGGCAACCGGATGTACATCTCCGCGCTCGGCGGATTCACCGTCCTCGACATCAGCGCGGTGCAGCGCCGCGACCCCAACCCGCAGGTGCACCACCTGGGCCGGGTGTTCTGGACGGACGGCTGGGCGACGCAGCACAGCATCCCGGTCAGCTACGACGGCGAGCCGTACCTCTACACCGTCGACGAAGGCGGTTCCGGCGGCGTCAAACTCATCGATATCTCCGACGAGACCGCACCCAGGGTGGCGGGCAAGATCAAGCTCGAGATCAACCTGCCCCAGCACATCGACAGCAATATCGGTTCGTCCATGGGCGGCTCCGCCTTCGCCTACGAATCGCACTACTGCGCCGCCGACCGGCAGGACAACCCGACCGCCCTGGCCTGCGGATGGATCTCCTCCGGCATCCGGGTGTTCGATATCCGGGATCCCTTCGCCATCCGCGAGATCGCCTACTACAACCCGCCCGCCCGCACCGGGCAGAACCTGAGCCTGTGGAACTCGCCGCACGCGCTCGCCTCGCTCATCGGCGTTCCGATCATGAGCGCCCCTCCCGCGGTGCGCGCCGTACTGGAGGGACAGTTCGACCCGCTGGATGCCACCACCCCGCGCACCGGCCGCCTCGCCTTCGGCGACGTGTCCACCGACTGGTGTTTCTCGCCGCCGGAATGGCGCGGCTCGCAGCTCTACGTCGCGTGCTCGGACAACGGATTCATGGTGCTGCGCCTGGACGACGACGTGTACTCGCCGCCTGCGGACCAGCGGTCCATCGTCGGGTCGTAGCGATGCGGCGTTGGATGCGAACCGCCGCCCTGGCCTCAGCGGCCTTCGCGCTGCTCGTGCTCGGCGCCGCGCTGCGGCCCCTGGTGTTGCCGGAGAACCGCTGGCCACCATCGGTTCTCACCGAGGTCGAGATCGGCTTCGTCCAGGACATGACCACCCATCACGAGCAGGCGCTGCTCATGGTGCAGCGGCTCGATCGCTCGGTCGATCCGGCGGTCACCCGGCTGGCCGAACAACTCGACCGCACACAGCGCCTGGAGATCGGCACCATGCTCGGCTGGCTGCGCCTGGCGGACGCACCGCCCAGCTCCGCACACCCGATGGCGTGGATGCACGGCGGGGACGCGTCGCCGCATCACCATCAGGCGGCGGTCGCGCAGACGACACCCGTGATGCCGGGGATGGCGAGCACGGCGGAACTGGACAACTTGGCGGCGGCACGTGGTCCCAACGCGGAAATACTGTTCCTGCAATTGATGTTCCGCCACCACCAGGGCGGAATCGCGATGGCCTCCACCGCCGACGGTCTCCTGCGTTCGGGACCGGTCAAACAGATCGCGCGTTCCATGATCCATGGGCAGGGCCAAG
>NZ_BAFR01000090.1 GCF_000308435.1 Nocardia araoensis NBRC 100135 | reverse complement strand
GACCCAGCAGGCCCTCCTGATCGGAGCGGCAGTGGTGGCCGCCTCGGTGGCCACCGCCGCCGTCGGGCCCGTCGGTTTCGTCGCCCTCGCCGCGCCGCAGATCGCACGACGCCTGCTGCGCACGCCGGGCGAGCCGCTGGTCGGCTCCGCGGTGGCCGGCGCCATCCTGGTGGTCGGCGCGGATGTCGCGTCCCGCACGGTGTTCCCGGTCGACCTGCCGCTCGGCATCGTGACCGCGGCGTTCGGCGGGCCGTTCCTGCTGTACCTGCTCGTGCGTATGAACCGGAAGGCGACGCTCTCATGACGATCGCGGACATCACCGCCGACGCCGAGGAGCGGAGCGCTCCCGAGCACCGGCTCGGCGCGGAGGAGGTCACCCTCGGTTACGGCGATCGGGTGATCGTCGACGGTCTGAGCTTGACCATCGCCCCCGGAGTGATCACGACCGTCATCGGACCCAACGGCTGCGGAAAGTCCACGCTGTTGCGGTCGCTCGGCCGCCTGCTGCGCCCGCGGGAGGGCCGAGTGCTGTTGGACGGCAAGGCCATTTCGACGATGAAGACCAAGGACGTCGCCCGCATCGTCGGCATGCTGCCGCAGTCGCCGGTCGCCCCGGAAGGGCTCACCGTCGCCGATCTGGTCGCCCGCGGACGCCACCCGCACCAGTCCTGGTTCCGGCAGTGGTCGGGGACGGACGAATCCGAGGTGACGACCGCGCTGGAAAAAACCGGGATCGCCGATCTCGCCGAGCGCCCGCTCGACGAGCTGTCCGGTGGCCAGCGCCAACGCGCCTGGATCTCGATGGCGCTGGCCCAGGGCACCGATATCCTGCTGCTCGACGAGCCGACCACCTATCTGGACCTCGCGCACTCCATCGAGGTGCTCGACCTGGTGGACCGGTTGCACGCCGATCTCGGGCGCACCGTCGTCATGGTGCTGCACGATCTCAATCTCGCGATCCGCTACAGCGACCAGCTGGTCGTCATGCACGACGGACGCGTCGTCGCCGCGGGCGCACCGGGCGAGGTGGTGTCGGTGGAACTGCTGCGCGAGGTGTTCGACCTGGATGCCACGGTGCTCGAGGACCCGGTGTCGGGCCGGCCGATGATCGTGCCGATCGGCGCGCGGCACGTGCGCGGAAAGGCGGGCGGACCCGCTGCCACGGCGCCCGAGACCGCGCCGTATGAGAAATGACACACCAGCTACTCCATAGTTACGACACCCTGTAGTACGCGTCCTCGTCGTTGAGTACCTAAAATTGTGGAATGGCAGGTCTTGGTGAACTCGAGAAAGCGGTCATGGACCAGTTGTGGTCGGCCGACGAACCACAAACGGTCCGGCAGGTGCACGAGGCGCTCGCCGCACGCCGTGAGCTCGCGTACACCACGGTGATGACCGTGCTGCAACGCCTCGCGAAGAAGAACCTCGTGGTGCAGCGGCGCGACGACCGGGCGCACCGTTACGCGCCCGTGCACACTCGCGACGAACTAGTGGCCAGTCTGATGGTCGACGCGCTGCAACAGGCCGACGCGGCGGGCAGCCGCGCCGCCGCTCTGGTCCACTTCGTGGAGCAGGTCGGCAAGGACGAGGCTGCCGCGCTACGCGAAGCACTCGCTAAGCTCGAAGCAACCGAGGACTCGGCGCCACCGCCGCAGTAGACTCCTCGGGCGCCCTGGCCCCACAACGCAGTGAGCTGAGTCGATGAACGCAACCGCGCCGGTATTCGCCGGACTGGCATTGCTTCTCGCGGGGCCTGCCCCGGCCTTGCTCAGCCGGGCGACCTGGACCTACCGGACGCCCCGCGCAGCGCTGGTGCTCTGGCAGGCCATCGCGCTCGCCGCCGTGCTCAGCGCGTTCGGTTCCGGGCTGGCCATCGCCGCCGAGCTGCTCGTGCCCGGCCCCGACGGACGTCCGACCACCGCGCCGACCAGGGAGATCGACGCGCTCGGCCTGCCGCTGTGGCTGGCGTACGTGTTCGTCTTCGCGCTCACGCTGCTGATCGGCGCCCGGTTGATCTACGCGATCATCCGGGTCGGCGTGCACACCCGCAGACGGCGGGCCCGGCACCGCATGCTCGTCGACCTGCTGGACCAGAGCGGTCCGCACCGGCGCGCGGCCGACATCCGGGTGCTGGCCGCCACCGAGCCCATCGCCTACTGCCTGCCCGGCCTGCGCCAGCGCGTCGTGCTCAGCGAAGGCACCCTGACCAATCTCGCCGACGCCGAGGTCACCGCCATCGTCAGCCACGAACGTTCGCATCTGCGGGCCAGGCACGATCTCGTGCTGGAGGCGTTCACGGCCGTGCACGAGGCGTTTCCCCGGGTGGTGCGCAGCAAGGCCGCGCTCGGCTCGGTGAAACTGCTCATCGAGTTGCTCGCCGACGACTCCGCGGTCAAGGTCACCGGACCGAAGCCGCTGGCCCGCGCCCTCGTCGCCTGTGCGAAGTCCACCGCGCCGCAGGGCGCGCTCGCCGCGGGCGGACCCACCACGCTCATCCGCATCCAGCGGCTCAGCGGACGGATCGGGGACATCCGCATCGCCACCGCCGCCTACCTCGGCTCGGCCGCCATCCTGGTGGTGCCGACGCAGGCCGTGGCCGTACCCTGGCTCGTGGAACTGAGTCGGCTGTTCCACGGCTGACTTCCCGGCACGTATCCTGGACCTTCGGCCCGCCTCCGGTCGGCCGCATCCTTTCGCTCCATCCGGCGCGCGTCATCGCCCGCGCCACCGCGCGGTGAAACCATCGCGCGCCGCTCTCCATCCCACCGAACAGCGCGTTCCGCGTGGAACGCGCCGTGCGACGAAAGGCACACCCTCCTCGTGACCCCCTCGACCACCGTCGCCGCGGCGCCCCCCGTGTCCTTCGCGGATCTGGGCCTGCCCGCCGTGCTCGTCCAAGCACTGCGACGCGACGGCATCGAGACGCCGTTCCCGATCCAGGCCGCCACGGCGCCGGACGTCCTGGCCGGCAAGGACCTGCTCGGCCGCGGGCCGACCGGTTCCGGAAAGACCCTCGCCTTCGGCCTCCCGATGCTCGCCCGGCTGGCAGGCGGCGCGGCCAAGCCGGGCCGCCCGCGCGGACTCGTGCTGGTGCCGACGCGCGAGCTGGCCGCCCAGATCGAGCGCGCGCTCGACGAACCGGCGCTCGCACTCGGCCTGCGAGTGGCTTCGGTGGTGGGCGGCGCCCCGATCAAACGCCAAGCCGACCGCCTCGCCCGTGGCGTCGACCTGCTCATCGCCACGCCGGGGCGGCTCGCCGACCTCCTCGCTCAGGGATCCGCCGATCTGTCCGACGTGACGATCACCGCGCTGGACGAAGCCGACCACATGGCCGACATGGGATTCCTGCCGCAGGTGACCAAGTTGCTCGACCGCACGCCGCGCGACGGTCAGCGCCTGCTGTTCTCGGCCACGCTGGACGGCGAGGTGGACAAACTGGTCAAGCGTTACCTGCGCTCCCCCGTCACGCATTCCACCGCGCCGCCGTCGGCGTCGGTCACCACCATGTCGCATCATCTGCTCTACGTCGGCGACAAGGTGACCAAGCGGGCGGTCGCCACCGAGATCGCCGCCCGCGACGGGCTGACCATCATGTTCGTCCGCACCAAGCACGGCGCCGACCGGCTCGCCAAGCAGCTGCGCGGCGCCGGCATCCCCGCGGGCGCGCTGCACGGCGGCAAGGCGCAGAACAACCGCACCCGCACCCTGGCCGCGTTCGCCGACGGCTCGGTGCCGGTGCTGGTCACCACCGATGTCGCCGCCCGTGGCATTCACGTCGACGGGATCTCCCTCGTCGTGCATGTCGACCCGCCGCCGGAGCCGAAGGCGTATCTGCACCGGGCCGGGCGCACCGCCCGCGCGGGCGAGGACGGCGTGGTCGTCACGCTGGTCATGGACGAAGAGCGCCGCGAGGTGGAGGCAATGGCCCGGAAGGCGGGTGTGGAGGTCGACGGGGTCCGAGTCCGTCCCGGCGACCGCACGCTGGCCGAGATCACCGGAGCCCGCCGCCCGTCCGGTATCCCGGTGGTCCCGCCTTCCGCCGCACCCGTGGCCGCCACCCAGACGCCGAAGCCCGCACGCCGCCGAGCGAACCGGCGGTCGGAGACGGCTCCGGCCGGTGGCCGCGGCGCCGGTGCCGCGAAGCAGTCCCGGTCGGGCTCGGTGCCGGGCCGTGGTGGCGAAGCGGTCACCGCGCCGGGGCGTCGGCGCGGCCACGCGAACGCCGCCGGGAAGCCCGCCGCAGGCAACGCCGCCGGATACGGTGCGGGTTCGGGCGAGGGCGCGTCCACCCGCCGTTCCGGCGCGGCGGGCGGATTCTCCGGACACTCCGCGACTTCCGCCTCCGGCGACACGCCGAGCCGGACCCGGCGACGCGCCGTGCGAGCGCAGCAGTCGCCACAGCTTGGCAACCGCAGGGCAAACTAGAAGGTGTCGACCCACGCGGCAGCGGCCGTCCTCTGCGCACTGCTCGCGGCGCTGCTGTTCGCGATCGCCGCGGTCGCGCAACAGCACGCGGCGGCCGCGGTGCCGGAGGGTGCCTCGCTGATCCGCTCGCTGCTGCGCACCCCGCGCTGGTGGGCGGGCGTCGTCGGCGACGCGGGCGGATACGCCATGCAGGTCCTCGCGCTCGCGTTGGGCGCGGTGCTGCTGGTGCAGCCGATCCTGGTGAGCGCGCTGGTGTTCGCGCTGCCGCTGTCGGCCCGGCTCAACGACCGCCGCGTTGCGCCGCGCACCTGGGCGACCGCGCTCGTGCTGGCCGCCGCGCTGGCCTGCTTCCTGCTCGTCGGCAATCCGACCGAGGGTGATTCCAACGCGCCCCTGCGGGAGTGGCTCGTGCCGCTGGGCATCCTGCTCGGATTGATCGTCGCCGCAACGGTCGGTGGGATCGCCGCGCATGATCCGGCGTGGCGCGCCCTGTTGATCGGGGCCGCGAGCGGGGCGCTCTACGGACTGGCCGCCGCGCTCACCGACTACGTCACCGACCTGTTCGAGCACGGTCTCGGGGACGTGCTGAGCGGCTGGCAGACCTGGGCGCTGATCGGAGCCGGCGTCACGGGCGTGTACCTCCAGCAACGCGCCTATCAAGCGGGGCCCCTGACCGCGTCGCTGCCCGCCGTCACGGTCGTCGAGCCACTGGCCGCGGCGTTCATCGGCATCGCCGTGCTGGACGAGCGGTTGCAGACGGACACCGCGGGACTGGTCGTCACCGCCGGTGCGGTGATCGTGATGGCGGCCGCGACGATCATGCTCTCCCGTTCGCAGGCCGCCGCCTGAATCGGTCGGGTACGGCGGGCCCCGAGCAGAGGGAGACCTCCGATTTCCTAACCGTCAATTCGTCGGGTCGTCGGTGCTTGTCGGGCCCACCCCATCGAGCAGGCCGAGGGTGCTGATCCCAGGTAGCCGTGGCATCGGTTCGAAACCGGACGAAACCGGACATCGGATCCCTTGTCGCAGAGCCGTCGCCGGAGGCTTACTGAATATGTAGCGGTTGCCGCAGAAGATCGACATCCGTTGCAAGGTAATCCCTTTCACTATATTCGGCTTGGAGTCGAACCATGGCAGCTGTACTCACCTCCCTCACACCCAATTCCGGCCCGGCGACGACTTTCAGTACGGTGGTGATCACCGGCTCCGGGTTCAGCAATGTCGGTCCTCTGACCGTGCGCTTCGGTACGAAGGCGACCACGTTCACCATCGACTCCGACACCCAGATCACGGCCATCTCCCCGACGGGAACAGGCACGGTGGACGTCACCGTCGAAGTGGAGCTGGACGGCATCAGCAACGCGCTGCCCTTCACCTACGTCTGACCGCGCGTGGCCGGGCCTGAACAAACGTTCATGAACAACTGTTCATAAACCGACCCGGCGCTGACGAGCCCCTGGCGAGTCCGGGAGAACGGCGCGCACCGGTCGGCGCGGATATCATCGGTCGAGTGCGCTTTCTCCCCGGTCATCAGCCGCCGTACGACCTGACCTACGACGACATCTTCCTCGTCCCGAACCGGACGGACGTCGCGTCGCGCTTCGACGTCGATCTCTCGACGACCGACGGGTCGGGCACCACCATCCCCATCGTCGTGGCGAACATGACCGCCGTGGCCGGGCGCAGAATGGCCGAGACCGTGGCCCGCCGCGGCGGCATCGTCGTCCTCCCCCAGGACCTGCCGATCACCGCGGCAGCCGACACCATCGCCTTCGTCAAGAGCCGCTCGCTCACCGCCGACACCCCGGTCACCCTCGCCCCCGACCGCTCGGTCTCCGAGGCGGTGGCGCTGATGCACAAGCGCGCGCACGGCGCGGTCGTGGTGGTCGACGACGGACGTCCGGTCGGTGTGGTGACCGAGGCCGCCTGCGCCGACGTCGATCGCTTCGCCCGGCTGCGCGAGGTCGCGGTCACCGATTTCGTGCGGGCGCCCGCGACCACCACTCCGCGCGACCTGTTCGACCTGCTGCACGCCGAGCACGCCGACTTCGCGGTGCTCACCGCCGAGGACGGCACCCTGGCCGGGGTGCTGACCCGCACCGGCGCCCTGCGCGCGGGCATCTACCAGCCCGCCGTCGACGCCGCGGGCAAGCTGCGCGTCGCGGCCGCGGTCGGCATCAACGGCGACGTGGCCGCCAAGGCCAAGTCCCTCGTGGATTCCGGCGCCGACCTGCTGGTCATCGACACCGCGCACGGACACCAGGCCAAGATGCTCGAAACCCTCACCGCCGTCCGCGATCTCGGCCTCGGTGTCCCACTGGTCGCTGGCAACGTCGTCTCCGCCGAGGGCACAAGGGATCTCGCGGCGGCGGGCGCGGACATCGTCAAGGTCGGCGTCGGACCGGGCGCCATGTGCACCACCCGGATGATGACCGGCGTGGGCCGCCCGCAGTTCTCCGCGGTGGCCGAATGCGCCGCCGCCGCGGCGGAACTCGGCGTGCACATCTGGGCCGACGGCGGCGTGCGCCATCCCCGCGACGTCGCGCTGGCGCTGGCCGCGGGCGCGTCCAACGTGATGATCGGCTCCTGGTTCGCCGGTACCTACGAGTCCCCCGGCGACCTGCGTGTCGATCGCGACGGCAACGCGTACAAGGAGAGCTTCGGCATGGCGTCCAAGCGGGCCGTCGCCGCCCGCACCGCCTCCGACAGCGAATTCGACCGCGCCCGCAAGGGGCTGTTCGAAGAAGGCATCTCCAGCTCGCGGATGCGGCTGGACCCCGAGCGTCCCGGCGTCGAGGACCTCATCGACCACATCTGCTCGGGTGTGCGCAGCGCGTGCACCTACGCCGGAGCACGCACACTCGCCGAATTCCACGACAAGGCCGTGCTCGGCGTGCAGTCCGCCGCCGGATTCGCCGAAGGCCGCCCGCTGCCCAGCGGTTGGTGAGCGCCGACACGCGCATCGCACCGGCACCGGCCCACGCCACTCGGCACGTGGGCCGGTAGCATGGTGGTTGCCGGACACCGGCAACACGACTCATTTGCGAAAGGATCCAGTTGTCACCCGCGTCCGAGGGCGCCGCACAGGAGGGCTCCTCTATCGAGCCGGGTGACCAACCCGGCGTCCTCCTCCCCGCAGTCCCATTCCGTACAGGCCGTCACGCAGCACCGTTCAGGTGGTGCTGACCATGTCCCTCGCGCTCACCGCGCTCAGCCTGATCGGATTCATCGCACTCACCGTCGGTACGGCCCTGTTCGTCGCCGCGGAATTCTCCCTCACCGCCCTGGAGCGCAGCACCGTCGAGGCGCACGCCCGCACCGGTGACGTCCGCGCCCGCATGGTCCGCAAGGCGCATCGCACGCTGTCGTTCCAGCTGTCCGGCGCCCCAGCTCGGC
>NZ_BAFR01000091.1 GCF_000308435.1 Nocardia araoensis NBRC 100135 | reverse complement strand
GGAACTGGGCAGCACGTTGGGATGGGCGGCGACGGTGATGATGTCGGGCGCGTGCCCACCGCCCGCGCCCTCGGTGTGGTAGGCGTGGATGCCCCGGCCGGCGATCGCCGCGAGGGTGTCCTCGACGAAACCCGCCTCGTTCAACGTGTCCGAGTGCAGCGCCACCTGCACCCCCGCCGCCTCGGCCACCGTGAGGCAGGCATCGATCGCCGCGGGCGTGGAGCCCCAGTCCTCGTGCAGCTTGAAACCGGATGCGCCCGCGCGCAATTGCTCCCACATGGCCTCGGCGCTGACGGTGTTGCCCTTGCCCAGCAGCACGATGTTCACCGGCCAGCCGTCGGTGGCCTCCAGCATGCGCGCCAGATGCCACGCGCCGGGCGTCACGGTGGTCGCCTTGCTGCCCTCGGCCGGACCGGTGCCCCCGCCGATGAGGGTGGTGATGCCGCCGCCGAGCGCCTCCTCCAGCAGCTGCGGGCAGATGAAATGCACGTGACAGTCGATCGCGCCCGCGGTGAGGATGCGGCCGTTGCCGGAGATCACCTCGGTGGACGGCCCGACGACCAGGTCCGGGTGCACCCCGGTCATGGTGTCGGGGTTGCCCGCCTTGCCGATCGCGCAGATCCGTCCGTCGCGAATACCGACGTCCGCCTTGATGATTCCCCAATGATCGATGATCACCACGCCCGTGATCACGGTGTCGGGAGCGCCCTCGGCGCGCGTCGCTCGGGACTGGCCCATGGATTCGCGCAGGACCTTGCCGCCGCCGAACACGGCTTCGTCACCCGCGCGCCCCGGTCCCCCGCTGCGGTCCTCGGTGATCTCGATCAGCAGATCGGTGTCCGCCAATCGGATCCGGTCACCCGTCGTCGGTCCGAACAGTTCGGCGTACCGCGCCCGGCTCAGCTCACTCATCGCGTCCTACCTCCTGAGCCCGCATACTCCGCGAAGTCCGCGCACGCGCTAGTCATCGAGACGGCCCGGTGGGGTCAGGCTGATCCCGCGAACCTCGCGTGCGCCGCCCAGCGGCACCAGCCACACCCGTTGTCCGAGACCGGGTTCGAAGCGCACCGCGGTCCCGGCCGGGATGTCGAGGCGGTGGCCGTGCGCCGCCGCGCGGTCGAACTCCAGCGCCGCGTTCGCCTGCGGGAAGTGCACATGGCTGCCGACCTGCACCGGCCGGTCGCCGGTGTTCACCACGTCGAGCTCGAGGCGCGCCGCGCCCGCGTTCAGTTCGATGACGCCCTCGGCGCAAAGGTATTCGCCGGGGATCACGCCGGGCCTCGGTCCGGCTCGGGAGCGCTCGCAATCCGCATACCGCCCGCCTATCCGATCGGGTGGTGCACGGTGACGAGCTTGGTGCCGTCCGGGAAGGTCGCCTCGACCTGGACGTCGGGGATCATCTCCGGCACACCTTCCATCACGTCGTCGCGGGTGAGGACCGTCCGTCCCGAGGACATCAGGTCCGCGACGGTGCGCCCGTCCCGCGCGCCCTCCAGCACGTGGTCGGTGATCAGCGCGACCGCCTCGGGATGGTTCAGCTTGAGTCCGCGCGCCTGCCTGCGTCGGGCCAGCTCGGCGGCGTAGCTGAGCAGCAGGCGCTCCTGCTCATGCGGTGACAGTCGCATCCGGGCTCCTCACCGGTTCACAGTGACGGGTGACGCACATTCTGGCACGCCCGTTCCGCCGTCGCCGGTCGAGCGGTCAGGACCGATGCGGCAGATTCTGCAGTCGCACCTGACCGCGCGCCACGGTGCGGCCCTGCTCATCGGTGATGACGACCTGCCACAGCTGCTGCAGCCTGCCCCGATGCAGCGGCGTCGCCTCGCCCGTCAGGGTGCCCTCGCGCACCGCCCGCAGGAAATCGGTGTTGTTGTTCACGCCGACGACCGTGCCCTGGTCGCCGAACCAGATGCCGCCCGCGATGCTGGCGAGCGTCTCGACGACGGTGCAGTAGACGCCGCCGTTCTGGATGCCAGCAGGCTGGTAGAGATGCGGCTTGACGACCCACTCGCCGCGGACACGGTCGGGGCTCAGCTCGGTGTAGCGCAGGCCGATCAGGTCGGCGAAGGTGCCTTCGCTGTAGGCGTTCATCTGCTCGGGCGTGACGTCCGCCAGCGAGCCGACCTGCCGAGTCTCCTGCTGTGTCATGTATTCACTGTCGCACAGCGCCCGACACGCGTCGCCGCGGCCTCATCCGCAAGACGGCGCCGTTCAGCGGCCGGGTCGGCCGGTGGCCGTGCGCGAACAGAGCGGCGGGCCCCACCGGAAGTGGAGCCCGCCGCGGCAAGGGATCGGGGGTCACCGCAGCCCTCGGGACTCTCGCGCGATCCGTACGCCGGACCTGAGTATAGGTCAGGCTTACCTAACTAAGCAACAGCCGACCGCCGTACCGGGAGCCCCCGCTCGGCCATCGCCGCCAGAAGGGCCTGACCACGACGCGCGCCGACGACGGAATCGGTCCGCGCCAGATCTGGCACGTAAGTCGAAGTCCCCGCGACGGATTCACCGACGAGGGACCAGAACCGCCGGGCGCTCAGACCGGAACAGCGCGTCAGGGTCCGCTGGACGACGGTCAGCGCGGACTCGCAGCGATGCGCGAGCCAGACGTACATCGCTTGCTCACACGGCAGCGTGACGACACCACGGCCGCCCGCGAGAGAATCGCCGTCGACCACACGAATCGCGGTGTCCGACAGGCCCGCCCAGTCGATTCCGCCGTCGTTGTCGGTATGGATCCAGAGATTCTCCAATCCCGGATCCCAGGCCCGCCCTTCCGCGACGAGCAGCGCGACCACCCGTCCGGCTATCGCGTGGATCAGCGCCGTGGCAACCACTTCCGCCGCGATGTCGGCGTTGATCATCTCCGCGACATGCCGTCGGTACATGAGTTCGACGCGCCCCTCGCGCACCCCGTCCGCCAGCTGCCACCAGCGCCGTTTGCCCTGCTCGGCGATCGCGGCGACGGCATAGACCCGCGGATGCTCCGGTTGCAGCGCGCGCAGCCGGGCACAGGCGCGGCCGAACGCCGTCGTCGAGCGATGTGGCGTGGTGATGAGCTCGGTCATCGAACCTCCTCGGGGATCGGCTCCGTCGCGCGGCGCGGCGGACATTCGGCCATGCTCGCCTGTAGCGAAAGATAGGTTAGGCTTACCAGACCTAGCAACCGTCTCGCTGATTCCAGGAGCAGCTCGTCGCCGTGACCTCCCTTGCCACCGTGAGGCGGCGACGTCTTTCCGGACTCCTCGTCTCGACCGCCCTGTTGCTGCTCGCCGTGCTCGCCGGTGTCGCGGTGGGCGCACGCACGCTCGCGCCGGGGACCGTGTACGACGCCGTGCATCATGCGCTCACCTGCCCCGGCGGACCCTTCAGGTGCGCAGCCGGTTCCACCGAGGAAGAGATCGTGCGCGGACTGCGCCTGCCCCGCACCGCGTTGGCACTGGTCTGCGGGGCGGCCCTGGGCATCGCGGGCGCGCTCGTCCAGGGCTACACCCGCAACCCACTCGCCGACGCCGGGCTGCTCGGACTCAACGCGGGCGCGGCGTTCCTCGCCGCGCTGAGTGTGTACCTGTTCGCCTTCAGCGCGCCGGAGCAATACATCTGGTTCGCGCTCACCGGAGCGCTGATCGCCGGAGTGTCGGTGTTCGCGACCTCGTCCGTGGGCGGCGGAAAGGCGAGCCCGCTGACCCTCGTACTCGCCGGCGCGGCGGTCACCGCGTTCCTCCAGGCCATGACGAACGCCGTCGTGCTGTTCGACGCCGCCGCGCTGGACACCTACCGGTTCTGGGTGATCGGCGCCGTCGCGGGCCGCGATGCCGCGGTGTTCTGGCAGGTGCTGCCGTTCCTGGCCGCGGGCATGCTGCTGGCGGTGCTGGCGGCGCCGGGACTGAATCTGATCGGCCTCGGCGACGACGTCGCACGGGGGCTCGGCGTGCATGTCGGCCGCAGCCGCGCACTCGGACTGGCGGCCGTCGTGCTGCTGGCGGGGGCGGCGACGGCGGCGGTCGGGCCGATCGCCTTCCTCGGCTTGGTGGTCCCGCATCTCGCGCGAACGGTCACCGGGCCGGACCACCGCTGGCTGATTCCCTATTCCGGGCTCTTCGGCGCGTTGCTGCTGCTGATCGCCGATGTGGCGGGACGGGTGGTGGCGCGCCCCGGCGAGCTGGAGGTCGGCGTGGTGGTGGCCGCGCTCGGCGTGCCGTTCTTCCTCGCGTTCGTGCGCAGGCGAAAGCTGGTGAACCTGTGACGATCTCGTTGCGAACCGCGGGTGCGCGACCCGCCCTGCGCGTCGGGCCTGCGTCGGCGGTGCTGCGACCGCGGATGATCCTGATCGTCGCGGTCATGATCGCGCTGGCGCTCGCCCTGTTCTGCCTGGACATCGCGTTGGGCGAGTCCCATCTGCCGCTCGCGCGCGTGCTGGACGTCCTGACCGGCGGCGGCACCAGGGCCCAGCGGTTCATCGTGCTGGAATCCCGGCTGCCGCGCGCGCTCACCGCGCTCGTGGTCGGCCTCGCGCTCGGACTCGCGGGCGCCATCACCCAGTCCATCCTGCACAACCCGCTGGCCGCCCCGGACATGCT
>NZ_BAFR01000092.1 GCF_000308435.1 Nocardia araoensis NBRC 100135 | reverse complement strand
CTGGTCGCGCACCCGCGCCGTGCTGGCGCTGCTACTGGCGGCGATCGGCCACAGCAAGGTCTACGGCGAACGCCAGTTGCCCGAACTCTTCGTGCAGCTGCCCGCGCCCGAAGCCCTGGCGACCGATGGTGAGGTGGTCGGCAAAGCCACTCGACTGCACTTCACCATCGCCGGACAACTCCCGGTCTACCGCCGCGACGAATCCAATCCGCTCTGGGCCGACCGCAGCCGCCCGCACCACCGCCGAGCTCCCTGGCTGCGGGACGTCCTCCGGGCCGGGCGCCCGTTTCAGCGCCGAGCGGGCGAAGAGTGAGCGAACGCGCTACTTCATGGAGCGCAGCAACCCGAGGTTCGGCTCGAGCGCGCCGTCCTGTCCCAGCGCCAGGAAGTCGGCCTCGACCGCCGCGCGCTCGAGCGCTCCGGCCCGCACCGCGTGATAGCGCACGACCGACCAGAGGAAGACATCGAGGTCGTCGAAGCGGGTGCCTTCCTCGACCACTTCCTCCTCGTGGAACCAGATGGCGATCTGCCCGTTGGTGAGCACCACGTACAGGTTGCCGCCGCCGTCCGCGCCGATCGAGTAGACGTCGTCGTCGGTGAGTTCGGTCTCGTAGTCGGAATCCACTATGCCGCAGTCGTTGCCGGCGAAGTCGAAACCGTAGGACCAGTCGTGTATGTCCAGGAACTGCGGCATCCGCCCGGACCGCACTCGGCGATCGAAAGCCGCCAGCGCCGCCGCGGACGCGGGCGCCAGCCGCTCCAGAAAGGGCGCCACCGGCCGGGTCTCCTCCGGAAGGATGACCGGCGGGCGACCGGCGAACCATCTCGCCAGGTCGGCGTCGAGGTCGCGCTCGACGTATCCGGCCAAATCGTCACGAGTAAGTGTCACCGTCGAATCCTAAGTACCAGCAATGGGTTTCATTCGCCGAGGTCTCGTGACGCGGGACGGGATCCAGGGCGAACCAAGGCTACGCCCGCATCCGGACGCCTCATCTGCGTGACAAGGCGGCCATCCTCGCTCTGCACTGCGCCGCGAGGGCTGACCGCCGGTCAGCGTTAAGCTCCTGCAGCTATGGCACTCAGCGCGACACTGCACACCTTCGCCGTCCAGTTGGCAGACGTCGATCGGGGCGTCTATCAGGATCTGGAGTTGCGGGTGGCGCGGCACCCGTCGGAATCCGCGGAGTTCATGCTGACCCGAGTGCTCGCCTATTGCCTCGAGTACGAGGAGGGCATCGCCTTCAGCGGCGGTGGGGTCTCCTCCACCGACGAGCCCGCCGTGCTGGTGCGCGACCGCACCGGACGCCTCACCGCCTGGATCGAAGTCGGCGCACCCGACGCGGAGCGGGTGCACCGCGGCAGCAAACTGGCCGACCGCGTCGCCATCTACACCCATCGCGATCCGGCCAAGGTGCTGGCGCAACTCACCGGCAAGCGCATTCATCGCGCCGAAGCGATACCGCTGCACAGCTTCGACCGCGACTTCATCGATTCCGCCGTCGCCGCGACCGAACGCCGCAACACGGTCACGCTTTCCGTCACCGAGCACCTGCTCTACCTGGACATCAACGGCACGAACCTGACCACGCCTCTAAAGCAACACCGTCTCGGCTGATCGCTTGGTTCGCTCATCTGGTAGTCCAAGCGCTGGAGGCGGGATCGCATGGCGGTGAGCAATTCGGGACATCCGGGCAGCTCCGGGGTTTCTCCGACCGCGCAGGGCAGCAGATAGGCGATGTTCTCGGAGGACGGCGCGCTCGGTGCCTCACCGGGGGGCCGCCCTGCACCGTTCGCTACCGGATCGGCGGGTGCGGGCGGCGGAGCAGGAATGCGGGCCGGACCTGCACCCGGCGTCGATCAGAAGAGGAAGTAGCGCTGGGCCATGGGCAATTCGGTGGCGGGCTGTTCGCGCCAGACTTCGCCGTCGATGCGGACGGTGAAGGTGTCCGGCTCGACCTCGATGCGCGGCATGGCGTCGTTGTGCGGCAGATCCGTCTTCCTTACGGCCCGGACATCACGGACCGGAACGAGTTCGCGCTGGACCCGCAACCGGTCGGCGAGGCCGTCCTCGATCGCCTGCTCGGAGACGAAATGCAGGGATGTCGCGGCGGCGGCCGCCGGGGCGGCGCCGAACATGGGCCGCGGCAGCACGGGCTGCGGCGTGGGGATGGAGGCATTGGCGTCGCCCATCGCGGCCCAGGCGATCGCGCCGCCCTTGAGGACGGCATGCGGGCGGACACCGAAGAACGCCGGCTCCCACAGCACCAGATCGGCGAGCTTGCCCACCTCGACCGACCCGATCTCGTGGTCCAGGCCGTGCGCCACGGCCGGGCAGATGGTGTACTTCGCGATGTAGCGCTGGACCCGGGCGTTGTCGGCGGCGCCGTCGCCGGGCAGCGCGCCGCGGCGGCGTTTCATCACGTGCGCGGTCTGCCAGGTGCGCAGCACGACCTCGCCGATGCGGCCCATGGCCTGCGAGTCGCTGCCGATCATCGAGATGGCGCCGAGATCGTGCAGCAGGTCCTCGGCCGCGAT
>NZ_BAFR01000093.1 GCF_000308435.1 Nocardia araoensis NBRC 100135 | reverse complement strand
ATTCCTTCGGGTAGAGCTTGCGCAGGGTCTTCAGGCCGTCCGCGGCGGCGCGGCGGGCGGCGGCGGGAGAATTGCCGAGCAATTCGGCGATCTCCGCGTGCGGAAGCCCGGCCAGATAGTGGTAGGCGACCGCCTGGCGCTGCTTGGTCGGCAGCGCCCGCAGGGCGGCCCACAGGTCGGGGTCGTAGTCGGCGGGTCCTGGGGCGGAGGCGGGACTTTCCGGCAGCGTCTCGGCCGGGACGGGCGCGCGCGTGAGCGCCCGGCCGACGTCGATCGCGCGACGATGCGCGATGGTGACCAGCCATGCCTCGATGTTCGTGTCCGGGGAGAGGCCGGGAAACGCGCGCAACGCGGAGAGAAATGTTTCCGACCAGGCGTCGGCCGCGTCGGACGGGCCGAGCACGGCCCGGCAGACGCGCAACACCATCGGGCCGTATCCGGCCACTATTTCCTCGAACGGGGGCAGGCTCACACCAGGTAGACGCCGCGGGCGCCGCGAATGTGAGATTTCCTCATCGGGGTCCTTCCCGGCGCGAGAGCCCGCTGGCGCGCAGCACCCGCCGCGCGATACCGGCGCGGATGGACTCCTCGGTGCCGATGATCCGGACGTGGCGACGCGCCCTGGTGATCGCGGTGTACAGCAATTCCCTGGTCAGCAGCGTGGATTCGGGCTCGGGCAGGACGACCGAGACGGTGTCGTACTGACTGCCCTGGCTGCGGTGGATGGTCATGGCGAAGACGGTGACCACCGCGGGGAACTGCGTGGGATGCACCAGATACGGCTCGCTGCCGCGTTGCAGCGCCGCGCGCAGCGAACCGTCGGGCATGCGCACGACCACTCCGGTGTCGCCGTTGTAGATTCGCGCCTCGTGGTCGTTCGCGGTGACCAGCAGAGGTTGGCCGGGGTACCACGGCGCCTGGTGGGAATCCGGGCCCGCTCCCGCGGCGACGGCCCATTCCGCAGCCATCCGGTCCCAGCGCTCGACGCCGAACGGCCCCTGCCGGTGCGCGCACAGCAGGCGATGTGATTCCAGCGCGTGCAGCGCGCCCGCCGCGTCGCCGTCCAGCGCGGCGGCGGTGACCGTGGTCGCGGACCGCACCACATCGGCGCGGACCGCGGTCAGCTCGTCGGGCGCGCTGAGCGACAATTCGTCGCCGCCCGCGCGCAACAGCTCGAGCGCGGCGTCCGCGTCCCCCGCCCGCACCGCGACGGCCAGGTCGGCGATCCGCCCGCCGAACCGGCGGCCCCGGGTCAGCCGGACGATGCCGCCGCGCAGGCGGGCGTGCTCCAGCGCGGTCAATGCCTCGGCGTGCTCGCCGGTCCCGTCCGGGCCGAGGATCTCGTCGAGCACGGGATTCGGGGTGGCGGCGACCGGTCCGGCGACCAGGTCGGCGAGCACCGCGCCCGCGTCGACCGAGGCGAGCTGGTCCGGGTCGCCCACCAGCACCAGGCGAGTGTCCGGGCGCAGCGCGGCCAGGAGCCTGCTCATCATGGTCAGGGAGACCATCGACGTCTCGTCGACCACGATCACGTCGTAGGGCAGCCGGTTGAACTCGTGGTACTTGAACCTGGTGCTGCGACCGCGCTGCCAGCCGAGCAGCCGGTGCAGGGTGGCGGCGGTGAGTTCGGGCAAGCCGAGCGAAACCGCTTGTTCGCGAACGGCTTCCTGTAGGCGCGCCGCCGCCTTCCCGGTGGGGGCGGCCAGCGCGATGCGCAGCGCGGGCAGCTTCGGCTCGGTCTCGCGGTGCGCGGCCAGCAAGGCGATGATCCGGGCGATGGTGTGGGTCTTGCCGGTACCGGGACCGCCGGCGACCACGGTGGTCCAGTGGGTCGCGGCGAGCGCGGCGGCCAGGCGCTGGCGATCCGGGGCCGTACCGGACGGCGCGTCGAACAACCGGTCCAGTTCACGGCGCACGATCCCGGGATCGACCACCGGATGGTGCGCGGATCGCTCGGTGAGCACCCGCCGGATCGTCTGCTCCTGCCGGTAGTACCGATCGAGGTAGAGCAGCGGACCGGAATCACCGGCACCCTGGGATTCCACGAGCCGCAGCGGCCGCAACGGACCCGCCGGTCCACCGAGTACCAGCGGGCTCACCCGCAGCGCGGCGACCACGGCGGGAATGTCCGGCCACGGCAGCGTCGCCGGATCGACGCCCGCGTCCCAGGTCTCGTCGGCGTCGACGCCGATCTCCCGCATCCGGTGCAGTTCCAGGCACACCGAGCCGGAGCGCACCGCGCGCACGGCCAGCGCCGCGGCGAACAGCACCGGCTCCGACGACTCCCGGCCGAGCCGGCCCAGCCGCAGCGCCACGTGCACGTCCGCGGCCGACAGCACGCCCGCCTCGTTGAACGTGCGCAGCAGGCCGGTTCCCCGCTGGGCCACCTGGATCGAGGTCACCGCCCCGCCTCCCCCGCCAGCAGCGCCGACAGCGCCACCACCAGATCGGCGGGCGGGTGCCAGTCGAAGACGCCGCAGCCCGCGGGGGTCTCCGGCCCGATCATGCCGCGCACGAACAGATATCGGACCCCGCCGAGAAGCCGGGCCGGGTCGTAGCCGGGCAACCGCCAGCGCAGATACCGGTGCAACGCGACCGAGTACAGCAGCGCTTGCAGCGGATAGTGCGAACGCAGCATCTCCGCGGCCATGCGGTCGCGGGTGTAGTGCGCGACGGTGAGGTCACCGGTGCCGAGCCGGTTGGTCTTGTAGTCGACGACGACGAAGCGCGGATGCGCGGCGTTCACCACGCGGAGCACGGCGTCGATGCTGCCGGTCAGATAACCGCGCAGCGGTATGTCCTCCAGCGCCGCCAGTTGATCGGCGTAGGGGAACAGGTCGTCGTCGGCCGGAAGGTGCTCGCGCAGCAGATCGGCGACGCGCCGCAGCGTCGCCGCGGTGGAGCCGACGCGGTCCCCGCCCGCCAGCGGCAATTCGAACTCGAGTTCGCTGAGACGGTCCCGAGGGGCGATATCGGCCAGGCAGCCGCCCTCCAGTGGGGTGCGCAGCACCGCCAGCAGCGCGGTGGCCAGGCATTCCGAATCCACCTCGGCCATCAGCTCGTCCACCGCCTCGCGGCACCGATCGCGCACCTCGGCGGCCAGATCGGCACGGCCGGTGTCGATCCGCTCCAGGACGCCGTGCACCAAGGTGCCGAACTCCGCGCCGTAAGGCAGCGCGTTCATCAGCGACGCCGCGCCTGCGGGTTCCGGCTCCGCCGCGCCGATCAGGGAGGTTCCCGGGGGCTCGTCGCCCGGGCCCCGCGTGTCCTCCGGTTCGCTGTCGGTTCCGGGCGCCGCCGGGCCGTGCGCGGAGGCGGTCAGCGCCGAGTAGGACGTGCGCCGCCACTGCTGGTCCAGCACCCGGTCGAAGCGGGCCGCGGCCAGTGCGCCCTGCGCGGGCGCGGTGCGCGCGCGCCGGATCGCGACGCCGTCGGCCCCGGCCACCGCCGTCACCGAGATCGCCGCGCCCGCGTCCTGCGCCCACGCCGAAAGCGATTGCGCGACAGCGGCGTCGGCGGGAACCGCGGCTCGGGCGGCGACGGCGGCGCCACCGTCGGCGCGCCCGAAGACCATGCGGTGCAGCGGCGAGGCCGCGGTGGTGATCGCGGGCGCCCACCAGGCGACGATCTGGCACATGGCGCGGGTCAGCGCGACATAGAGCAGCCGCAGTTCCTCGCCCGCCTCCTCGGCCTCGCTACGCGCCTTGCGTTCGGCGTATCCGGGAGCGTCCGCGCCGCCGACGTCCAGCACGCGCGCACCGTCGTCGGCGTGGAACAGCAACGTCGCCGGATAGGGGTTCTTCGCGCTGTCCCAGGCGAACGGCAGATACACCACCGGGAATTCGAGTCCCTTGCTCGCGTGCACGGTGGCTATCTGGACGGCGGCGGCGTCCCGGTCGAGCCTGCGGCTGCGGTCGGCGACGGCGCCGGAGGCGGGATCGCGCACCCGGTCGGCCAGCCACCGGGTCAGCGCCGTCAGCCCCAGTCCTTCGGTCGAGGCGACCTGGTCGAGCAACTGCGCGAGGTGGCGCAGGTCGGTGAGCTGCCGCTCCCCGTTCTCCACGGCGAGCAGCCGCGGCGCCAAGCGGGTCTCGGCGGAGAGCTTCTCGAACACTGCCGCGAATCCCGCGCGCGTGAACAGCCGTGCCGCCTCACGCAGTTGAGCGCTGACCCGGCCGACCAGATCGGCTCCCCCGCTGTCGATCTCGGCCGCGGTCACGCCGAGCAGGGGTGTGCACGCGGCCAGCCGCACCCGGTCGCCGCGGTGCGGCTGCTCCAGCGCACGCAGCACCCACAGCCAGTCGGTGGCGCTGTCGGTCGCGAAGACACTGATACCGCCCGCGAGCACGGAGGCGACCCCGACGCGGTCCAGCGCGGCGCGCACCACGTCGATCTGCGAGCGGGTCCGCACCAGCACCGCGATGTCGCCCGGCCCGACCGGCCTGCGGGCCGTGTCGCCTACCGTCGGCGAATCATCTTCGGCGACAATCGGTTCCGCTTTACCATCCAGCAGCACACCGGACTCGAGCAGACGCACGATGTCGGCGGCGAGATCGTCGGCGACTTTGCTCCGCATGCGCCCGACGGCCGGAAAGCCGGACTTGTTCAGCGGTCCAGCGCCGGTGCGCGGCAGGCAACGCACCCGCAGCGGCGTGCAGAACTCGGCGGGTCCGGACAACCGCGACCACGGTCTGGTCGGGGCGACCGGATAGACGCGGATCTCCTCGTGCCCCAAGGCCGCCGCGCCGTGCAGGTGGTCCAGCGCGGCGAGCAGTCCGGCATCACTGCGCCAGTTGGTGGTGAGCTCTTTGCGGACATCGGCGTGCGCGACCGCGTCCAGATAACTGAGCACCTCCGCGCCGCGGAAGGCGTAGATCGCCTGTTTGGGATCGCCGACCAGCACCAAGGTGGCGTGCCCGTGGAACGACCTGCGCAGGATGTCCCATTGCAGAGGGTCGGTGTCCTGGAACTCGTCGACCAGGGCGACGCGGTAGCGCGCCCGGATGCGGCGGCAGGCGCGGGGGCCGTGCTCCGGATCGGCGAGCACGTCGTGCAGCAGTACGAGCAGGTCGTCGAAGTCGCGCAGCCCGGCAAGGCGTTTGCGCCGCTCGGTCTCCGCGCGAACGGCTTGCGCGAACGCCACGCGCTCGCCGGCCTCGCCGTCGGGCACGAGCGCCGCGTGCCGGTCCCGCACCGCGGCCAGCGCGAGCGTGCGCGCCTCCTTCACCGAGAACGGCGGTTCGCCGCGCGCATAGCGGTTGAGATACAGATCGTCGACGACGGTGCCGACGAGATCGTCGACGGTTTCCACCAGCCGGGTGCCCGGGTCGTGTTCGCCCGCGAGGCCGAGTTCGTCGAGCATGCGCTGGCAGAAGCTGTGCGTGGTGGCGATGGTGCCCGCGTCGAAATCCGACAGGGCGGTCAGCAGCCGCTGCCGCCGCGACCGCACCTCGTCTTCCTCGGCCTGTGCGAGGTACCGGACCAATTCGTCGGCATGCGCCCTCGCCGCGTCCGGATCGGCCAATCCGGCGGCGACGGCCACGAAGCGGTCGCGGGTGCGTTCCCGCAGTTCCTGGGTCGCCGCGCGGCTGAACGTCACCAGCAGCAGCTGGGACACCTCGACACCCGCCTCGGCGACATAGCGAACGGCGAGACCGACGAT
This sequence comes from Nocardia araoensis NBRC 100135, assembly GCF_000308435.1. Taxonomy (GTDB): domain Bacteria; phylum Actinomycetota; class Actinomycetes; order Mycobacteriales; family Mycobacteriaceae; genus Nocardia; species Nocardia araoensis. Next base: position 11,078 of record NZ_BAFR01000093.1, on the reverse strand, counting down.
GGCGTGGGTCTTGCCGGTGCCGGCGCTCGCCTCCAGCACGGTGGTGCCGGTGGGCAGCGGTCCGTACGGTTCGAACGCGTCGGCGTCGAATGCGCTTGCCGATAAGGAGGTTTCCTGCACGGTCATGCGTGCCTCCCTCCTGCGCGGCCGGTGGTCACGCGGTCCGCGGACGTCGCGGTCGCCCGGGTACCCGGCCACGCCGGACGGACCCGAAGCGACTGTCCGAGCTGACATTCTGCCGCGCGCGCGGCCACCCGGCGGCGACCGACACGCGTTGTGGCGGTAGGTGTCTCCTGATCGGTCACGGCTGGCCCTGGCTTTCCGCGGCCAGCAGCGGTGCCCACATCCGCCGGGCCAGCGCGCCGAAGCGGGTGCTCTCACCGGGTTCGCCCGCCGCGGCGGGCGCGGCCATGAGGTCGTCGAGCCGGGGCGCCGGCCCCCAGACGTAGCGCAGGTGGCGGTCGGTGTGATCGCCGAACGGCCCCGGACCGTTGGGGCCGCCGTTGAATTCACGCTCCGCCGCGGCGATCGCGTCGTCGGTGCCCGCGCCGCGGAAACGGCGTTCGGCGTAGACCGCGGTGGCGGCGGGCGCGACGGGCAGCGGTTCGGTCAGGCCCGCGTCACGCAGCGCGACGAGCCTGCGCAGGATCTCCCCGGCCGCGGGCGCGTCGGGCGCGGTGAGTTCGCAGCGCCAGGTCGGACGGCCGAATTGGCCGCGGCCGGTGCTCACTGCCCGCCAGGAGCGATCCTCGGTGACGGCCAGCGCCAGCAGCGAAACCCACGCTCCGATCCGGTGTTTGGGGGCCAGCCGGGAGAAGGTGGTGCGGACCAGGGTATCGCCGTGCACCTCCGGCACGGTGCCGGTAAGGCGCCGCCCGTTGCCCAGGTCGACCGCGATGTCCACCGCGCGCGCCGGGGCCGCGTAGTCCGCCTGCGCGGCGCGCACCAACCGGTCCACGGTGTGCTCCACCTCGTCGAGCACGGCGGCGCCGAACCCGAACGGCGGCAGCGTGCCGCGCCGCCACTCCGCCGCCCGGAGCCCGGCCGGGTCCGCGCCGGTCAGGCGGGCCGCGAGCAGGCGTTCGCCCAGCTCCCACTTGGCCAGCCCGTCGAGCTCGATGGGCAGCCGGTCGGCGATGTCCTCGTCGTGCTCCGGGACCCGCAGGCCGAGCCGCTGCCACAGGAACGCGCGCACCGGATGCTCCACGAACGAGATCAGGTCGGCCAGCGCGACATCGGCCGGCTCCGGGGCGGGCAGCGGCGCGGCCAGGAATCCGGGCCGCGGCCGCACGGGTCCGTCGGCCGCGTGCGCGCCTGCCAAGGCCACGGTGTCGAAGCTGAACGGCTGCTCGGCCCGGAAATTCCGGCGATCGAAGGATTGCAGCGGGTGCCGCGTCACCACCGAGCTCATCGCCGCGGCGCCGACGTGTGCCCGCAGCGCGTCCAGCAACTCGGCGACCGGAATCGCGGGCGGCCGGTGCGCCCCGCTGACCGGATCCGCGCCGGTGTGGAAGACCAGCAGCGTGTCCCGGGCCGCCATGACCGCGTCCAGCAGCAGTTGCCGGTCTTCGCTGCGCACGTCCCGTTCACCCAGCAGCGGTTCGCGGGCCAGCACGTCGTCTCCGTCCGCGGCGCCCGCGCGCGGGAACATCTCGTCGTCCAACCCGAGCAGCACCACCACCCGGTGCGGCACCGATCGCATCGGCACCATCGTGCAGACGGTCAGCTCGCCGGTGCGGAAGTTGGCCCGGGTGGGACGCGCGGCCAGCCGCGAACGCAGCAGCACGCCGACGTCGGACAGCCGCAACGAGACGTCGCCCGCGTGGTCGGTGGCGGCGGCGAGTTCCTGCCTGGCCTCGGTACGCACCCAGGCCTGCGCGTCCGGCACGTCGGTCAGCAGATCCAGCGCGCGGCCGAGCACGGCGGCCCATTCGTGCGCGGGCCGGGGACCGCGCAGGTCGCGCAGGCACACCGCGAGCCGGTCGACGAACTCGGCGAAGCGCCCGGCCAGATCGACGTCGTTGCTGTCCACATCGTCCAGGGGCAGTGCGAGATCCAGCCAATCCTCGGAGGTCTCGCCCGCGGTGACGCCGAGCAGGATCCGGTCCACCGCGCTGTTCAGCGTGTTCTGCGCGAAATCCGCCAGCCCGAACGCTTGGCGCTGGCGCTGCCCGATGCCCCATCTGGCCCCGGATTCGGCCGCCCACTCGCGCAATCGCTCGATGTCGTCGTCATCGAATCCGCAACGGCGGCGGACCGTCTCGGCGGCGGCGAGATCGAGCACCTGGGTCACCGTCACCCGTCCGTCGGCCAGTTCGAGCAGTACCGCGATGACCGCGAGCAGCGGATTGGTCACCCCGCGGCCCCGGTCGGCCAAGCGCACCCGCAAGCGGTGCGCCGGGTGCTCCGAATCGCCGTGCGCATCGGGCGATCCCGGCGTGCGCTGCCCGAAGGCGGCGCGTACCAGCGGCGCGTACGCCTCCACCTCCGGGCACATGATCAGCACGTCCCGCGGCTCCAGCGTCTCGTCGGCGGTGAACAGCCCGAGCAGGCATTCCCGCAGCACCTCCACCTGCCGCGCGGGACCGTGACACGCGTGCACCTGCACGGTGCCGTCGGCGCCGACCTCCCCCGGCGCAGGCGGCCACCGGTCGTCCCGGATACCCCCTTGCAGCGCGCGCAGCAAAGTTACGGGCGAATCATGCTGCGTGGCGACATCTCGGGGCGCGATGGGCGGATGACAGGTGTCGGAACCGGCGACCGCGGACGCCGCCAATCGCTGCTGCAACTCCCGGATGTCGCGCGCCAGTCCCGCCAGGAGCGGGTGGGTGACCGCCGTGGCACTGCGGTCCTCGGCGCGCGTGCGGGCAGGGGGGAGCTCGCGCAGAGACGACCAGAGGACCGGACTCGGATGCACCAGCCACAGATGGACGTCGCGGGCGGCGGCCAGCGCAGACACCACGGCGAGCTGGTCGCTGGACAACCGGGTCACGCCGAACAGCGACAACCGCGGCGGCAGCGTGACCAGATCCGGACGCGCGCGCAGCCGGGCGCAGGCGGCGTCGAGCCGCTCGGCCGGGCTCGGCGTCCCGATCTCGGCGCGCAACCTGCGCCACAACATCGGCTGCCAGAGCAGGTCGTCCGGTATGGCGGCTCCCGCGCCATCGGTGTCCAGACCCGCCGCCCACTCGGTGATCAGTGCGGGACGCTGGGCGGCGTAACTGTCGAACAGCGCGGCGACCTGGGCGGCGGTGGCATAGCGCCGTCCGGCGCGGTGCTCGCCGCCCGCGGTGTCTCGCGCGCCGAGATGCCTGGCAGGCACAGCGCACCAGGGTTCGGACAGCGAGGCGTCGATCACCCGCAGCAGCGTCCACACCGCCCGCTCCTGCGCCCACGGATCCTCCGCCTGCGCCACCCCGGTCGCCGCGGCCAGCACCTCGGCGACCAGCGCGGCAGGCGAGGGGAAGACGATGTTCGCGCACACGCCGTCGGCCGCGCCGCCCGCGCCGAGCACCCCTGAGAGCGTCTGGGTCAGCCAGCGCTCGACCCCTTTCGCCGGCACCGCGACCACCTCGGCCGCGAACGGGTCCTCCAGCGGCGCCGCCAGCACCTCGGCGAGCGCCGGGACGAGGACGTCGGCGCGCTCGGCACGATGGATGTGCAGCGGCATCTGCGCCCTCTCGATCGGTGGTGTCCGGCTGCCCCGGCCTCGGACTTTCTGCACGTTTATACGCCCAGCGACCGACGTGCAACTGCACCGCCCCATCCGCGGGCCAGTGAAATAGACCACACGCGAACGGATTACTCCGACGTGTCACACGGGGACCGCGGCGGCGATGTGCGACAGTGCTGCACCGGGGAGGAGAGCTTGCACCGGGGCGGAACGAGAGAGCTGCACCGAAAGGCTGGTTCGCGTTCATGGATGCGATGGTGATTCCCCTGGTTCCGAAAGGCGGATTCACGGTCCGCCGAATCGGTGACCAATGGGAGCTGATCAACTCGCGCCACTACGGTCGCGCCGTCGTCCTGCATTCCTGGCCCCGGGAACGGCACACCGAGGCGTTCGAGCACTGCTACCGGCTCAACGGACGCACCGTCGAGGAACTGCGCGCCGCCTTCCGCTGACGCGCCTGGCCAGCGGGGATAGCGAATTCCGCTGCGGCGCAAGCACCGGAACCGGTGTTAGCACACCGAGGACCCGTAGCTCAAGACGTGCGTCCTGACCCGCGATGTGCGATCGTGGTCCCTCGTGCGTTACCCGTCCCCCGCCACCCGAACCGTTCCCCGCGTGGCCGCTTCCGCCTGTGTCCTCGCCGCCGCGGCGATCATCGCCCCGAGCCTGCCCGCCGCGCTCCCGACCGCGGGCGCGGTGCCGCTCGCGCACACTCAGGGCTGCCTGCCCGGTTTCGACTGCGATCTGAGCAGCCGGATCGCGAAGGCCGACGCCTACCTCAACAGCCGTCCCGGTGTCACCGGCTACGTCGTGCGCGACCGGGTTTCCGGCGGCGTCTACGCCAACGCCAACGCCGAGAACGCGGTCTGGACCGCCTCCACGATCAAGCTCGCGATCGCCGCGGACCTGCTCAACCGCGCGCGGGTCGGCGCCATCAATCTGACTCCCGAGGACCGCGGCCTGATGGAGGGAATGCTCGCGACCTCGAACGACGGCGCCGCCGACCTGCTGTGGACCAAGTACTCGGGAATCGACCGGATGGCGTTCAACAATGCCTTCCGCGCCGATGGCATGACCTCGCTGGTTCCGCAGCCCACCAACACCGCGCTGTTCCCCGACTGGTCGTTCCAGAAGTGCACCGCCGCCGACCTCGACCGCCTGATGGACCACATCCTCAACCACATGCACCCCGACGACCGCAACTACCTCGTCGACCGGATGCGCGCGGTGGACTCCAACCAGCACTGGGGCGTGTGGGGCGCGGGCGCGAGCATGCGTCCCGGCCTGAAGAACGGCTGGTCGGCCGAACAGGGCGGCTGGGTGGTCAACTCGGTCGGCTTCGCGGGACCGGGCGAGCGCTACACCCTGGCCATCATGAGTTCGCTGGGTGACGCGGGCGGCTACACCGAGGGCGCCGAGACCGACACCAAGCTCGCGCAGATCCTGCTCGCGGGCCGCTGAGCGCCCGGCCGCTCAGGCGGCCGCGCGCCTGCGCAACGTCATCGGCGCACCGTCCCTGGGGAAGGGGATCGTGGTGAACCCCCAGGGCATACGGTATTTCTCGGGGATCCGCCACTCGTATTCACGCACCAGGGCCGCGGTCACCGTCTTCACCTCGAACGTGCCGAAGTGCATCCCGATGCACTTGTGCGCGCCCGCCCCGAACGGCATCCACGCGAGGCGGTGCGACTTGTCCTCGCGCCGCTGTTCGCCGAATCGTTCCGGATCGAAGCGCTCGGGGTGGGTCCACAGTTCGGGCAGCAAGTGGTTCACCTGGTAGGCGAGGTCCACCGGGGCGCCCGCCGGAATGTAGTGGCCCGCGATCTCGGTGTCGCGCACCGCGCGGCGCGAGAGCCCCGGCACCGGCGGCATCAGCCGCAGGCTTTCCCGGACCACCAGATCCAGGTCGCGCAGCGCCTCGAGGTCCGCGATGGCGGGCACCGTGTCGCCGAGGCGTGCGTCCATGTCGAGCACTTCGGCGCGCACCCGCTGTTGCCACTCCGGGTGCTTGCCCAGGTAGTAGGCGACGGCGGTGGCGGTCGTCGTCGTGGTGTCGTGCGCCGCCATGATCAGGAAGATCATGTGGTTCACCACGTCCGCGTCACCGAAGACGCCGCCGTCCTCGCTGCGTGCGTGGCACAACCCGGAGAAGAAGTCCGCCGTCTCGACGCGGCGCTTCTGCGGCAGCATCGCGGTGAAGTAGTCCTCGAGCACTCTGCGGCCGCGCAGCCCGGCACGCCAGTTCCCGCCCGGCACCGAATGCCGGATGATCGCCAGCCCCGCGTGGGTGCAGTCGACGAAGGCGTCGATGAGTTGCTTGCGCTGCGGGCCGACGTCCACGGCCATGAAGCTCTCGCCCGCGATCTCGAGGGTCAGCTCTTTGATCGTCGGATACAGCCGCACCGTGTGTTCGGCGTCGTGCTCCCCCGGCACCCAGTGCGCGATCGTGTCCCGCACCACCGGTGTCAGCGCGGCCAGGTGCGCTTCCAGCCGGTCCCTGGTGAACGCCTGCTGCATGATCTTGCGGTGGAATTTGTGCTCCTCGAATTCCAGCAGCAGCAGGCCGCGCCGGAAGAACGGGCCGATGAAATAGTCCCAGCCCTGGCCGAAATCACGGCGCCGGTGCCCGAGTACTTCGTCGAGTGCGTCCGGTCCCGCGACCAGCACACGGTCGACCCCGAGCGAGGTGTTCAGCGAGACGGGTCCGTACCTGCGGTAGCGCTCCATCATCTCGGCCGGCCCCCAGCGCATGTAGTGCAACGCACGGCCGAGATAGGGCAGCCCGGCATCGCCGCGCACCGGAACGGTGTCGCTGCCCCGCGGCGGAGTGGCCAGCACCTGGCGCCGTTCCGGCAACAATCCCAGCGCCCGGTCGATCAGATGGCCGTGCGGTACCTCGATCAGCGCGATGTTCTCCGATTCGGCCCGCACGCTGGGCTTCCGGCCGACCGCACGGTCACCGGCGACCATGGCAATCCTCCCTGAGCGACAGTTACCATCGTAGGCTCTCGACCTCGTGCACTCGGCCGGTTCGGTCGCGACGATCCTCCTCGCCCCGGCCCGGCGGCGGTGAGACTTCGCACCGCAACACGCCAGGAACGGGGATCTCGTCGTGACGGTGCCCGACTCGGCGGCTACGGTTTAGCTGTCAGGAACCCTTGCCGGGGACGACCCCCACGGTCCATCGAGGAGCAGGACGATGAGCACTCAGACTGTCGAGAACGGCCGGCACCGGGTGGTGGTGATCGGCTCGGGCTTCGGCGGCCTGTTCGGCACCAAGCACCTCAAGCGCGCCGACGTCGACATCACGCTGATCTCGAAGACCTCGACCCACCTGTTCCAGCCGCTGCTCTACCAGGTCGCCACCGGCATCCTGTCGGTCGGTGAGATCGCGCCCGCCACCCGCCTGGTGCTGCGCAAGCAGAAGAACGCGCAGGTGCTGCTCGGCGAGGTCACCGACATCGACCTGACCGCCAAGACGGTGACCTCGCGCCTGCTCGACCGGGACACGGTCACCCCGTTCGACAGCCTGATCGTCGCGACCGGCGCCCAGCAGTCCTACTTCGGCAACGACCGTTTCGCCACCTACGCGCCCGGCATGAAGACCATCGATGACGCGCTCGAGCTACGCGGCCGGATCCTCGGCGCCTTCGAGCAGGCCGAACTCGCGACCACCCAGGAGGAGCGCGACCGCCTGCTGACCTTCGTCATCGTCGGTGCGGGCCCGACCGGCGTCGAGCTGGCCGGGCAGATCGCCGAACTGTCCGACCGCACGCTGGAGGGCACCTTCCACAACATCGATCCGCGGGACGCGCGGGTCGTGCTGATCGAGGGCGCGGGCGCGGTGCTCGGGCCGATGGGCCCGAAGCTGGGCGGCAAGGCCGAGCGGCGCCTGGAGAAGATGGGCGTGGAGATCCAGCTCAACGCCATGGTGATCGATGTGGACGCGTTCGGCGTCACGGTGAAGGATTCCGATGGCACGATCCGGCGCATCGAGTCGGCGTGCAAGGTGTGGTCGGCCGGTGTGCAGGCCAGCCCGCTGGGCAAGCTGATCGCCGACCAATCCGACGGCACCGAGGTGGACCGCGCGGGCCGGGTCGTGGTCGAGCCGGATCTCACCGTCAAAGGCCACCCGAACGTCTTCGTGGTCGGCGATCTGATGTCGGTGCCGAACGTACCGGGGCAGGCGCAGGGCGCCATCCAGGGCGCGACCTACGCCGCCCGGCAGATCAAGGCGGGGCTGAAAGGCCAGACGCCGCAGGAACGCAAGCCCTTCAAGTACTTCAACAAGGGCAGTATGGCCACGATCTCGCGGTTCAGCGCCGTGTGCCAAGTGGGCAAGCTGGAGTTCGGCGGGTTCATCGCGTGGCTGGCCTGGCTGGCGCTGCACCTGTACTACCTGGTCGGCTACCGCAGCCGGATCATCACCGTCATCCAGTGGTTCGTCACCTTCCTCGGCCGCAGCCGCGGGCAGATGGCCGCCACCGAGCAGTGGGTGTTCGCCCGATTGGCCCTGGAGGCGATCAGCAACGGCGACGACGAAGACGCCGGACAACTGGCCGCCGCTCTCGGCGCCTCCACCAACAGCCGGGTCGCCGTGGACAAGGCGCATACCGACGCGAAAGCCGGCTGATCCCGCCGTCATAGCGCGTTCGACCAATCCAGGTCGCCCCGCGGATCCGAATGTGAGGCGTTGACGTCTCCTTCGGATGAAAGGTGATCTATGGGCACAGGCAAGCACCGAGCACCCACACCGCACCGGGCGAAACTGGGCTCCCTGGTCGCCGTGGGGACGGTTCCGCTCGTTCTCGCGCTGGTGGGAACCGGGACGGCGCACGCGGAGCCCGATCAGCCGGTTCCGGTGACCAGGACGGAGGCCGAAGCGGCCCAGTGGCCCGCGGCCGAAGCCCCGAACGTGCGCCCGTACGAGGGTTTGCGGATCCCCGACGACGTCCTGAGTTCGTTGCAATGGGCACGTCCACTGCCCGATCACCAGTATCTGGCTCCCCTGGTAGGGCTGCACGCGCCGATTCCGGTGGACCCCGTGCCGCCGATCGCGCCGCCCTCCGGCAAGTTGCGCTTCGGCGATGTGCAGGTCGACGCACCGGAGTGGCTCTACCGGGAGCAGGCGATCCAGATCAACGACACCGCCGCGATGGCCGAAGCGAATATGGCGACGTTCTTCGATTCGATCGGGATGGAGCGCACGAGATCCGACCGCGTCGCCGGCCAGACCATGGGCGCCGCCGCGATCGGCGCGGCGGCGGGCTTCGTGTTCGCCAGCCCGTTCGCGCTGTTCGGCGCGGCCGTCGGCGGCGGTCTCGCCCTCGCCATCGGTCTGCCGTTCGCGCCGATCGGCCTCGCCGCTGGCCCGATCGGGGCCGCTTACGGCGCGGCTCTGATGGCCGCTCCGCTGTCCGCCATCGGTGCGGGTATCGGCGCCGGACTCGGGGCGGTGCACGCGCTCAGCGCGCCTCCGCGGGCGCTCAGCGCGCCGGAACCGGTCGCCCCGGCTCCGGCCGAGACGGCTCCGGAGGCCGCCGACACGGCCAACGGCTGATCGGATGACATCTCCGAGAGGCGAGCCGGAAGGGTGGGAACCCGACGACGCTGTCGAGTTCCCACCCTTTCTTTCTCCAGCTCTCGGTCGAATTACACCACTACGGAACGAATCCCACATCCGGCACGGGACAGCTATCGACAGGCCGCCCGGCAGGGGAACGCACTGCGGATTCGAGTGGCACTGCCGATCCGCCGTTGCTCAGCTCCTCACCTCGGCGCGTTCCACGCCGGACGCACGCAGCACCGGCCCGGTGCGGGTGAGCAAACTGCCACCCGCCGCCAGCGGCAGCCGGGTCTGCGTCAAACCCGTCACCGCTGCGGCACATTCGTCCGGATAGACCAGTTCGCTCTCCAGCGCACGAGGTGCGGACAGCGCGTCATCGGCCGGTGTGTCCGCGCCCAACGCCAGCCGGTGGCGCAGCAGGGGTGTGTCGTCGATGTCGGCGATCAGGTCTCCGCGCCACGCGCCGCCGTCCTCGCCCACGCGGCCGATCTGGACGCGTTCGCGCATCCGCAGCCGGGCATCGGAACCCAGCCGGATCGTGGTGACCGTGTGGTGGCGCGCACCGCCGGCGACGATCATCGGCTCGGGGTCGAAGTCCAGCACTCCCCCGCTACCGACATCGAGCCGCCAGCGCCCGCACGATTGCGGCGTCGCCGCGCCCGGCAGCGCCAAGGTCGCCGCGACCGAGCGCACCACCAGTTCGGCGCCCGGCGCGACCACGATCACGACGTCGAGTTCGTCGCCGCCCAGCGGCGTGGCAGCGGTGCCGATCAGATGAACCGCCCGCGGACCGGTGCGGCGGGCGGACAACCCGCCGCTCGCGTGGATTTCCGGAAGCGCGCCTGGGCGAGCGACGATGCGTAATTCCGTGCGCACCGGCGGCAACTCAGTGCGCGGCGGCGGATTCGTCGGCGCCCGCCCGGTCCTGCTCGGCGACCGCGCGCAGTTGCTCGCGCACCCAGGCCAGCACCGGCGTCGCGGCCGGGTCCTCGGTGAGCGAGACGAACACCGTCGGCCGGTCCGCGCGCACCCGCGCCGCGTCGCGCTCCATCACGCCGAGATCCGCTCCGACCAACGGCGCCAGATCGGTCTTGTTGACCACCAGCAGATCCGAGAATGTCACGCCTGGACCGCCTTTGCGCGGCACCTTGTCGCCGCCCGCCACGTCCACCACGAAGATCTGCACGTCGATCAGGCCGGAGGAGAAGGTCGCGGTCAGATTGTCGCCGCCGGATTCCACCAGGATCAGATTTAGCGGCGGATTGGCCGCGACCAGGTCGTCGATGGCGTCGAGGTTGGCGGTGATGTCGTCGCGGATGGCGGTGTGCGGACAGCCACCGGTCTGCACGGCGGTGATCCGCTCGTCCGGCAGAACCGCGTGCCTGCGCAGGAAGTCGGCGTCCTCGGTGGTGTAGATGTCGTTGGTCAGCACCGCGAGCGACAGCTCGTCGCGCAACTGCCTGCACAGCGCGGCGACCAGCGCGGTCTTGCCCGAACCCACCGGGCCGCCGATGCCGATGCGCAGCGCTTCGCCGGGGATTCGGTCCCGTTTCGGCCGGTCGTGACCGTGGTCGTGCGGCTCACCGTCGATCAGATGCGGGGGCATGGCGCGGTCTCCTTCTTCCGGGGCTTCAGCTCGCGAACAGGGGCATGTCCCGCCGCCGATGTCGCTCGGCGAGCGCGTCCTGCAGCGGGTCGGACAGCGCGGCGAGACCGGTCACGGCCTCAGTGGCGACGCGGTCGCACAGGTCGGCCAGCCGGACCGTGCACGCGGCGATCGCGGCGGGGTCGAGGGCCAGCAGACGCTGCGCCGCGGTGGCAGCGCCGGTGAGGGTCGTG
>NZ_BAFR01000094.1 GCF_000308435.1 Nocardia araoensis NBRC 100135 | reverse complement strand
GGTCGCCAGCAGGAAGGCAGGGATACGCAGCCCCTCGGCGGGCCATGCGTGCACACCCTGCCTGCCTTCGCCGAAGTACGCCAGCAGTTCGGCGAGCTGCGCGTCGAAGTCTTCCGCGTCGCGTTTGTCGTGCCCGAGCGCACGCCGCACGCCGTCGGTGAAGCCGACCGAGCGTCCCAAGCCCATGTCGATGCGTCCCGGGTACAGCGATTCCAGCACGCCGAACTGCTCGGCGACCACCAGCGGTTGGTGGTTGGGCAACATCACCCCGCCCGTGCCGATCCGGATCCGCGCGGTCGCCGCCGCCGCGGCGGCCGCGAGCACGGTCGGCGCCGAGCCCGCCACGCCGGGCACACTGTGGTGTTCGGACACCCAGAACCGGTGATAGCCCCACCGCTCGGCGAGCCGGGCGAACTCGACGGTCTCGCGCAACGCGGCCGGATGGCTCTGACCGCGGCGGACGCGCGAGCGATCGAGGACGGAGAACCGGACAGTGGACAGCACCGAGGTCATATCGATGTCAACGCGAGCGCGCCGCGCTGATTCCGCCGGTTCACGACGGCGGCAGCCCCAGCGCCTGCGCGAGCGCCCGCCACGCCTTCGGCAGTTGCGCCTGGAAGTCCGGCCAGGTGTGCATGCCGTCCGCGGTGTACTCCAGAGTGGCGGGGATGTTCAGCTCGGACAGGCGGCCGGCGAACCGCTCGGTGCAGGCCCTGGCACCCGCTTCCAGCGCCGCACCGCCGCCCGCGGTGCGCAACGCTTCCGCGACCGACGGGGAGTTCGCGACCGACACCAGATCGGCTCCGGTGGGCAGCCCGGTGGCCGCCGAGAGGTAGATGGCGGTGCCGCGCAGCTTCTCCGCATGCAGCAGGCTGTCGTGCGCGGCCCATTCCGGTGAGGTCGGCGGGCCCCAGAGATTGTTCACGTTGCCGCCGCGCGAGGCGACGGTGATGGTGGTCACCGCGTGACCGAGCGGGTCGGCGGTGGAGTAGCAGCCGCTCATCCCGGCGACGGCGCGATACCAGCCCGGATAGCGCTGGGCGAGCATCATCGCCGCCTGGGCGCCCATCGACACCCCCGCGATGGCGCGGCGACCGTCGCTGCGCAGCAGCGACTCCACGATCGGGGGAAGCTCGGTGGTCAGGAACGTCTCCCAGCGGTTGAGTCCCAGCGCGGCGTCCTGCCGGATCCAGTCGCTGTACATGCTGCCGGTGCCGCCGCCGGGAAGCACCACGTCCACCGGCTTGCCCGCGAAGTATTCGGCGGCTCCACCCTTGGTCAGCCAAGCCGACGTGGCGTCGCCGTCGACGCCGTCGAGCAGATACAGCACCGGACGCGGCGCCTCGCCGCTGCCGCGCAGGATGTCGACGGTGATGACCCGGCGCATCGCCGACGAGGCGATCGAGAGCCGTTCGTGCCCTCCGCCCAAGTCCTCGATCGAGAGCAGCCCGGTGCGGGTCATGGCCGGGTCGACCGCGGGCGGCGGGGTCTGCGGCACCGGATCGGCGAGCACGGGCGCAGCGGTGGCGGTGGCGATGAGGGCCATCGCCACCGCGGTGATCGGCACGCGTAGAGTCATCCGGCCGCGGCGGCCCGTTCCGCTTGTCTGGCCGCCGCGCGCTCACGCTGCTCCTCGAACCGCCGCGCCCGGATCTCCAGGTCTTCGAGGTAAGCGTCCAATTCCTCGCGGGCGCGTTCGCCGTCGCCGGTCAGATCGTCGCGTTCGAAGACGCGCCACGCGCGCAGCACCGGACGCACCACCACATCCAGATGCTGACGCAAGTCGTAGATGCCGTGCTTGGCCAGCAGCACCGCGTTGCGCCGGAAATTCGGCTGGGTCACCCCGGGCATCTGGAAACGGGTGACCACGCTGGTGATGGCGCGCAGCGCTTCGTTCGGCACCAGGTCGATGGCCGCGGCGCTGATGTTCCGGTAGAAGATCATGTGCAGATTCTCGTCGGCGGCAACACGTTGCAGCATACGCTCGGCGATCGGTTCCTCGCAGGCCGCTCCGGTGTTGCGGTGACTGATCCTGGTCGCGAGCTCCTGCAGTGTGACGTAGGCCACCGAACGCAGGAACTGCTGCTCTTTGTCGGGTTTACCGAAGCCGGTGGTCATATGCGCCATCCGCGCCTGCTCCAGCAGTACCGGATCGACCGCGCGGGTCACGACCAGATAATCGCGCATAACGATGGCGTGGCGGTTCTCCTCCGCGGTCCACCGGCCCACCCAGGTGCCCCACGCACTGTCCAGCGAGAACGCCTCCGAGATCTCCCGGTGATACGAGGGCAGATTGTCCTCGGTGAGCAGATTGGTGATCATCGCGGTCTGCGCCACCTCGGAAAGCGCGGATTGGCCGGGCTCCCAATCGATTCCGCCGAGTGCGGCGAAATTGCGCCCGTCGTCCCACGGCACGTAATCGTGCGGATTCCAGGACTTGGCCTTGCGCAGATGATCATCGAGCAGGCGTTCTGCGGTGGGCTCCAGCTCGCGCAGAATATCGCGATCGGACAACGCGGTGGTCACTCGAACTCCTTTGCTCACCCTCGAAATCAGGGCACAGTCGACGATAGCGGCGGAAAATCAGGCCGAACGACCGATCACGTGATCGTTGGGTGAGGTGACGATGGCCATATGACCCGGCTGGGGCAGTTCACAACCCGGGGTCTCGCCCGCGTCGGGCACCCGGTACAGCCCCGGCGGCCTGCTGGCCGCCCGCAGCCGGTCCAGCATGTCGTGCGCGCGACCGGCCAGTTCCGGGATGCGCGCGGTGCGTCCGGCGGCCACCGCCGCGGTCAGCGGGACCTCGGCGGCCTCGCCGACGATGGCGAGCACGTCCTCGGTCAGGGTGAACGTTCCGGTGCGGGCCGGCACGTCGTCGAGCGGCACCAGCACCGTGCCGCCCGCGGCGGACAACACCGACAACGCCCGTGAGCCGAGCGGATCCGCCAGTGCGGCCTGCACCCGGCGGAGCTTGCGCCGGGCCGCGTCCGGGCCCGTCGCGGGTCTTCGCTCGTCCGGATGCGCCGGGATGCCCAGCGCGACGACCTGATACGACCGCGCGATCGGAATGCCGGTGGCCCTGGCGAGCTCACCGACCGCGTGCCCGCCCAGCAGCGCGGAGACCAGCGTCTGAGCCGCGGTCTGATGTTCCCGCGCGACCGCGCGGTGCTCGTCGACGTAAGCGGTCGACGCCGCCACCGTCACCATCTCCAGCACGTGGACCGCCAGCCGCGCACCCGCGAGAAAATGATCGGTTCGCTCGTCGGCGACCTCGTCGGCGAGGAATTCCAATCCGCTGCGGATTTCGTCGTGATATGCGCCGAGCACCGTTTCCAGTGCGATACCCTCCCGCGCCCAGCGCGAGGCGAAACCGGCGATCTCCGGCGGCCGGGCCACCGCGGGCGCCGGACGCGGAGCCAGCAGTTCGACGGCGGCCGCCAGGCAATTCCGCGCGGTCGTCGCCACATCGCCGGACGCGTCGCGGCCGGAACGTCCGGCCAGGTGTGCGACGAGTTTCGATGTCAACATCTCGGTACTCGTTCTCGGCTGGCTGCCCATCATGCCTCCCGAAGGTTAGCGTCGGATCGTGATGGAATCGAGATATGTTCCGCCGAATCGGGTAAGTCATCAGCGGCCGCCCGACCCGTTGGGCGCAATCACAAGCTTTCGATGGAATTCGCGGGGACCGTACCGCACGGATAGAAGCACTGCGACACTGCGGTTTTCGGTTCCGGCCCCGCGCCGTCACGGACGCGCCGATTTTCCGGAGTGTGTGACGCAGCGCCGTCCGCGCATTTCCGGCGCTGCGTCGAGATCACCCTAGATCCGTCGGCATCGCCCTGAGTAGTCCCCGCCCGCGCCCTGGGGACGGTTCATCGACACCCACGGCCACGATTGGGACCTCGCACAGTCCGTGTCGTCGCGGTGGCCGGGGCCGCGGCGTGCTATGAACCGGGGGATCGAGAGGCAAACCTGTGAGCTGTTCCATCAGATCTTCCGAACCGCTGTGCAGCAGATCGCACCGCCGATAGCATCGAGCGCCGCGCTGCCGTACGGCGTCGCGACGAGTTTCGAAGGGCGACAACACATATGAGCGGTACGCGAGAGAAGCTGGACGAACTGCGCGGGATCCTGGAGCTGGCCGAGGAACCCGCGGGCGAAATCGGCATCGCGAAGCGCAAGTCCAAGGGCATTCCCAGCGCGCGGGAGCGCGTGCGCGCGCTGCTGGACCCGGGAAGTTTCGTGGAGATCGGCGCGCTGGTGCGCCAGCCGGGCACGCCAGGAGCCATGTACGGCGACGGCGTGGTCACCGGTCGCGGCCGGATCGACGGCAGGCCCGTCGTGGTGATCGCGCACGATCAGACCGTCTTCGGCGGCTCGGTCGGCGAGATGTTCGGCCGCAAAGTCGCCGCGGCACTGGATTTCGCCACCAAGAATGCCTGCCCGGTCGTCGCGATCAACGACTCCGGCGGCGCCCGCATCCAGGACGCGGTGACCTCCCTGGCCTGGTACGCGCTGATGAGCCGCCGCCAGGAACGGCTGTCGGGCTTCGTGCCGCAAGTGTCGATCATGTTGGGCAAATGCGCCGCCGGATCGGTCTACGCGCCGGTGAACACCGACATCCTGATCGCGACCGAGAAGTCGTACATGTTCGTCACCGGCCCCGAGGTGATCAAAGAGGTCACCGGCGAGGAGGTGACCATGGAGGAGCTGGGCGGCGCGCAGGCGCAGGCGGCCACCGGCACCGTCCACCACGTCGCCGCCACCGAACAGGATGCTTTCGACTGGGCCAGAACCTATCTGAGCTATCTGCCGACGAGTTGCCTGGAGCCGGGCCCGGTCGTCAATCCGGGATTGGAGCCGCAGATCACGCCGCACGATCTGGAACTGGACTCGATCGTTCCCGATTCCGATCGGCAGGGCTACGACATGCACGAGATCTTGCTGCGCCTGTTCGACGACGGCGCCTTCCACGAGATCAGCGCGGCCACCGCGCAGAACCTGATCACCGGCTTCGCCCGCGTCGACGGGCGCAGCGTCGGGGTGATCGCCAACCAGCCGTTGGTGCTCGGCGGCGCGATCGATGCCAAATGCTCGGACAAGGCGACGCATTTCATCCGGTTGTGCAACGTCTTCGGCCTGCCGCTGATCTTCGTCGTGGACACACCCGGCGTGCTGCCCGGTGTGGAGGAGGAGCGCAGCGGGGTGATCAAGCGCGGCGGACGGTTCTTCCGCGCGGTGATCGAGGCGACCGTCCCGATCGTGACCGTCGTGGTCCGCAAGGCCTACGGCGGCGGCTACGCCGTGATGGGCTGCAAACAGCTGGGCGCCGACGTCAGCCTGGCCTGGCCGACCGCGCGCATCGCCGTGATGGGTGCGGAGAGCGCGGTGAGCATCGTCGGCAAGCGGCAGCTCGCCCAGGTGGACCCGGAGCAGCGCGCGGCGCTGCGCGAGGCCATGATCGAGCAGTACAACACGACGGTCGCCACACCGTGGATCGCCGCCGAGCGCGGTTACATCGACGCGGTGATCGAGCCCTCGCGCACCAGGCTGGAGATCCGGCGGGCGCTGCGCCTGCTGCGCGAGAAAGAGGCGAGCGCCGAACCCAACCCGCGCAAGCACAGCCTCTTCCCGGTCTGAGCCGGTGCGTGGACCCGGTTATGTTGTGTCACAACGTAACCGGGTCTACGTGGTGGGATCTCCGGCGATCCGCGCCGAATCGGGCGGTGCGGCAGGCCGATGCCTTAATCTCAGGAGCGGTGCCGGGCCCGCTTCGTTCGCCGCGTTGCGGCCCGGCACGCGACGTGCCCGCTGCGCCTGTTCCCTACCCTCGCCCGGCGGGCACGCCGCACCAAGGCTCAGCCGTGTCCCCAGGTGAGGTCGGCCGTCATCCATTCGGTCTCCCACCTGCGCAGCCGCCGCCGATCGAGGCCGCGGCGCAGCAGCAGGTAGCTGCCGACGAGCACGATCCAGACACCGAACACCGCACCGGCGGTCAGCATCACCGCTTTGCTCGCAGGCTGGGTCGACGACGGCGGCTCGACGATCGCGCCGCGCTCGTTCAGCCAGATCGGCACGGTGGAACCCGGCTCGACCACGGTGGTCGACTGATAGTCGCCGGTGTGGGCCACGCCGTCGGCGTCCTTCCAGGACACGCGCGCAGGCACCACCGGTGCGTACAGCGGCGTCTTGCCGGTTTCGATCACGGTGGCGTCGACCCGATGCAGCCGTGCCGTCTCGGCTTGCACCGCGGCCGTCTCGACGCGGTACACCCGGCCGCCGACGGTCACCGCCAGTACGGGCACGACGATCAGGAACACCAGGGCCAGCAGCACCGCCACCCCGGTCTGCACACGGTCTTCTCTTCGGCGCAGCGGATTTCGATCCAGGCCGACGCGTCGGCACGTCCGGCGGTACATGTTCACCGACCCGGTAGACATGACGGTGACTCCTCGTTGCGAATTTCGGCGGTGAGGGTGACGAGGGTGTCGAAGAACTCCTCGACGAGGCCGGGCAGGCCCATCGGATCGGGTCCCGCCGCCCAGCTCTGCAGCGCCGCGAGCAGCATGCCCGCACCGGCGCCGACGGCGACGGCCGGACGCGGATCGGCCTGCGGATCCACGCCCAGCCGCGCCGCGATGATCCGGACCGATTCGCGTTGCCCCTCGATGCGGATGCGCTGATAGCCGGCGAACAGTTCGGGTTCGTCCTCGAATCGCTGGAACAGCGCCCAACGGCGGGCGAGCAGGGACGCACGGGCCCCGCCGTACTCGGTGGCGAGCCAGTCGTGGACGGCGCCGCGGTAGGCGATCAGGGGCGGCTCGGAAAGCGGACGACGGCACAGGGCTTCGTTGAACAGGTGCACATCCTGGTCGACATCGCCGAGAATCGCCTCTTCGATGGACGCGAAGTGCCTGCTGAACGTGCGCCGGGTGACCCCGGCGCGCAGCGCGATGTCCTCGACGGCCACCGCGTCGAGCCCCCGCTCGGTGAGCAGGTCGAACGCCGCGCGCGACAGCGCCTCGCGGCTGCGCCGAGTGCGCAGCCGACGGCCGTCCAGACCGACACCGTCGTCGCTCATGCCTCCGAGCATATCCGTATTGTCCCAATGGGACAATACTTCGCTCTTCCCCGCCATGCGCATCACCTCGCAGGAAAGATGCCCGATTCGGGCGCGCTGAATCGCGCGCCGCACCGGCGAGGAGGGCAGTCCGCCGCCCGGTCAGCTCGTGGGGCGGTCCATCGGTTGGTCGACCGTCGGCGGGACGCCGTCGCGCAAGATCCGCAGCAGCTGGCGGGAGTGCTCCGGCGACGGGGCCAGCAGCGAAAGTTGGTTCAGCACCGTGTAGTACACGTCCAGATCGGCGATCTTGTCCAGATACAGCGCGCTGGTCAGCTGCTGGAGGTAGACGATGTCGGGCAGATCCGACTCGGCGAAGCGCAAGACGGTGAACGCGCCGTCGGTGAGCGCCGGACCGCCCACATGATCGGCCAGGATCTGGATGGTGATGTTCGGCTGCGCCGCCGCGTGCAGCACGCGGTCCAGCTGGGCGCGCCAGACCGTCGAGCCGCCGATCCTGCGGCGCAGCGCGGCTTCCTCGATCAGCATCCACACCTGCGGCGGGTTCGGATCGGTGAGGATCTCCTGTCTGCGCATGCGCAGTGCGACCCGCCGTTCGATCGCGTCCTCCGGCTCGCCCGGGTGCGACAGCGTGAGCAGCGCGCGGGCGTACTCCGGGGTCTGCAGCAATTCCGGGACCGCTCGCGGTTCGTAGCAGCGGATCCGGCAGGCCGCCTGTTCCAAACCGAGATAGGTGTCGAACCATTTCGGCAGCCAGTCGTTGTCCCGTGCCCACCAGCCCGACGCATTGGCCTGCCTGGCCAGCTCCAGGTATCGGTCCCGTTCCGCCGGGTCGGTCACCTCGTAGAGATCGAGCAGGTCGACCAGATCGCGTTCCCGGCAGCCGGTGCGCCCGAGCTCCAGCCTGCTGATCTTCGAATGCGACCCGCGAATGGCCTCACCCGCCGCTTCACGGGTGATATTCCGCGCCTCGCGCAGGCGACGCAGCCGGCCACCGAGGACCATCCGCAGGACCGTCGGCCCGCCTCCGGCCACCGGCTGGGCGCCCGGCCTTGCCGAATCGGACGCCTGTCGTACGTTCGAAGGACGCATCCCCCGAGTCTGCCATGTTGACCCAGTCGTTATCTACGGCCGAAAGTCCCTGTACCGCCGCACATTCGTGGGTTCCACCGGGTCCGGTACCGCCGCCGAACGGTCAGGCCGGGCCGGACGGCAGCTCGACGATCTGCGGCTCGCGCTCGCGCAACGCCGCGATGAGAGCGCGGGTGTACTCGGGGGGCGCCGCGTGCACCGACAGCAGGTTCGCCACCGCGCGATAGGCCGCGAGATCGGCGTCCTTGTCCAGATACAGCGCGCCGGTGAGCTGCTGGAGATACACGATGTCCGGCAGGTCGGACTCGGCGAAGCGCAGCATGGTGAAGGCGCCGTCGGACACCGCGGGGCCGCCGACGTGATCGGCGAGCACCTGCACGGTGATGTTGGGCGCGTCCGCGACCCGCAACAGGTGGTCGAGCTGCGCCAGCCACACCTGCGATCCCCCGATCCTGCGCCGCAGCGCCGCCTCCTCGACGATCAGCCACATCTGGGGCGGGTCCGGCCTGGTCAGGATTTCCTGGCGGCGCATACGCAGAGCCACGCGCCGCTCGATCGACTCCTCGTCCTCGTGCGGATGCGCGAGCACGAACAGCGCGCGGGCGTACTCGGGGGTCTGCAGCAGCTCCGGGACGACCCGCGGCTCGTAGCAGCGGATCAGCTGCGCGGCATGTTCCAGCCCGAGATAGGTGTCGAACCACTTCGGCAGCCAGTCGGCGTCGTGATGCCACCATCCCGAGGTGTTCGCCTGCTTGGCCAGCCGCTTGAACTCCGCGCACTCCTCCTCGTCGGTGACGCCGTACAGTGCGAGCAGGTCCACCAGATCCCGCTCCCGGAAACCGGTACGCCCCAATTCCAAGCGGCTGATCTTCGAGTGCGAGCCGCGGATCGCCTCGCCCGCTTCCTCGAGCGAGATGCCGCGCGCCTCACGCAGCCGCCGCATCCGCCCGCCGAGGATCATCCGTAGGGCGGTAGGGCCGCCCTCCGCGGCGGGAGCCGTTCCACGAGCGATGGATTCGTTCTGAGGCCGCACTACCGAAGCACGCATGTACCGAGTCTCGCATGTGCGGTGCCCGCACTCCAGCACCGAACCCCCCGAAAAGCCGCGTATGCGCAGGTGCAAGCACATCCGCAAGATCATTTCCCGATCGCCGGGGCGCCCGCTGTTCGCTGGACGATCGCGTGCCGCCGCGATCCGGCCTGCTCGCCCACCGGACCGTGGGTACGACAGCGCCGCCGAGCAGGGCGCAGGTCGCGAGAGATGGGTCGATACCGAAAAGCGCTGCGCCGGAGATGTTCCACCGCAAGCCCGCCGAAGCGGGGACCGCGGAGCCCGCTGTCACCGGAATCAGGTGACAGCGGGCCGCTCGGTTCAGCGCAGCACTACGTCCGCCGTCGCGCGACCGAACAGCTTGCGATCCCCACACGTCGCGGTCAAGGCGATGGTGGCCGCGCGGCGCTGCGGATCCAATTGCTTTACGCGACCGCGGAATTCGATCGCGCTCGCTTTGGTCGCCGGGACCGGGGCGAACCCGGCGAACCGCACCCCGTACCGCGTGACGGCGGCCGGATCACCGAGCCACGAGGTGAGATACCCCGCGCCGACGCCCATGGTCAGCAGTCCGTGCGACACCACGTCGGGCAGCCCGGCGCTGCGCGCGACCACGTCGCTGAAGTGGATGGGATTCGAATCACCCGACACACCGGCGTAATTCACCAGATCGCCGCGCGACAGCAGCACCGTTCGCGGAGCGAGTTCCATACCGACGGCCAGGTCCTCGAAGGCGGGGATGGTTCGCGGCGTGCGCGGCTCGTCGGGTTCGTCCGCTTGCACCACCTCATCGAAGCTCTCGACCAGGCCGCCGTCGTCATCGGGCTTGCGACCCGCCGCCGCGTCCGCGCGGTCGGCGGCCGACTGCCCGGTCATGATCACACCGTCGACCGCCGCGCGCAGGTCGGCGGCGAGGTCGACCCCGGTCTGCGCCACCGCCGTGGTGTGCGCGGTCTGCAGCACTTCCTTGTGCTGGTTGCTCAGCACGTTCCTGGTGACCATGAAGTCCTTGTCACCGAACTGCCGGAACGACTCGATGTAGGAATCGCACCGCACCTCGTCGCCCGCGACGATCGGCCGGTGCACCCGGATCGACTGCTCCGTCTGCAGCACCTGGCCGAGGTCGTAGCCGCTGAGCACGGACTCGAACATCTTGCGCTGCATCAACATGAGGACGATCGAGGAGAACGTCATCGGTGCGACGAGCCCGTCGAAGCCGAGTTCCGCCGCGGCGTCTTCGTAGCGGTGGGCGGGATGGCCGTCCTGCAACGCTCGCGCGAACTCCCGGATCTTCTCGCGCCCCACCTCGTACGGGTCGGTCAGACGGTAGTGCCGCCCCACCAGCGCCTTGGCTTGCTCGGACGCGGTGGTCGTGATGTCGTTCATGTGCCTCTCTCGAAAAATCGCCGTCCCCCCGACCGGAACGGCCCACCGTACCGAAGCCGCGACGACGCCGCAGGAGCGCCGTCGCCAGATCTGGGCATACGAACCGACGGGCCGAAGGGGAACACTTCTTGATCGCGATCGCGGGTGCACCGCGTTACCGGATTCCCCCGGCGCCGTCACCCGATCAGCATTCGTCGGGCGCCTGGACTCCCCGCAGCCGGTCGTCGAGCCAGATCATGGCCTCCGGATAACCGACCGCACCCGCGATGATGTGCTCGCCGAGCACACTGCGGTACACCGCGGGCACGCCGAGGCGGCACTGCTCCAGGTAGAGATTGCGCGCGCCCTCGGCCGGGATCCAGAACTCCTGCTCACCGTTGTAGACGTACAGCGGCGTCGCCGACCGCATACCGGCCATCTTGGTCACCCGATAGATGTCCGCGGCCAGCGCCGAATGCAGCGGGTCGGGGAAATTCGCGGCGATGTCGATCGGCAGCATCAGCACGCCGATCGCTCCGTAGCTGCTGCCGCACATGTTCTTCACCGGCGAGGTGGCCACCCACTGCGCGAGATTGTTCATCCCGGCCAGGATCTCCGGCCGCTCGCGTCCGATCCCGAACACCGCGCCCATGAAGATCGCCGAGGCGAGGTTGCCGTTCATGCTGCGGGCCAGGATCTCGAAATCGGCGGGCACGCCGCCGAGTGTTGCGCCGACGATCACGTCCGCCAATTCCGGTGCGTAGCCGTCGATCAGCTTCACCGCCCCGTGCGTCGCGATCGCGCCGCCGGAATACCCCGCGAGACCGAACTTCGCGGCGCCGAACTCCTCCGGTAGCAGCCCGCGCACCGCCCGGATCGAGTCGAGCACGGCGTGCCCGGCCACGATGGGCTCGGCATAGGCCATCGAAGGCCCTTCGTGGTCCGGGATCAGCACGGCGTAACCGCGCAGCGCCGCCAGATGGGTCGTGGGCGGTAGGAAGTCGGTGGTGCTGGTGTCGGGGTTGAGCCCGTGCGCGAGGGTGTATCCCGGCGTGCAGGTACGGCCGAGGGCGTCGATGGGCAGGTTGTTCACCACCACCGGCCGCTGCCCCGGCCCCGGCCACGGCGCGGCGGGAATGATCAGCGTCGCCGTGGCGTACGACGGCGCGCCGTGCGCGTCCGTCGTACGGTACTTCACCAGCAGCGCACGCTGGATCGGCAGCAGCAGCAGCGGCGCGGCCGTCGGGCGCACGTCGCGGACCTCGATGACCTGTCCATCGGCCATTTCGTCGAGGTTCGCGGGCAGCAGGTCGAACATCGGGTCGCCGACGGCGGAGGGCAGCGTGGCCGAGCGCAGCGCCGCCAGCGACGGCGACAGCGTGGTCGCCTCGTGCGCAGGCGAAATCGGTTCCGGCAGCGGCGCGATCGGCGGCGGCGGGATCACCTGATCGATGAGTTGTTGCAGCGCGGGCAGCAGCCCGCCGGGCGGCGGGGCGGGCGGCGGCTCTGCGGCGGCGGGGACAGCCAGGACCGAGCCGGCGGCGAGCAATGCCACAGCAATGGCACGCGAAATCTTCATGGCACACGCCTTCGGGTGCGAACGGCAACGTCGTCTGGCACCCGGGCGCACTGGCCTTCGACCCCCGAAATGTCCCCTGTCAGACCGGGAGCCAGGACGTCAGGCTACGTCAGCGCCTACGACTGGACGCAGTAAAGCATCCGAGTTGTGTTGTCGCGTATCCATATCGCAACAACCGGCCGGAGACCCTTTTTCGGAGAAAGGGTCCCGGCTCGGCCGTGCGTGTACCGTCGCTCAGCAGTTGCTCGGCGCGGGCTCCCCTCGGAAACGGGCGTCCAACCAAGTCAGTGCCGCGGGAATGCCCAGCACCGCCGCGGTCAAGTGGTCCGGAACCGGGATCTGCTCGGCCTGCACCTTCGCGCCCGCCGCACACCACCGCTTGTCGGTGTTGACCACCGCGTCGATCGGGATGAGGCCATCGATCGGCGAATGCCATTCGAACACCGGTGTCTTCGGCACGCCGTCGTAGAGCTCGAGGCTGTTCTCCTCCACCACGGCGCGCGCGGTGTTGTCGTTGATCATCGAGGTCGTCTTGGCGAAGTCCAGCGCGCCGTGGCCCGCTCCCGTGGCGAGGATGTCGTTGGTGCAGCTGTTGGCGATCTGCGCGCGGGCGGCCAGACCCCGTTCGTTCAGCTGCTCGCTGAGCGGGAAGCGCGTCGGGTACTCACGCTCCAGCCCGAACCCGGCGGCGAACGCCAGACCGAACACCGGATGCGGATTCAGCCCCAGCCCCTCGAGCATCTTCACCAGATTCATCGGCACGCCGCCCATGGCCGCGCCCGCGATGTCGAGTTCCGGTGCGTACTTCGGCTGCAGGGCCGCCGCCCACGCGGTCGCCATCCCGCCGCCGGAGTAGCCGACCATCGCCACCGGGCTGCGCTGCACGCCGAGTTCGGCGACCTGCTTCACGGCGCGGATCCCGTCCAGGGTGATCTGCCCGCCGAGCTTCGCGGCGCCGTAGGCGAAGTTGGGACCGAGGTGATCGGGCAGCGCGACGCTCCAGCCGCGGGCCAGCAGGACGTTCCAGCCGGGCGCTTCCCGCACGATCAGATTCGGGTCGCCGGTGTAGAGCACCCGGGAGACCGAGCACTCCGAGCCGAGCCCGTTGATGATGTGCTGGAACGACAGCAGCGGACCGTCGGCCCGATGCGCCTTCGGCGTCAGCACCGTGGTGGTCGCCGCGATCGGTTTCCCCTCCGAACTCGTCGACCGGAACCGGATCACGGTCACCGTGGTCTCCGGGAAGATCGCCAGCGGCGGCATCACCCGGGTCGCGAGCACATCGCCGGGCTTGCGGTCGGCGATGTCCGCGGGTGTCGAATAGAAGGGATCCGGATCGGGTTCGGGATACAACGGCGCGCTGGTCGCGGCGCCCGCCATGCTCGCGACCAGCACCAAGCCCGCGGCCATCGCTCCGATCGCACGTGCGAGACGTCTTCGCCCCACTCCCCTACCCAACGTACGTGGGCCCTGACTCATCGACGTGTGCCTCCTGAATCGTCCGACGCTGTGCTCATCCTCGACAACCTGACCCGCGCGGGACACCACCCGACGCGATCATGTTGACAATTCACAACATTGGGTCGCCCGGCCGGTGCTCGCGGCGGGCCCCGGCTGGTGACTGTACCCCAGGACGCCAGGTCCGTTCTGTGACATTTCCAGCCGATAACGTGGAACATGTTCTCAGCAGTGGCGGCCCCTTACCGTCAGTCCTACCGGCGTGGCTGCCGCGCCGGCCGGAAGGAGACGGTGGCATGGACGGCACTGTGCGCAGACTCGCTGACCGCGACGACACCCAGGATCCGCCGACTCGGCGGATCACCGTCTACTTCGACGGGCCCACACCCGAGGACGCGCTGGTTCTCGAGTACGCGGCCACCAGCACCGAGGCCTGGGAGTTCACCTCGGCCGCCGCGCACGCCGGGCTCACCGTCACCGTCGACGGCCAGATTCGTCCCGGCCTGCGCAGGCTACCGTGCCGATCGCTCTGGCGCTGAGCGAGCGGGCTCAGGGCCGATCGAGCACACCGCGCAGAACGGCGAGCGCGTCGGGGAACGCTTCCCGCGCCGCACCCAGATGATCGCCGGGATACCAGCCCACCCGCAGATCGGTGCCCGCGGAACGCAGCTCGGCGATCAGCTCGAGCGTCAGCGGCGCGGGCACCTCCAGATCCGCCAGCCCTTGACCGAGGTAGAGCGGCACGGCATAGCCGCTGGTCGGCACCTTCAGCATCGCGCGGACCGCGGCAAGCAGCGCGGGATCGTCCAAGGGCCGCGACAGCATCGCGCCGATGCCGATGCCTGCCACCTGCGCGTCCGCCTCGGCGGCGCAGTCCGTTTCCACGATGCGCAGGACGTCCCTGCCCACCGGGGTCAGGTAACCGTCGATGTCCAACTCGGGCGCACTGGCGCGCAATCCGGCCAGCAGCATGCCGAAATAGGTCGTCGTCTTCTGCAGCGGCAGCCGCGGCAGCCAGGGCCCGGCCATCGGGAACACCGCGTCCAGATTCGACGGCGCACCGGTCGCGGCCGCCCCGCGCAGATCCAGCTCGGGCGCGTCGCCGGGTGCCAGATGAGCGGTGAACAGCGCCGCGTGCCCACCCTGCGATTGCCCGAACACCGCCCAGCGTGTGCCGAGCGAGGGGGCGACCGCCCGTGCCGCGCGCACGCCGTCGATGATGCTGCGAGCTTGGGCCGGGCCGTCCAGATAGGGATGCACGCCGGGGGTGCCGAGTCCGACATAGTCGGAGATCACCACCGCGTAGCCGGCGCGCAGCAGATCCGGATACACCGACGTCAGGTAGTAGTCCCGGGGTCGCAGCGTGAACGCGCACTCGTCGGCGATCCCGGACGTGCCGTGCGCGTAGGCGATGATCGGCCAACCCCCTTGCGGCGGAGCGCCTTCGGGCAGATACAGCGCTCCGGTGCTCAGCATCGGCCCACGCGGGCCACGCGACCAGTACGTCAGCCGTTCGGCGGTCGTCGCCCCCGCCACGTGCAGCCGCCCCGCCAGTTCCACCAGATCCGTCACGGTGCCCGGCGCCTCGCCCACCCCGGCGTCCGCGGGGCCGGCCAACGCGACCGTCACCGACACCACGACGCCCGCCGCCCCCGCCATGAACCGTCCGCACCGCACCGCACCGACTATCCCCAGCCGCGGCGTTACCGGCAAGCCACCACAATCGGTGGCCCGGCCGGGAACCTCGCCGGGACCGCCCGCGCTCGCTAGGCTCGGATGAGCACGCCGGAAACCGGTGCCGAGGAGAACACAGGAGGCTCGACCGTGGCGCAGCGGTACCCGTATCGCCTCGTCACCCGGCGTCGCGTCGCCGCATTGCTCGCAGCGGGACTGCTGCCCGTGACGGCCGCCTGCGGAAACGATTCGTCCGACCCTTCGGCGGCCACGACCACGACCGTCGCCGCGGCCACCCCGAGCCCACCGGCGTCACCGGCATCGACATCGCTCGCTGCCGTGCCGTCGGTCGACCCCTACGCGGGACAGCCGCTGATCGATCACGTCACCTGGGTCGACGCGATCGACGGACCCCGGCTGCTCGTCTTCCCGACCCAGGCCGGGCGGCGAACCACCTTTCCCGGCTCGGACGAACGAGCATGGCAGGAGGTCGTGGCCGATTCGGCGGACGCGGACGCACCCGGCATGCACGATCAGTTCGTCTGTCACTGGGCGTGGGCGCGGCTGGTGCAACCGGACAAGCCGAGCTGGAACCTGGAACCGTGGCGCCCGGCGGTGGGCTACCAGGCCACCGTCGAAGCACGCTGTAATCCGGGCGGCCCCGAGCGCTGAGCGCGGGCGCCGCCCCGACCGGAAGGAGTGATCCATGCGCGTCGTCATCGCAGGCGGGCACGGGAAGATCGCCTTGCTGCTCGCCCCCGTACTCACCGCGAACGGCCACGAGGTCGCCGCCCTGATCCGCAACCCCGACCACGCCGCCGACGTGCGCGCCACCGGCGCCGAGCCGGTGCTATGCGATCTGGAGAACGCGGGTACCGACGAGCTGGCGGACGTCGTGAAAGGCTGCGGGGCGGCCATTTTCGCCGCCGGCGCCGGGCAGGGCAGCGGCGTGCGCCGGAAATACACCGTCGACCTGGGCGGGTCGGTCCGCCTGGCCGAGACCGCCGAGCGCACCGGGGTGCGCCGCTTCCTGCAGATCTCCTCGATGGGCGCGGGCTCGCCACCCGCTGCAGGCACCGACGAGGTGTGGGCGGCGTATATCGACGCGAAGACCAAGGCCGAAGACGATCTGCGCGGCCGGGATCTCGACTGGACCATCCTGCGCCCCGGCCGCCTGACCGACTCCCCCGGCACCGGACTGGTGACTCTCGCGCCACCCCTGGTCGGGCGCAGCGAGGTCCCGCGCGCCGATGTGGCGGCCGTATCGGCCGGACTGCTGCCTGCCGCGCACACCCACGGGCGCACGCTCGAGCTCGTCTCGGGTGACACTCCGATTAGCCGGGCGATTGCACAACTGGCCGACTGAGCTGTCACGCGCCCCGCTACCGCCCTTGCCGATCGACCGCAACGGTCACGATGGGAGAACAACCGTGTTCAGTCGAATCGTCTCGATGAAGATCCGCCCCGGCTCCCGCGCCGAGTTCCTGGCGGCCATATCCCGCAGCGCCGACGCCTCCGTCCGGACCGAGCCCGGTTGTCTGCGCTTCGACGTCTGCGCAGATCGGGTGGATCCGCACCGGTTCTTTCTCTATCAGCTCTACACCGACGACGAGGCCGCGGAAGCGCACCGTTTCACCGAACATTTTCTTGCCTGGCGTGCCGCGGCGGACCAATTCGTCGAGCCGGGTACACAGATCGATTACAGCACGGACGTCCTATTCGGCCACGACTGAATTTCCGCGTCGGGCACCGTGCCCGCAAACTTCCGGCCGCGAAATGCGCACTGCGCATGTGCAATCGATCGTGCAGATGTGCTTGCATCTGAAAGGTACGGCGGCATAAACTCGGTCCCGCAACGCTTTACAGGGGACCATCAGGGGAGGCCGCGTGGGCGAGCCGAAGGCCGAAGCCGCCGTGGGTTTGCCGCCGCCAGACAAAACAGGGGCGTTCGAATGAAACAACCACTTACCGGCGGTCGGTTCGGATCAGCCGACACCGCACTGGCCGACCAGCCGGCGAACGGTGGACATATGAGCACATTACCGGCCCACAGCGGCCACACCGATACCGCATTTTCCCGAGAAACCGCCGTGGCATACGTTATCGATGCCGTCGAATCCACCGGGGCGGCCACTCGGCACGATTTCGATATCGACCGGATCGTCACCACCGCGCACGCGATGGCCGACGACTGGGATCTCGAGGCATTGCAGCCGGCGACATTCTGGCGAATCGCCTCCAGCTTCATCAAGCAGTAGACCGACCGTCCTGCCGTCCGAGCCCGGCAGGTCACGAAACACTCGGTCATAAGCAGTTTCGTCGCGCCACCCGACGCCGGCGGATAGCCACCACTATCCCATCGACGCCGGGGCGCCGATCCGATAGAGCGAGATTTCCGGCGGCTACTGCCGCCGAGCGATTGGACAGCAAAGCAAAACGAGCGGCCGCCTCCGGATTCGGAGGCGGCCGCTCGGCGTATCGGGTCTTCGGTCGCGCGGACCGCTACCGCGCGATCTCAGCGCCCTTCGGCGTACCTTTCCATGATCTCGATCGACTTCTCCGGGCGCTCGGCTTGGACGCTGAGCCGGTCCATCACCGACAGGTACAGCGCCAGGTCCTGCCGCCGCTCGAGATACAACGCGCTGGTCAATTGTTCGAGATACACGATGTCCGGCAGTTCCGCCTCGGCGAAACGCAGGATACTGAAGGAACTGCCCGCCGCGGCGTGCTCACCCGCGGTGAACGGCAGTACCTGGATGGTCACGTTGGGCAACTTCGCCAGCCGGACCAGGTGCAGCATCTGCTCGCGATGCACCTGCACGCCGCCGACGGGCCGAACCAACGCGGCTTCGTCGAGCACCGCCCACACCACCGGCGGGTCCGAGCGGAAGAGGATTTCCTGCCTGCGCTGACGGACCGCGACCCGCCGATCCGTATCGGCGTCCTCGTATCCGAGCGACACGACCGCCCTGGCGTATTCGGGCGTTTGCAGCAGTCCGGGAACGAGATGCGCCTCGTAGGTGCGGATCTTGCTCGCGGCCTGTTCCAAGCCGAGGTAGGTGCCGAACCACTGCGGCAGCAGGTCGCTGTAGCGATGCCACCAACCGGGCTCGTTGGCCTGCCTGGCCAATTCGAGGAACGACTCGCGCTCCTCGGCATCGTGGACGCCGTACAGGGTCAGCAGATCACGGATGTCGCGTTCCTTGAAGCCGGTACGGCCCAACTCGAGACGACTGATCTTGGCGTGCGATCCACGGATCGCGTCACCCGCCGCTTCACGGGTGATGCCTTTCTTCTCCCGAAGCTTGCGCAACTGGCCGCCCAGTGCGATACGTAGCACGGTCGGACCACGTTCCGCGACAACGGATTGCACATGACCATCGTCATCGGGTTCAGCGATCATCGAGTTCGTCTCCGATACTCCGGGGGTTGCCCACAGTGTGTCACAACCACCTGTCGCGAGACACACCGCACCGACCGCTAATGTTACCGCTCAGCTAGTCAAATAGTCGAACTCCCCGGCCTTCGCGCCGCGAACGAACGCATCGATCTCCGGACGGGTGTAGATCAAGACCCCACCTTCGGGGTCCCGCGAGTTACGCACCGCCACTTGGCCGTTGGCAGTTTCGGCCACCTCGACGCAGTTGCCGCTCGGATTACTGAAGGAACTCTTGCGCCAAGTTCCGATGATCTCGTTGGTGGATGTATCCGACATCTTCCCCACTCCTCCGTTACCGCAGTCAGGCGATTCGGTTCGTGCAGATGCACGTTCAAACGTTCTTGCATCTGCACCGACACCGGACGATAGCACGAAGTTCGCCCTCCGTGCGCCCACAGATCGCCCTCATCCGGCGGTAGATGTGAAACGTGATCACGTCGACTCGGAAACGCCGAGATCAGCTCCCCGATCCAGCCCGCTGGACGAGCGCGAATCTTGTACTGTCGCAGTGCACATCGGATGTACCAGTCATTCGCGACAACCCCACGCGCCCACCAGCACGGCAGTGTCGCGGACCCGTTTTTGCCTAGGAGTACAACCCATGCCCGAAGACCACAGCCCCCTCATCCGAACCGACATCCCCCACTCCGCGCGGATCTGGAACTACTGGATGGGCGGTAAGGACTATTACGAGATCGACCGCATCGCAGGTGACGCAGGAATCGAGGTCGATCCGGACATCACCACCATGGCGGTGCAGTCGCGCCAGTTCCTCATCCGCGCGGTGCGCTACCTCGCCGGGGAACAGGGCATCCGCCAGTTCCTCGACATCGGGACCGGCCTGCCCACCATGCAGAACACCCACGAGGTCGCCCAGAACGTGGCGCCGGAGTCCCGGATCGTGTACGTGGACAACGACCCTCTCGTGCTCACGCACGCGCGGGCGCTGCTCACTTCCACCACGCCGGAGGGCGTCACCACCTACATCGACGCCGACTACCACGATCCCGAGCGGATCATCAACGACGCCAAGCACGTCCTGAACTTCAACGAGCCCATCGCCGTGATGTTCATGGGCGTGCTCGGCCACGCCAAGACCTACGACGATCTGCTGCGCATCGTGCACACCGTGCTGGATGCCGTTCCGTCGGGCAGCTACCTGGTGATGTGGGACGGCACCGACGACAGCAAGGCGTATGTCACCCTGTGCGAGAACTACACCGGCACGGGTGGCACCCCTTATGTCCCCCGCCCGCAGGCTCAGATCAAGGCCGTCTTCGACGGTCTGGAGCTGGTCGAGCCGGGTTTCGTCTCCATCACGCAGTGGCGCTCGGGCGAGACGGAGGTGGGTGAGTCCCGCCCGATCTCCGCCTACGGCGCGGTCGCGCGCAAACCGTAAGGCCCCTGAACACCAAACCGTAAGCGGCACAGCGACGGTCGCCGGTCTCACACCGGCGACCGTCGCCGGTTTTTTCTCCCACCGATCGTGCAGATGTACTTGCATTTGCAAGCGACGGAGGAATAGACTCGAACCCGAAATCGGGGAGGTACGCAGGGAGTTCGAGTCTGCGTCACCAGTACGTCGGCCTCCCCGCCGCACGTCGGACGCGAGGGGTAGTCGAATGATCGAGCCATTTCGAACTTCCCCCCGGGTTGCCGTCATCGATGGCGCAGGCGTCGAGCCCTTGCGCCAGTACTCTGCGCCCGAGTTCGCCATGACCGATTGCAGTGTGGAGCCCGGCGGCCTCACCTATCGGCAGGCCCGCGACATTCTCTACGCCCACGAGGTGCACGGCCCGCAGTGCAGGCAGTGGCTGGCGGCGGCCGCCTATCTGTCAGCCGGGCTGGACGACGAATAGAACGGGCCACACCGCGGAACGCGAAGACGTTTTCGCCGCGGGGTGAACCCGGCTCCAGCTCCGTAACCTCGCTCGCGACGCCGACGTCGGCATTCGAGTCGCTACGGAATGCGGCGTGATGTCAAGTGATCTCACAGATCACTCCCGGTCCACACGCCCCTTTCGTATAGTGATCGATCGACTCGGGCGCGATTTTCTCGCACGCCTGGCGTGGCTTTGGGGAGCGAACTCGTCATGACCTACTCCGCGTTGGATCTGTCCGCCGACTCGTCCGACCCGGTGCTGGAAATCGGTGGACAGCCGGCTTCGGTGCCCTTGCAGAACACCGACAGCGTGGCCTCCCACATGGTCGGTTATTTCGAGAACGTGATGGCGCCCTGCCGCACCTTGCCCGGCGAGCAATTACGCGGGGACGTCACGAAACTCACCCGCAGCTGCCTGAACCTCGCTGCCGAGATGTTCGACCGCCGCACCGTGCCGGACGAGGACCAACTCGGTCCGGTGCGCGCGGCGGCCGCGCGTTGGGCGCGCGAGGGTGTGCCGCTGAGCACCATCCTGCGCGCCTACCACGAAGGATTGCGCATCGCCTTCGGTCTGGTCACCGCGCCCGCCGAAGCCGACGACGTCGAGGAAGTGCTGGTCGCCGCCGATCTGCTCCTCGAACTGCTCGAGGCGATCACCGCGGCGGTGTCCGATGCCTACGTCGACGAGCAGCACCTGGTCGCCAAGGAGCACCAGACGGCGGCGCAGACGCTCGCCTCCGCGCTGCTGAGCGGTCGCGGCAGCTCGGCTCTGGCCCGGCAGACGGGGATTCCGATCGCGGAGGCGTATCAAGTTGTCGCCCTGTCGATTCCGGAGCATGCGGATGAGCGTGACCCGCGTGTCGACGGGAACGTCGCCGCGCGCCGGAAGCTGCGGCGGCTGCAGTCCGAACTGGCCACCGTGTTCGCCTCCCGCGCGCTCGCGCTGCTCAGCGCCAAGGGCGGCACACTGCTCATCCCGTTGGGCGAGGAGGCCGAGACCGTTCTCACGGCGGCGACGCTCGAGCTGCTGGCCGCCGCCGCCGAGGTCCCGCTCACCGCGACCGTCGTGCCGACCGACACCGATCAGATCCCAGAATCGGCCGATCAGGCCCACGAGCTGCTCAATCTCGTGCGTGTCGGCGTCCGGCCGCCCGGTCTCTACCAGATGTCGGATCTGGCGGTGGAATACCAGCTCACCCGCAGCGGCCCGGCCACCCGGCGGATCGCGACCATCCTCGACCCGCTCGACGCCCATCCGGAGCTGTTCGACACCATGCGCGCCTACCTCGGCAACGACATGAACCGGCAGCTCACCGCGCGCCAGCTCTACGTACACCCGAACACCGTCGACTACCGCCTGCGCCGCATCGCCCAGCTCACCTCGATCGACCTGGCGACCTCGGCGGGCATCTCACAGGCGGCGATCGCCCTGCTGGCCCGGGATCTGGACCGCAGCGTCGCCCGCCGCCTGTGACGTCCGCGCCGTGACCTGATCGTGGCCTGTAACGGATTCGTGCTGGTCACCGGGCCACGAAATTGCGATCCTGGTAGTGCCGCGACGTCTGGATGGTGAAACATGCGAATTTCGGAGATCCTGCGCAGAAAAGGCAGCGACGTGGCCACGGTCGCGCCCGATACGACGGTACGCACACTGCTGGCCGCCCTGGCCGAGCGGAACATCGGCGCGGTCGTCGTCTCGCCCGACGGGAACACGATCGCGGGCATCGTCTCCGAGCGCGACGTGGTACGCAGTCTGCACGCGTGGGGCGCGGACCTGCTGGACACGCCGGTCTCGGCGATCATGACCGCCACGGTGCGCACCTGCGCGCCCGACGACCGGGTCGACGGCCTGCGCCGCACCATGACCGACCACCGCATCCGGCACCTGCCGGTGGTGCACGAGGGCCGACTGGTCGGCATCGTCAGCATCGGCGACGTGGTCAAGAGCGCGATCTCGGAGCTGGCGGACGAGCGCGAACACCTCGTGGAGTACCTACAGGGCAGGTATTAGAGCTCGCTCAGGTTCCCCAGGTCGGCCGAGAGCCAGTGCTCCGGGCGCAGGTAGACAGCGACCTGCGTACCGTAGGCCTCGGCCGCCTTCAGGTAGGCGTCCAGCGATTCGGCGGGCACGTACCGCGCGGCCATCTCGCGGTGCATCTCGTCGGTCATCGGGGTGATCCGGGTGACCGGGCCCTCCACGCTCACGTACCGGACCGTGGGGTCGACCTGCTGCACCATGAGACCGAACCGGCCGGTCTCCCGGAGGTAGCGCATCTTCTGCGATTCCGGACCGGTCAGGATCCACGGCTCGCCACCGGGGCTGTACTGGTACCAGATCGGGACGGTGAGCGGGCCGCGACCGGCGCCCGCGGCCACCGAGAACGCCGCGACATGCGGCTGCGCGAGGAACTCTTGACGCTCTTGCAGTGTCAGAGGCATACGTTCCAGGCTAGTCGTGAAAGCCGTTGTCCACGACAAAACTTCGAAGTCCGTACCGAAAATGCGTATCGTGGGTGACGTCCGAGTTACCGGTGTGAAGGGAGCGTCACGTTGCGGTCCCCCACCCCGAGATCGCCGGTGACGCGGAGCGAGGACACTCCCCGGCCGCCGGAAACGCCGACGTTCGCGCCCGCCGCGGTGCGGTCGCTGTTCCCAGCGCTCGCCAGCGCCTCCGAGGTCTACTTGGACAGCGCCGCCACCACACAGAAACCGCTTCCGGTCATCGAGACCATCCGGCGGTACCACAGCAACGGCACCGCCAACGCGGGCCGCGGTACCTACCCCTGGGCCACCGGCCTGACGGCTCGGATCGCCCGCGTGCGCGAACGCGCCGCCGCGTTCATCGGCGCGGAGCACCAGGACGAGGTGGTCTTCACCGCGGGCGCCACCGCCGCACTCAACGCCGTCGCGCTGTCCTGGGGCCTGACGGAGCTCACCGACGGCGACGAAATCCTCTACAACGCAAGCGATCACGCGTCGAACGTGTACCCGTGGCAGCACCTGCGCGCGCTGCTCGCCCGATTCGGACGCCGCGTCCACCTGGTCCCCTACCGGGTGACCGCCGCCGGTGAGGCGGACACCGACGACATCCTGGCCAAGATCACCCCGCGTACCCGGCTGATCACGACCGGGCATCTGCACCATGTCTTCGGCGGTCTGAGCACCCTGGAGGAATTGCGCGGCCGGATCGATCCGGCCATCCTGCTGTGCTTCGACTGCTCGCAGAGCGGCGGCCATCTTCCGGTCGACGTCACCGCGCTCGGAGCGGATTTCGCGATCTTCGCCGCGCACAAGATGTTCGGCGCGCCCGGCACCGGCATCCTGTACTGCCACCGGCGCGTGCACGACCGGTTGGCGCCGTTCCTGCCCGGGGGCAACTCCGGTGTCGAGCCGGATCCGGACGGACTGCGACCGGGGCCGATGCCCGCGCGCCTGGAAGGAGGGACGCCCGATATCCCGGGCATCCTCGCCCTCGGCAGCGCGCTGGAGGTGCTGGAATCGTTCGGCCTCGACGCCGTCGCCGCGCACAATCGCGCCCTGACCCTGCGCCTGATCGACGGGCTGCGACCGGTCCCCGGCCTGGAATTCCTACCCGGTCCCGCGCACGCGACCTGCGAGGTCGGCTACGGGATCGTCTCCTTCACCCTGGCGGGAATCTCCGCCGCGGACGCGGGTTTCGTCCTGAGCGAACTCGGTTTCCTGGTGCGCACCGGCGCGCACTGCGTCCCCGCCGAAACCGGCGGCGCGGGCTCGGTGCGGGTCAGCACGCACATCTACAACACGCCCGACGAGATCGACCGATTCGTCGCGTGCGTGCGAACCATCGCCGAGGAGGTCACGTGAGTAACGACATCCCCCGCTACGACCGGCGGGCCGCGTCCAGGGTGCTGGCCGGCTTGGCGCAGCCAGGGCTGTTCACCGAACCCGCTGCGGCTCCCCGACATCGGCGCTTCGAATACACCTGTACGGCATTGGGTCTCGAGCCGGACAGCCATCTCACCTACTCCCAACGGCTGTATCTGGAGCGTTTCATGCGGCCGTGCCGCGCGGACCAGGTGACCAGCGCGACCCATCGGATCGCGTGGACCGACAGCGCGGGCATCCCGAATACCGGGCACTTCCGCGCCGGTGGTCTCGGCCCTTCGGTGCCGATCGCGGCCCGCGAGACCGTCCTGGCGCTGTGGCGTCAACTGGACGCCGACGTCGATTTCGCCGCGCGGGTCGCGGCGCTCGAACCAGGTGAACACGCCGTACTGGCGGGCACGACCACCGACCACGATCCGCGCGACATCTTCCGGGTCGGCATCGAGGCGGCGGGCCGCGTGCTGGCCCAGCACGCGCTGCTGGCCGACCGGACCCCCTACCGCGATGCCGCCGAATTCGCCGAAGGGCTCCGCGTTTCCGGGATCTTCGCCGCGGTGGCCACCCGATGGTTCTGGGAATTGCAGGCCTCGACCTACCGGCGGGGCATGATCCCGGTGACGCTGATCGCACAACCCGACGGCACCGTCCGCTATTCGGCGGAGACGGTGGCGACCCTGCGCGCGATGAAGGACGCCACCATCGCCGACGCGCACGCCGTGATGGAGCGCGCCACCACGGCCGAAGGACTGACGGTGGCCGAGGCGATCGCCAAGTATCACGACGACCTCGACCTGATCTCCCGGCAGTACGCCTTGCTGCCCGCGGGCAGCCATCCGGCCTGCCTGGCGGCCACCCCGCATCAGCTCGACAGCGGGCATTTCAGCATCCTCCCGCTGCTGGTCGACCGGTTCGTCGCGACGTTCACCGAGGTCGCGGACCGCTGCGCGGTCACGGAGGTGAGCGCCGAACTCGACGATGCGACCGCCGACCGCGCCGCGACCGCCGAGGACCAGGTGTTCTATGTCCCCGATATGACTTGCAAGCACTGCGTCCGCACGATCGGCGGCGTGCTGGAGTCGATGGACATCCGCGTGGTCGAGATCGACCTGGACAGCAAACGGGTGGTGGCCGAGTTCCGCAGCCCGCGCAATCGGGCCCGTGCGTTCGAGGCGATCCGGGACGGCGGCTACAACCCGGTCGCGCAGCGGCCCGACGACCTGCCGCGGGCATCGGCCACCGAGCCGTCGGAAGCCGCCGTATGACGCTTCCGCCGGCGCTGCCCGCGCAGCTCCACCC
The DNA here is from genome assembly GCF_000308435.1 of Nocardia araoensis NBRC 100135. Classification (GTDB taxonomy): domain Bacteria; phylum Actinomycetota; class Actinomycetes; order Mycobacteriales; family Mycobacteriaceae; genus Nocardia; species Nocardia araoensis. The sequence continues at coordinate 36,916 of NZ_BAFR01000094.1, read as the reverse complement.
GATCGTCCGCGCTTTTCTCGACACTCCCGGACTCGTGACCGAAACGCTGACGAGATTCGGATCCCCGGTGCATCTGGTATTCCCGCAGGTCTATTCGGAGAATCTGCTCCGACTGCGTTCCGTGCTGGAGCGAAGCCTTCCCGGGTACCGAATCTGCTACGCGCACAAGGTGAATCAGTCCGCAGCCTTCGTCCGCACCGCCGAACGCGAGGGCATCGCCATCGACGTCGCCTCACCGCGGGAACTGTCCAGCGCCCGCGCCGCCGGGTTCGATCCGGCGCGCATCGAGGTCACCGGCCCGAAGGGGGAAGTCTTCCTGCGCGACCTCGTCGACCGCGGGGTCACCATCAACGTGGACAACCTCTGGGAACTGGGCCGCATCGCGGAACTGGCCCCGGAGCAAGCGGAAATACCTGTGCTGCTGCGCGTCTCCGGTTTCGATGCGGGACAGGTGAGCCGGTTCGGGATGCCGCTCGCCCACGTCGAGCAGGCGTTCGAACTGCTGTCGGCGCGGCGCGGGCGGGTCGCTTTCCTGGGGTTGGCCTTCCACCTCGACTCCGGCGACCTCGGTGAGCGCGTCCGGGCGATCGACGCCTGCCTGCGACTGATCGAGCGCGCCTACGAGCACGGGCTCACCCCTTCGGTGCTCGACATCGGCGGTGGCTTCCGGCAGGTGTTCACCGCCGACGCGCAACGGTTCGACGCCTATGTGCTCGCGCTGCGCGAATCGCTGCTCGGCCGTGGCGAGCCGATGACTTGGGGCAGCAACACCTTCGGCTACCACGTCGCCGGCGGGGCGGTGCACGGCACACCGGTGTTCCACAAGTACGCCAACACCGTCCCCGCCGACCGCATGCTCGCCGATCTGCTCGACGCCCCGCTGGAGCGGCACGGCGGACGCACGGTGGCGCAGGTGGCGGGTGACAATCTGCTCGAGATATGGCTGGAGCCGGGCAAGGCGCTGGTGGACCACGCCGGCATCACGGCGGCAACGGTCGAGTTCGTCAAGGAGGTCGCCGACGGCAGCGTGCTGGTGCACGTCGACCTCAGCCGCGATGCGGTGACGCCCGCCGACCAGGAAGTCATGGTCGACCCGATCCTGCTGCCCCACGCCGGCGCGACCGCGGGCGACGGCGCGACGGGTCCGGTGGGCGTCTACCTCGCCGGGCGGCTGTGCCTGGAGCGCGACCTGATCACCAATCACAAGGTATGGCTGCCCGCCCGCCCCCGGCCGGGCGATTCGGTGGTGTTCCCGAATACCGCCGCCTATCACATGGACCTGTCCGCCGCGACGGCCTCCATGCACCCCCTGCCCGCGAAACTCGCGGTCACCCGGGAGGCCGACGGGTTCCGCGTCGTGCACGACGCCGACTACGAGCTCGACTTCCCCGTCGAATCGTCACGGCCGCGTCATATCGCGCCGCACGCCACCGACTCCGCCACCGTTCCGGTCCGACCCGTCGAGGCCCGCTGATGCGATACGACCACATCACCGAACTCATCGGCAACACGCCGCTGCTGCGGCTCGACCCCGCGGTGCACGGGCTGACGAACGTGGAGCTCTACGCGAAATTGGAGTCGCACAACCCGTTCGGTTCGGTGAAGGATCGGGTGGCCTGGGCGATGCTGCGCGACGACCTGACGGAGATCCGTGCCGAGGGGCGGACGCTCATCGAGGCGTCCAGCGGGAATACGGCCAAAGCACTGCGCGTCCTGGGCGCGGTGTACGGGATCGACCTGCGCGCGGTGACCAATCGGATCAAGGTGGGCGAGGTCCGCGATCTGCTGCAGCTGTTCGGCACCGAGATCGTGGAACTGCCCGGCCTGTCCGAGTGCCCGGACCCGACCACGCCGAACGACGTGTATTCGGTGATCGAGGCGACCATGGCCCAGCACCCCGGCGTGTACCGGCATCTGTCGCAGTACACCAACGAGAAGAACATCGAGGCCCACCACCACGGCACCGGACGGGAGATCCACGAGGACCTCGCGGCCGACGGCATCACCAGGATCGATTATCTGATCGGCGGACTCGGCACCACCGGCTCCACCAGGGGGACCGCCACCTACCTGCGCAAGCACAATCCCGAATTGCGCACTGTGGCCGTGGTTTCGGAGCGGTCGGACTTCATTCCCGGTATCCGGTCGGAGAGCGAGATGTGGGATGTCGGACTGTTCCAGCCCGAGTTCTACGACCGGATCGCGACCGTGGCGGCCGGCGACGCCGTGGACGCGACGCTGCGCCTGGCGACCGGGTACGGCGTCCTGGCCGGTCCGACCAGCGGCGCGAGTTACGCCGCCGCGCTGGATACGCTCGGCGCGCTCGATCGGTCGGCGACCGATCCGGACGATCCGATCGTGGCGGTGTTCATCGTCTGCGATCGGCTCGAGCCGTACCTGTCGTACATCAAGAAGCGCAGGCCGGAACTGTTCGGCCGCGCCGAACGCGCGGCGGCGCCGACCGAGGAGGAGCTGGCGGCGGTGCCGCGCCTGTCACCCGAGCAGCTGGCCGAGCTGGACCGGACCGGGCGCCCGACCATCGTGGACAGTCGCGGCGCCATGGCCTACCGGATCGGGCACGTGCCCGGCGCGTTGAACATCCGCGACGACCAGCTCGACGACATGTTCGGCCACGGCGTCCCGTTCCCGCGCTCGCGACCCGTCGTCTTCGTCTGCCCGGTCGGCGAGCTCTCGGTGCGATTCGCGGCCCGAGCCCGGCGAGCCGGCTACGACGCCGCCAGCTTGGCCGGTGGCGTGGTCGCCTGGCGCGATGCGGGGCTGCCGCTGGAACGAGGCTGATCGCCCGGGGGCGCGAAGTCCCGCCGCCCGGCGGGAAAGCCCGACAGCAACGGGGCGACCGGACCACGGTAGCCGGTGGCCAGGAGTTCGACGGTGGCGGTGAACAATTCGGTGAAGCGGACCGCCGTGTCCCGCTCGAACAGCGCGGCCGGGTAGATGAACACGCCGTCGATGCCCGCGGGCGCGCCGAGCCGGTCGTACCGGTCGACGAGACCGAATTCGAGGTCGTGCTTGGCGCGGACGATTCCGGTGTCGACCTCGGTGATGGTCACCCCACCGGATGCGTCCGCCGCGGGCTCGGCAGCGGCACCGCGCTGGAGGATGAGCGTCGCCTGGAACAGCGGGCAGGCCGCGTCCTGCAACAGGCAGCGCTTCAGCCGCTGGCCGGGGGTGTCGGGATGGGCGAAGGCGGCCAGTGCCACCCTGCGCACCTGATCGAGCAGTTCCTCCACGTCGGCGGCGCGGTCGAGCCGCACGCGCATCAGCACGTCGTCGGCGAAGTTGCCGACCAGGTCGTCGAGCAGCCGATGATCGCGGCCGGCGACCGCGGTGGCCACCGTCACGTCGGCGCAGCCCGCGAACGCGCCGACGGATACCGCGAAAGCGGTCTGCAACACCATGAACAGGCTGGCCCGCGCCGCGCACGCCCGATCAAGCAGCGCGCGGTGCACGTCGGGACCGAACGCGACCGGCACGACGGCGCCCGCGCTCGCACCGCCTCGGCGGATCGCACGGGGCCGTACGCAGGGGAATTCGAGCACCGGCGGCCGACCGGCCAGGGTGATGGCCCAGTAACGCAACTGCTGCGTGGCGCGGCTCCATTCGTCGGAGTAATCACCCAGCTGGGCGTGCTTCCACAGGGTGTAGTCCGCGTAGTCGACCGGCAGGGGTGGCCAGTCCGGCGCGGCTCCGGCCTGCCTGGCGAGGTACGCCGTGGCGAGATCGCGCAGCAGCGGGGCCACCGAGCGCCCGTCGATCGAGATGTGGTGCACGACCAGCACCAGCACCACCTCGTGCGGTCCGAGCACGCACAGCCGGGCGCGCAGCGGCAGGTCGGTCTCCAGATCGAACTCGGTCGCGGCGATTTCCGCCATCCGCCGCGGCAATTCGGCTTCGGTGAGCACGACGACGTCGGTCAGCGGCCCGGCCTCGTGCGCCGGGACGATCACCTGGGCCGGGCCCGCGGCGGTCCTCGGATAGCGGGTGCGCAGCGGTTCGTGCCGGGCGACGACGTCGTCGATCGCGGCGACGATCGCCTCGGGCCGCAGCGCCGGTCCGGACAGGCGCACCGCGCGAGCCACGTTCCAGTCACTCGAGTTACCGGATAGAGCGGCGTGCCACATCCGTTCCTGCGCGGGGGCGAGCGGGATATGCGCCGGGCGCGGCCCGCGGGCGAGCGGCATCGGACGGCGCGGCGGCGGGACAGGACGAACCGCTGGTCGTACCGGGTGCCATCCCGGGTGCCCGAGTCCGTAGCCGATTCCTTCGGACGAGATCACCGCAGCGGAGTTGTTCATGCGCCGTTACCCTCCACTACCGAAAACACCGAGCATCCGAGGGAAGGTAACCAGGTCGAGTAAACCGACAGTTATCGCACCGTGACGGCGTGGAGTCCAGTTCGGCAAGGCCCGGGAGGGCGGGGCGGGTGAGCGCGGCGCCGGGGTGCGCCGCCAGGCACTATCGTTGGGCCGTGCAGACAGGTCAGGACGCAGACGACGACGGGGGCCCACGGATCTGGGGTGGGACGACGCTCACCGAGCGCAGGGAGACGCGGCGGGCGGCGCTGTTGGAGGCGGCGCTCGATCTGATCGGCGAGTCGGGCGCGAGCGGGGTCACCATGCGTGCGGTGTGCCGTAAGGCCAATCTCACCGACCGCTATTTCTACGAGAGCTTCGCCAGCCGCGACGAGTTGCTCGACGTGCTCTACCGTCAGGTCGCCGAGGAATTCCTGGAACCCATGACGGCCTTCGCCGCCACCGACGACCCCTCCCGCGACCGCGCGCTGTCGGAGATCCTGGTGGACAAGGTGCTCGACGACCCGCGCAAATCGCGGCTGTTCCTGGTCGAGCCGTATTCCAGCACCGGGCTCGGGCAGACCACCTTCGCGGTGATGCCGGTCTTCACCCGGATCATGCAGGACCATCTGTTCGCCCACATCGACGACCCGGTCAAGCGCAGGCTGGCGGCGGTGACCATGGCGAGCGGCAACGCGGGCATGTTCTCGGCCTGGCTGAACGGCTCGCTGCGCGCCACCCGCGAGCAGATCATCGAGCACTGCCTCGCGATGCTCACCGCGTACCGCGCGCTCTACCGTTCCTGACCGGCGCCGCGTCAGCCGGAAGGTAGCTCACCGGCCCGGCCCCGCCAGTACGCGAGGGTGTTCTGCGTCCGGATGGTGGCGGCGTGGTTGGGGCCGAGCGCACGCAACTCCGCGACCAGCAGCACCTCCAGTTCGGCGATCGCGCGGGTGAGGTCGCCGTGCCGGGCGCGGCAGCCCGCGAGTTCGTTGCGGGTGTCGAAGGTGTCCGGGTGATCCGGGCCGAGCACCCGTAACCGGTCGCCGAGCAGTTTTTCCAGATCGGCGACAGCGCCATCGAGGTCGCCGCTGTCGGCGCGGTAGGCGGCCAGCTTGCCGCGGGTGAGCAGCGTGTCGGGATGGTCGGGGCCGAGTACCCGCAGACGATCGTCGAGCAGGCGGGTGAACTCCGCGCCCGCCCCCGCCAGATCACCGCTGCGCGCGCGGAAAGCCGCGAGGTTGTTGCGCGCGCCGAGCGTATTGGGATGGTCGGCGCCGAAGACCCGGAGATAGTCGGCCACCAGCTGCTCGAACTCGACCTTCGCGCCGTCGAGATCGCCGCTACCCGCCCGCCAGTAGGCCAGGCTGTTGCGGGTGCGCAAGGTGTCCGGGTGATCGCCGCCCAGCACACGGGCACGGTCGGCGCGCAGCTGCTCGAACCGGTCGATCGCCCCGGCGAAATCACCGACGTCGCCGCGATTGGACGCCAGATTGTTCCTGGTGCGAAGGGTTTCGGGATGGTCGGACCCGAGCAGGCGCAGCTGGTCGGCCAGCAGGTGCTCGAACTCCTCGCCCGCGCCGGAATAGTCACCGCAACGGGCGCGGTAGCTGGCCAATTTGTCGCGGGTGTCCAGAGTCGACGGATCGTCGGGCCCGAACACCCGCAACCGGTCGGCGAGCAACTGTTCGAAATCGGCGACGGCGCCGACCAGGTCGCCGCTCTCGGCGCGATGATAGGCCCACCGCTCCCGTGTCGTGAAGGTGTCGGGATGGTCCGCGCCCAGTGACTCCGCGAAATCGGGCGTCCACGCGGCCCACAAGTCGCGGTCGTCGGCCGACCTGCCGGTTTCCAACTTCTCCAGGAAGTCGATGGCCAAGGCGGAATCGCCGTAGGCCAGGCAGTGTCGTACGGCCGCGCCCCGCGCGTAGTCCGCGGCCCGGTCGCTGTCATCGGCCTGGATCGCCGCGATCAAGGCGCGATGTGCGTCCGCGATGCGCACGCCGAGGCGACGGCACTCCGCGTCCAGCGCGGGCAGGAACGCGCTGTGGGCCACGCCGAGCGACTCGCGAACGGTGCCGGGATGACTGCGGGTGAGCAGGGCGCCGAGATTCACGGCGATATCGCGGACCCGTGCCGCGCTGAGATCGACGCCGAGCGACAACAGCGCCGAATCCAGCAGCTCCAGCGGCAGCACCGGCCCCACGCCCGCCGCGACCAGCACGCCGAGCAATGTCGCTGTGTCTTTCTCGATTTCGGCATCGTTCCCGCGCAGCGCCGTCTCGACCCGCAGCGCGATGATCCGATCGAGGCCGATCCCGGCGGCGACCGCACTGTCGGTCAATCCCGCAGCGACCTCCAGCAGCATGCGCGCCACCAGCCAGCCACCGGCCACCGCCCGCGAGCCGCTCGCGTCCGTGGGGGTCTCCGCCAGTAGCCGCTGGATCCAGCCGATCCAGTCGACCGGGCCGAGCGGCGCCGTGCCGCGCGCGGAATCCACCACGGCGGCGATGTCGTCGGCCGCCGGTTCGGCGACATCGATCCGGTGCATGTGCGCCAGCCCGGGATCGTCCTCGACGCCGGTGCCGGGCCGGATGCCGACGATCACGCGCACGTGCCGAAGATCTTCGCGGCGGGTCAGATCGGCGATCGCGGCCACCAGCAACCGCCTGGTCCCCTCTTGCGGCTGGTTCAGCCCGTCGAAGACCAGGGTGACCCGGCGGCCCGCGGTGGACAGGCGGGCCAGCGGGCGGCGGACCAGGATGTCGAAGATGTCGAACTCGTCCCTGGGCCGGTGCGCCCTGGCCGCGCGCGCCGCCTCCCGGAACCCGGGCAGGCGCGCGGCGAGTTGCGCGGCCAGCTCCGCGGCCACGGACTCCACCGAACTGTTCACCGTCAGGAATACCGCGGCGGTGATGTAGTCGGGGGTGACGGCGAGCCCGTCGACCAGGCTCGGGCGGATCAGCATCGCCAGCAGCGTGGATTTTCCCACGCCCGCGGGACCGAGCACCGCGCGCAGCCGGTGGCTGCCCGCGTCGACGATCGCGTCCAGACGCTCGCGCACATCGGGCGTCAGCAGCAGCCCCCTGGTCAGCTGGTCGACGAATCCGGCGGCGGAGCGTCCGCTCACCGCGTCCCGGTGGCGCGCGGTGTTCGGCACCAGCCACAATCCCGGGTCGACGCCTTGCGTCGTGGACACCGCGCCGGAGCTGAACGACAGGTGCTGCGGCTGTTGGTGGGTGCACTGCACGGCGATCGGATCGACCAGGTCCGAGGGCAACAGGTTCTCCCCGCGCAGCGGCAGGCCCAGGTCGAAGGTGGCGAGCATGGTTCGGGTGAAGCATCCGGAGTACGCGGGCCCGTCGCCCGAGGCGACCAGCAGTTCCATTCGGCCGCCCGACTGCGCGAGCAGTTCGGTCCACCGGCGCGCGGCCCCTTGCACACCCTGACCCGCCTCGCAGGCGTCGACGAGCAGCACCAGCCCGTCCAGCGCGGCGCGGTCGAGGCGCTCGCGGATCTCCTGGGTCAGGTGAAACGCGTTGTGCGAGGTGGGATCAGCGGGCGAATCGCGGCCGAGCAGGTAGAAGTCCTCGGCATTCGTCGCCACGCCGTGCCCGATGAAGCCGAGCAGGAGGGTGGCCTGCCGCTGCGATGCCGCCGTGAAGGCCGCGTCGACGGACTCCAGCAGTTGCGCCGCAGTGGGATTCAGCACCGGGCCGTCCAGATCGGTCGCGGGCCGCCACCCGCCGGCTGCGGTCAGACTCCCGTACAGGCCGTTGGCGAGTTCCTCGGTGAAACCCAATTCTCCCAGCGCCGCGCATTCCGACCCCACCACCAGCGCCAGCCGACCTCCCATGCAAGAAACATACTCGCGCCGCCGTGGCCGTTTCGCCGCACCGTCGCGCCGGTCCGGTACCGAAAGGCGCTGTGCGAGACGTAGGGTGACGGTCCGAGACCCGGAAGAAGGAGATCGCGCGATGACCGACCCGGTGGTGGGTTTGACGGGTACGCTCACATCGCCGATCCGAGGTGCCGGGACGCTGGGCGAGGTCCTGGTCGCGATTCGCGGGGGAACCGAGCTGTACATCGCACAGTCCACCGAGCCGATTCCGGCCGGTGCGGCCGTGCTGGTCATCGCGGTCCATCCGGGGCGCGTCGTCGACGTCGTCCCGTGGATTCCGCTCACCCCGGACCCGGCCGGAGAGACCTGAAACAGTAAGGGAGACAGACGTGCTGGGCTACCATGTACCGGATCCGGACGAGGCGATGCTGGTCAGCGGGGGTAAGAGCCGCGACAACGCGCCGTTCAAAGTGGTCATCGGACGCGGCGCCTGGGTGATTCCGTTGTTCCGCAAGGTGCGCTACCTGTCGCTGGCGATGTTCGAATCAGAGATCAAGGAGCGGTGCGTCACCAAGCAGGCGATCCAGCTCGACGTCCGTGCGGTGATCGCGTTCAAGGTGGCCAACGACACCCAGTCCATCGTGAACGCCGCCCAGCGGTTCCTCTCCGAGCAGGAGCGGGAGATGTCCGTGCTGACCGGGCGCATCTTCTCCGGGCACCTGCGTTCGATCGTCGGCTCGATGACGGTCGAGGAGATCATCCGGGAGCGGCAGAAACTGGCCGACGAAGTGCTCGTCGCGTCGAAAGTCGAGATGAGCAATATCGGCCTGTGGGTCGATTCCTTCCAGATCCAGTCCATCGACGACGGCAACCTCGGCTATATCGCCGCGCTCGCCGCCCCGCACAATGCCGCCGTCCAGCGCGACGCGCAGATCGCGCAATCGCAGGCCGCGCAGGCGGCGGCGCAGGCCGAACAGGAATCCCAGCGCAGGCAGGCGGAATATCAGCGCGAGACGGCGATCCTGCGCGCGCAATACCAGCGCGACATCGACAAGGCCAACGCGGAGGCGGCGCAGGCCGGCCCGCTCGCCGAGGCGATGGCGTTGCAGGAGGTGCTCACCGCGCAGGCCGAGCAGGCCCGCAAGGAAGCCGAACTGCGCGAGCAGCAGTTGCAGGCCGAGGTCGTCAAACCCGCTCAGGCGGAAGCCGATCGGGTGCGCATCCTGGCCGAGGCGGAAGCCGACCGCACCCGTATCCAGGCCGAGGCGGCCGCGTCGAACAACCGGATCGCGCTGGATCAGTTGTTGATCGAACAACTTCCGGAAATCGTGCGGCAGGCGTCGAACGGGTTGGCGAACGCGAATCTCACCGTGCTGAACGGACCGGACGGAGTGAGCGAACTGGTGAACGGAATGGTCGGTCAGGGACTGACCGTTTTCAATTCGTTGCAAAAGGCGCTTTCCTCCGACGACGGCGAAAAGGCGCGTTAAAGTTGCCGAGTAGCGACGGCGACGAGGAGCGGGTGTTGGTGTCCATCGGGAAATTGGTGTCGTTCGACAGCTCTCGGGGATTCGGATTCATTCGGCCGGAGGACGGTGGACCCGATGTGTTCGTCCACGTCAACGACATCGGTCTGGACGAGGACGAGTTGCGGCAGGGGCGGGTGTTCGAGTTCGAGGTGACCGAAGGCGACCGCGGACCCAAGGCGGTGAACCTCACCGTGGTCGGCGGGTCGTCCGCGCCCCCCGCGCGGCACAAGGGAAAGGACAGGGCGGGTTCGGGACAGCTCACCATCGCCGAGCACAAGCGCCTGATCACCGAACTGCTCCTGGACGCGAGCCCCGCCCTCACCGCGGGCGAGATCCTCACCATCCGCGATCGGCTCACCGCATTCGCCGACCAGCACGGCTGGCTGGAGAACTGACCGGCGAAGTCCACGAACCTGTCGGGGCGTCCGCCTACGATCGAGCCGAGGCCGCGGCCACATACCGATGAGTTCGGTCCGCGCGCACCGTCGATATGGGTGAGGATCGAACCCGAGGAGGATCGCGTGGATCTACCGGTGATGCCACCAGTGCGGCCGATGCTGGCCAAATCCGCGCCCGCGGTGCCCCGCGAGCCGGGCCTGAGCTACGAACCCAAATGGGACGGCTTCCGCTGCATCGTGTTCCGCCACGGCGCCGAAGTGGAGCTCGGCTCGCGCAATGATCGGCCGCTGACCAGGTATTTTCCCGAAGTAGCCGAGTTGCTGAAGCAGGCGCTGCCGGACCGCTGCGTGGTGGACGGCGAGATCGTGGTGGTCACCGAACAGGGTCTGGATTTCGACACCTTGCAGAACCGGCTGCATCCGGCCGCGTCCCGGGTCGCCAAGCTGGCCGCGGAGACGCCGGCCAGTTTCGTGGCCTTCGATCTGCTCGCCCTCGGCGACAAGGATCTCACCGGGGAGCCGTTCACCGAACGCAGGCGGCTGCTGGAAACGATCCTGGACACCGCGCTCGCGCGCGTGCACCTGACGCCGCTCACCCACGATCCCGACGTGGCCGAGGACTGGTTCACCCGCTTCGAGGGCGCGGGATTCGACGGGGTGATGGTCAAGTCCGACGACCTCGCCTATCTCCAGGACAAGCGGGTCATGCTCAAGATCAAGCACGAGCGCACCGCCGACTGTGTAGTGGCGGGTTTCCGCTGGCACAAGGACGGGGCCGGGGTCGGCTCGCTGTTGCTCGGACTCTTCGACGACGAGGGTCACCTGCACCACGTCGGCGTGGCCAGCAGTTTCACCGCGGCCCGGCGCAAGGAACTGGTCGAGGAACTCGCGCCGCTGCGGGAGAACGCGCTCGCCGACCATCCCTGGCGGGAGTGGGCGGATGCCGCGGCGCAGGCGGCGGCGGAGGGCAAGATGCCCGGCGGCGTCAGCCGCTGGACCGGCGGCAAGGATCTGTCCTGGGAGGCGCTGCGGCCGGAGCTGGTCGCCGAGGTGCGCTACGAGCACGTGCAGTCGGGACGGCTGCGCCACGGCGGCAGGCTGGTGCGCTTCCGCACCGACCGGACGCCGGAATCGTGCACCTACGCGCAGCTGGACGAGGTCGCGCCCGCGGAATTGGGCACGCTGTTCGGCGAAGGCGCGGCGCGATGAGCGAGTCCGTGGACATCGAGACCGACGGCCGGACCGTCACGATCAGCAATCCGGGCAAGATCTATTTCACCAAGCGCGGTGAGACGAAGCTCGATCTCGTGCGTTACTACCAGGCGATCGCCGAACCGTTCCTGAACGTGGTCGGCGGTCGGCCGCTGCTGCTGGAGCGGTACCCGGACGGCGCGTCCGGCAAGTCCTGGTTCCAGAAGCGGGTGCCGAAGTCCGCCCCGGACTGGCTGCACACCGTGGAGGTGTCCACGCCGAACGGCACCACCAGCGACGCCCTGGTCGCCCACGATCTGGCCCACATCCTGTGGGCGGTGAACCAGGGGTGCCTCGGGTTCCACGTCTGGCCCAACCGCGCCGACAACCTGGAGATCGCCGACGAGCTGCGCATCGACCTCGATCCCTCGCCGGGCACAACCTTCGCCGATCTCCGGCACGCCGCGATCCGTACCAGGGATCTGCTCGCCGAACTCGGCATCGAATCCTGGATCAAGACCTCCGGTTCACGCGGCTTGCATCTCTACTCGGCGCTGGAACCGAAGTGGGACGGCTATCAGGTGCGGGCCGCCGCGGTGGCGCTGGCCCGCGAGCTGGAGCGCCGCTACCCGGAGGACATCACCGCGCAGTGGTGGAAGGAAGAGCGCGGCAACCGGGTCTTCATCGATTTCAATCAGAACGCGCCGCACAAGACGGTTTTCGGCGCCTGGTGCGTACGGCCGAAGGTCGGCGCGCAGGTCTCGACGCCGATCAGCTGGCCGGATCTGGATTCGGTGGTGCCCGACGAGCTGACCATCGCGACCGTCCCGGCCCGCTACGCCGAATCGGGCGACCCGTGGGCCGATCGCGCGCCCCAGTCGATCGCCTCGCTGCTGGAGATGTCCGAACGGGATATGGCGGCCGGTCTCATGGACGCGCCGTGGCCCCCGCAATACCCCAAGATGCCCAACGAACCGCCCAGGGTGCAGCCGAGCCGCGCCAAGAAGGCCGAATAGCGAGCGCTATTCGGTCCAGAGCACCCAGGTACCGCTGCGGCCGCTGAGCTCGCACACCAGGGCGCGGCCGTCGGCGGTGCGTCCGGTCTTCGCCCCGGAGGCGTCGCACTTCGAACCCGCCTGCTGCACGGCGGTCGCGACGACGTGCGGGCCCGCCCACTGGTAGCCGCCGGAGGTGGTCAGACAGATCAGGGTGCCGCCGTCGGCGGCGCTGCCGATCTGGCCGAGCTGCGCCTCGGTGCACGACGAACCTTTCGTGACCGGCCCCTGCGGCGTCGCGGGCGTGGTGGTCACGGCAGGGCTCGGCGCCGCCGCCGTGGTCGTGGCCGCCGGACGCTCGACGGTCGTGGGCACCGATGCGACGGGCGTGGGCGCGATCACGGCCTGGCGGTTCATCGCGTCCGGCAGCCAGTTGCCCGTCAGCAGGACGAACCCGGCCACCGCGGTGACCTCGGCGACGCCGAGCAGCAGCGCGAACATCGCCATGACCCGGCCGCGCGGGTGACTGAAGGCGATGAAACCGAACACGATGGCGACCGGGAACAGCCCCAGCAGTGCCGCCACCAGCGCCACGATCGCGTACGGATTGACGATCGGCGGGATCTCCACCCGCAGGCGCCCGGTCCGGCGGCGCGTCGGCGGCTGCTCGGGCCAGCGCTCGTCCTCGTCGTCGGCCCAGCCGCCGTCGGGCTCCGGCTCCGACCAGCGATCCTCCGGCCGCGCCTGCGGCCAGCGATCCGTATCACGCCGTTCTGCCCGTGTCATTCAGGTCCCTCTCCACACCAAACACACCGTGCAGGAACCTCGGACTGCCCGGACCCGCCCCGATATACCGACACAGAATAGGGCGCGCGCGGCGAAAAGTTGATCCGAACTGTCCGGTATTTGTGATCGGGCCGTAATAACAAAAGTGTCGTAACTCTCGCGAATGTGTTAGCCGAGGCGCATGCTGGTCGACAGGCGACCCCTCTGACAGCGGCCTTTCCCCAGGAGGATCCATGTCCGATAAGACGACGTCGAGCGGCCGTGATACCCCCCACTGGCATGCCAGGGCCGGAGATTTGCTCGATGACAACTTCAACCTGCCGGGCATCGTGCTCTGCACGCTCGGCGTCGTCGCACTGGCCTGCACGCTGACCGCCGCCGGATACGGGTTCACCGGCTGGGCGGGCGTCGGGGTGGTCGTGACGGCGGCGCTGTGGATCACCGGCGTCGGCGCCCTGCTGGTCGAACATCACCGGGAGCAGGCGATCGAACTGAAGCACGGCCGCCACGGACACGGGCCGGGCGCGCTGCGACCGATTCGCTACAGCGGCGACCGGTGATCCGGGAAGCCGAGTCACTGCCTGCGATCGACCTTGGGCAGCGATTCGGTGACCAGCGTCAGCAACATGTCGCACAGCAGTTCGTGCACTTGCTCGCGGGTGAGCGTGCCGCGGGTGATCCATTCCCGGCCCGCGACCTTCACCAGTCCACCGTAGGCGCGCACCATCGCGCGCAGTTCGGCATCGTGTGCCGAATCGGCGAGGCCGACCATCAGCAGCAGGCGCTCGGCCGCCGCGTCGTCGGCCGCGTCGAGGATCTGCTGCACCTCGGGATCGTCGCCGACGCCCTCGTGGCTGGTCACTTTCACCCAGGTGTTGCCGTGTTCGGCGATGGTGTCCAGCAGCCAGCGAACGCTGGCCTCCACCCGCTCGCGCCAACTGCCGGTGGGCACGACCATGTTGTCGAGCTTGGGCAGCGTCACCATCCGCCGCACCACCGCGAGGTAGAGGTCGCGCTTGTTGCCGAAATAGTGGTTGATCAGGCCGCGCGCGACGCCGGCGCGCTGCGCCAGTTCGGCGGTGGAGACGGCCGCGTACGGACGCTCGCCGAACATGTCGATCGCACAGGCGAGGATCTGCGCGCGCCGCTCGTCGGGTCCGAGCCTGCGGCGGCGCGGTAGCGCCGGGTCCGCGCCACCGTCCGCGGCCGCACTCCTGGTGTCAGAGAGACCGGGCAATGAGATCCTTCATCACCTCGTTGCTGCCCGCGAGGATGCGCAGGACGCGGGCGCCGGTGTAGAGCTGGGAAATCGGATACTCCGTCATGTAGCCGTAGCCGCCGAACAGTTGCAGGCAGCGGTCAACCACGATACCGAGCTGATCGGTCAGCCAGTACTTCGACATGGCAGCGCTGGGAATATCGAGTTCACCGCGCAGGTGTTTGCCGATGCAGTCGTCGAGGAAGACGCGCGAGACCTTGGCGATGGTCGCGCACTCGGCGAGTTCGAACTTGGTGTTCTGCATCGCGAACAGCGGTTTGCCGAACGCTTCGCGGCCCTTGGTGTAGTCGACGGTGAGCTGCACGGCCTGCTCCATCATCGCGACCGCGATGATCGCCGTGACCAGGCGTTCCTGCGCGAGCATCTGCATCATCTGGTAGAAGCCCTGGCCCTCGGCGGCGCCGAGCAGGTTGGACGCGGGCACCCGAAGGCCGTCGAAGAACAGCTCGGCGGTGTCCTGGGCCTTGCCGCCGATCTTGTTCAGGATGCGCCCGCGCTTGAAGCCGGGTGTGTCGTCGCCGACTTCGGCGAAGATCAGCGAGACACCGGCCGCGCCCTTGGTCGGGTCGGTCTTGGCGGCGATGATGATGCCGTCGCAGAGCCAGCCGTTGGTGATGAAGATCTTCGAGCCGGTGATGACGTACTCGTCGCCCTCCCGTACCGCACGGGTCTTGATGTTCTGCAGGTCCGATCCGGTGCCCGGCTCGGTCATGCCGATGGACAGCAGGATCTCGCCGCTCGCGGCCTTGGGCAGCACGCGCCGCTTGAGCTCCTCGGAGCCGAACTCGTACAGGTACGGCGCGATGATCGAGCTGTGCACGGGGATGCCCATCGATCCGTCTCCGGCGCGCGCCTGCTCCTCGATGATCGCGGCCTCGTGCGCGAACGTGCCACCGCCGCCACCGTATTCGGCGGGAATCGCGGGACACAGCAGGCCGAGTTCACCCGCCCGGTTGTACAGCGCGCGATCGGGGTGCCCCTGAGCGACGTATTTCTCCTCATGGGGCACGACCTCCTTCTCGAAGAAGGTCTTCGCCAGGTCTCGTACCGCCTCGACCTCGTCGTCACTCCATGCCGCGCGCGCCATCGCTCGATCCTTTGCTAGCTCCGATCCGGCCCCGTCGCCGGTTTCCGCCCCAGATTCCCGAACTATTGGCGAGTTGTCAACAAGGGGTCCGCATCGTTGTCACGGCCGTCCGGAGACGAATCCGCCCACCCGGACGACGAGGCGGGAGCCGCCGCCGCGACACCGGCGGTGAGCTGTGCCATATTCGGGCGTTTCATCTTTCCCTTCCGGGGTCAATCCTTCGTACTGTCCGTATCGGAATTACTGACGTTGGGCACGACGGCGACGTGCCATCGGATCGGTAGCCGGCAGCGAATGAGGTAAGGACATGACCGAACTGCTCGACACCACCGAAACGCCCCGACCCGACCGCACCTGGACGGTCGACCGGGACGGCGCCGAACTCGCCGTCTTCGAATGGGGCGACGCCGCCGCGGAGCCCTTGGTGCTGGTGCACGGCCTCACCGACACCCATCGGGTGTGGTCCACGGTCGCGGCCCTGCTGGCCGACGGCTTCCGGGTCATCACCTATGACGTGCGCGGCCATGGCGATTCGTCCGTTCCCGCCACACTGCCGGAGTATCGCCTCGGCACGCTGGCGGAGGACTTCTTCGCGGTGATCGACGCCGCCAGCCCGCGCAGGCCGGTGCACACGTGCGGCCACGGCTGGGGCGCGGTGCAGCTGTGGGAAGCGGTCTGCGACGAGCGGGCCAACACCCGCATCGCCTCGTTCACCGCGATCGCCGGACCGAACCTCGATCATCTCGGCCTGTGGCTGCGCGCCCTCGCGCCGCTCGCCGGCCGGGAACTCCGCGACCTGGGCTGGTGGTTGCACGGTGCGCGCTGGGCGCTGACGCCCGGTCCGATGGCTCGCAGGCTCTACCCGCCGCGAGTGCGCGGACTGCTCGTGCGCGGGCTCGGCGGGTTCTCGCCACTCCCGGCGCGGATCGCCCGCACCTGGCGCGGCGATCTGCTGGCGGGCGCGCGCATCGCGCAGGCGAATCTGCTGCACCACTTGGGCAAGCCGCGGGTGCGGCGGACCGCGGTTCCGGTTCAGCTGCTGGTCGACACCACCGACCCGTTCGTCCCGGCCGCGGTCTACGACGCCTCCGCGCGCTGGGTGGACAAGCTGTGGCGCCGCGCCGTCCCGGCGAATCACTGGCTGCCGATCACCGAGCCGTTGCTGGTCGCCGAGGCGATCGCCAACTTCGTCGACGACCTGCGCGCCGACCGCGCGGCGATCACCCCGCGCAGCAGCTGACCACGACGTACCGGCCGGGGTGCGGGCGACCGGGTCGGCGGGTTTGCGACAATGGGCCGGTCGCCTGCCCAGCTCGATGAAGGATGTCCCCAGCCGCGATGGCCGAAAGCATGATCGATCCCGAGGATCTCGCGACCTGTCTTCGGGTCCTGGAGCAGGCCGGAACGCTGGAGAAGGATCATCCCGACTCGGTGACGGTGCAGCGCGCGGTCGGGCACATGTTCAAGAAGCTCAAGCAGCGGCGCCGCTCCGACGCGCGCGCGGCGGTGTCCGAGGCCGATCGCGCGGTGGTCGCCGCGACCGCGACCGGCTCGCCGAACCGGATCGATGACGAGACCGCGGGGATCCCGATCAGCTCGAGCACCACCGGAGCCAGCGCGGGCACCCTGATCCGCCCGCGTCCCTGCTACATCTGCAAGCAGCGCTACACCCGGGTCGACGCCTTCTACCACCAGCTGTGCCCGGAGTGCGCGGCGCGCGGCCACGCCAAACGGGACGCTCGTACCGATCTGGCCGGGCGGCGGGCACTGCTCACCGGCGGTCGCGCCAAGATCGGCATGTACATCGCGCTGCGACTGCTGCGCGACGGCGCGCACACCACCATCACCACCCGCTTTCCCAACGACGCCATCCGGCGTTTCGCCGCGATGGACGACAGCGCCGACTGGTTGCACCGGTTGCGCATCGTCGGCATCGATCTGCGCGATCCGGCCCAGGTGGTCGCCCTGGCCGACGACGTCGCCGCCCAGGGCCCGCTGGACATCCTGATCAACAACGCCGCGCAGACGGTGCGCCGCTCCCCCGGCGCCTACAGCGCCCTGGTCGAGGCGGAGTCGGGACCGCTGCCCGCGGGCGCGCTGCCGGAGGTGGTCAGCTTCGGCAAGACCATGCAGGCGCACCCGACCGCGCTGACCGCCTCGCTCACCCCGGCGCTGACCGCCGCCGATGTCGCCGAGCTGGCCTTGGTCGCCGGATCTGCGACGCCGGAACGGATCGCGCGCGGCGTGGCGATCGACGCGGGTGGCCTGGTGCCCGACCTGGCGCACACCAACAGCTGGGTGCAGACCGTCGCGGAGGTGGATCCGACCGAACTGCTGGAAGTGCAGCTGTGCAACTCGGTCGCGCCGTTCATCCTGGTCTCGCGGCTGCGCCCGGCGATGGCCGCCGCCGCGGCGCGCCGCAAGTACGTCGTGAACGTCTCCGCCATGGAAGGGCAGTTCTCCCGCGCGTACAAGGGCCCGGGACACCCGCACACCAATATGGCCAAGGCGGCGCTGAACATGCTGACCCGCACCAGCGCCAGGGAGATGTTCGAGCAGGACGGCATTCTGATGACCGCGGTCGACACCGGCTGGATCACCGACGAGCGCCCGCACTACACCAAGCTCCGCCTCGCCGAGGAAGGCTTCCACGCCCCGCTGGACCTGGTCGACGGCGCGGCGCGGGTCTACGACCCCATCGTGCAGGGTGAGAACGGCACCGATCTGTTCGGCTGTTTCCTCAAGGACTATCAACCCTCCCCGTGGTAGCCGCAGGCGCGGGACCCGCCGCGCGGCGGAAGGTTACGCTGGAGGCGTGCTCTACCGGCTGTTGGCCGACGCCACCGCCGTCACGCATTTCGCCTTCGTGGCCTACGTGGTGGTCGGCGGGTTCCTCGCGTGGCGCTTCGTGCGCACGATCTGGCTGCACGCGCTCGCGGTCTGCTGGGGGTTCAGCACGATCGTGTTCGGGTTCGACTGCCCGCTCACGTATTCGGAGAACTGGGCGCGCGAGCGCGCCGGGGAGCAGCGGCTGCCGTCGAGCGGATTCATCGATCACTATCTCACCGGTGTGATCTACCCCGAGAGCGCGCTCGGATTGGTGCGGGCACTCGTGGCCGCGCTGGTGGTGGCGTCCTGGATCGGTTACGCGTGGGCGCTGCACCGACGGGCCGCCCCGGCCACCCGGGTGCACGCACCGCACTGACCGTGTTCAATCGCCGAGGTGGCGCTGCACGAAATCCGCGACCTGCGCACCGTGCTCGTCCAGGTAGAAATGCCCGCCGGGGAACGTCGCGCGGTCGAATCCGCCGCTGGTGTGCGCTCGCCATTCGTCGGCCTGTTCGGGTCGCATCGTGGGGTCCTCGGTGCTGACCAGCGCCGCGATGTCCGCGCGCAGCGGTTCGCCCGGCTGATAGCGATAGGTCTCGACCGCTCGGTAGTCCGCGCGCACGGCGGGCAGCACGAGTTCGGCGAGGCCCGGCTCGGCACGCAGCATCTCCAGCGGAGCGGGATCCGAGGCCAGCCGCACCAACTCGTCGATGAGTGCGTCGTCGGAGGCCAGGTGCAGCCGCTGCGTCTCCTCGAATGTCGGTGCGGGACGGCCGGATACGAACAGGGTGGCCACCGGCTGCCCGGCGCGCTCCAGCCTGCGGGCGGTCTCGAACGCGACGGTCGCGCCCATGCTGTGCCCGAACAAGGACAGCGGCGCGATCTCGCCCCGCGCGAGCACCTCGCGCGCGATCCGGTCCGCCAGTGCGGCCAGGTCGGTGATCAGGTCCTCGCCCAACCGGTCCTGCCGCCCGGGATACTGCACCGCGAAGACCGCGACACCGGGCCCGAACCGCTGTGCGAGGTCACGGAATGCCGTGGCCGAGCCGCCGCCCGGCGGGAAGCACAGCAGGTGATGCCGCACGACCGCCTCGGATCGCAGCGTCCGCAACCAGTCCGAATCGGTGATACCGCCTGCCACGTTGGATCTCCCTTCTCCTGCGCCGGTCTCGCCGCGCGGCCGGACCAGACCACGGTAGTCGCCCTCGGCCGCCGGACCGGGTCGAAGCCTCGAGGTGACCCCAGGCCGCCGGATCAATACGACCGCGTGATCGGCGCGCCGCGGCCCGCGCCCGCCGGGCTGACGGTGCGATCGGAGCGGACTTCGATCAGGGTTGGAAGGTCTGCAGATGGTCCACGGTGACGAAAGCGCTCTGCGGGCTCGCCGCGAGCACCGCCGCCCGCAGGGTCTCCAGGCCGCCCCAGTCGCGAGCGGGTTCGGTGAGTGGATGATCGAAGTCGTCCCAATGGGTGGGCAGCACGTAGCGCGGGTTGCCGGTGGCCCGCAGCAGGCGTCCGACGTAATCCTGGATCTTGCCGCCTCCTGCGGGTAGCAGCAGCACGTCCGGGCGCAATCCCGCCAGTTCCGACTCGATGTAGTTCGAGCCGCCGAAGTTCAGCACGCCGACGCCGCCGCCGCTCACCTGATAGGCGAGCGTGCCGCCCTCGACCAGATCGCGGATCACCTTGGGCTCCGGCAGTTCTTTCGTGCCGAAGCCAGGACGGGTGCCCGCGAACGCCACCGTGGCACGCGGCCCGGAAGCGGAGTGCAGGGAACGCAGCACCCGGATGGTGTAACCGTCGAAACGGAGGAACTCGCCGCCCGTCGCCAGGGCGAGCTGCTGCTCCGGAGCGCCGAGCGCGGCCATCAGGTTCAGGTGCGTCTCGGTGCCGAGCACCGTCGCTCCGGTCTTCTTCGCCAGGTACGGCACGTCGCTGATGTGGTCGTAGTGGCCGTGGGTGACCAGGATATGGTCGGCGCGCAGTTCACCGCTGTCGACGTAGTGGTCGATCAGCGCGGTGTTCACGGTGATCGGTGTCCGCGGGTCCGCGCCCTCGGCGGTGTAGGTTCCGGTATGGAACCTGGTCAGCCAGGGGTCGATGAGCACGGTCTTGCCTTCCGGCAGGCGGATCTCCCAGCTGTTGTTGCCCCACCACCGCAGCGTCACACCACTGGGCGAGCCCTGCGCGGAGACCGATGATGTCGCACCGTTGTCGGCGGAATCCGTTGTCGCGCAAGCAACCAACCCCGCCAGCGCGGCCGCGCCCGCGGTCGCGCCGAGAAATTCACGCCGTCCGAAAGCTGTCATGCGGGCACCACACCACATGCGCGGCGGCCGTGTCCAAGACCCGACCCAGTGCTCGGTGATATCGGAAACGATATCGTCGCAGCGTGGACCAGCTGCGCCAACTCCGGTACTTCGTCGCCGTCGCCGAAGAATTGCATTTCGGGCGGGCCGCCGAGCGGCTGGGCATCGCCCAGCCGCCGCTGAGCCAGCGCATCCGCCGCCTCGAGGCCGACCTCGGCGCGCGCCTGTTCGACCGCGACAGCCGCCGCGTCGAACTCACCGAAGCCGGGCAGATCCTGCTCGCGGAGTCGCGCGATCTGCTCGCCCGCTGGGAGCGGACGCGAACGCTGGTCGGGAAGGCGCATCGGGGCGAGATCGACGCCGTGCGGATCGGGGTGCCGCCCGAGTTGGCCGGGCGGGTGCTCGCCGCACTGCTCACCGCGTTCGAGGCCAGCGACGTCCGGGTCGATCTGCAG
The DNA here is from genome assembly GCF_000308435.1 of Nocardia araoensis NBRC 100135. Taxonomy (GTDB): domain Bacteria; phylum Actinomycetota; class Actinomycetes; order Mycobacteriales; family Mycobacteriaceae; genus Nocardia; species Nocardia araoensis. The sequence continues at coordinate 15,904 of NZ_BAFR01000094.1, read as the reverse complement.
GAACTGACCACCGCCGAGCAGGTCCGGCTGCTCGCCGACCGGCAGCTCGACGCCGGGGTGCTGCAACACCCGGTCGACACCGTCGGCCTGGAACTCGGTCCGGTGGTGGAGACACCGCTCGGCGTGGTACTTCCCCGCGATTCGCCGCTGGCCGCGCGGTCGGCACTGGAACTGGCCGATCTCGCCGGGCACGGCTTGGTGATCTTCCCGCGCGCCGCCGCGCCCGGGCTCTACGACGCGACGCTGCGCCGCTGCTGGGAGCACGGGTTCCGCCCGGCGTCGGTGCAGCACGCGCGCAATCCGGAATTCGTCCTCGGGATGGTGCTCTCGGGGCGGGGTGTGGCCTTCGACCAGGGCATGGTGGCGCAGAAGGAACCCCGCGTGGTCTGGCGGCCGCTACCGGAGGGAACGCTCGGTCATCGGTTGTCGCTGGCCTGGCCGGTGGGCGTGGCGCATCCGCTGGTGGGCGAGCTGGCCGAGCTGGTGGTCACGGTGCTGCAAGGCGACGGCGCGTCGCGGCCGAGCACGGCCGCGGACCTGCCGCAACGGCCGTGGAACGTCGTCTACGGCCCACCGTGAACGATCCGGCCGATGGCCTCGACCGCGGCGGCGCCGATGGCGCGATCCACCTCGGGCAACCGCTGCACCAAGGTCGTCGCACGGGTGAAAATCGCTACGGCGCAGCGCTTTCCGTCCGGGTACTCGACGACGCCGATCTCGTTGCGCACACCGGGCAGCGTCCCCGTCTTGGCCCAGACCTGCACCTCCGGCGGAAAGGCGGCGGCGAGCCGATACCAGTTCACCTGCTGGCGCATCAGGTCACGGACCCACCGGCACGCCTCCGGTGCGCCCGCCTGATCCCGGGCGATCAGGGTGAGCAGCCGCACCATCTCCCGCGGGGTGCTCGCGGTGGTGCGCCGCGGGTCCAGCGCGCGCGTGCGCAGCACCTGCTCGGCGTCGAGCGCGGGAAACCGGCGGGCGAACTCGGCCGCGTCCGCCGCGCCGATGTCCTCGGCCATGGACTGCACAACGGTGCGCGGCGGACCGACCACGCGGGTGGCGGTGAGACCGAGTTCGCGCAGCAGCGAGCGCACGTTGTCCAGCCCCACCCGGTCGAACAGCAGGTCCGCCGCGGTGTTGTCGCTGACGGTGAGCGCGAAGTACGCCGCGTCGCGCAGGCTGAACTCGACGTCGTCGGCGCAACCCGCGGTGCCGACGCCGCCGAGCCGATCCGCCGCCCGCGCCCGCACCCGGTCGGCGGGGTCCAACTGCCCCGCCGCCACTTGCCTGGCGAACTCCAGGACCAGCGGCACCTTCACCACCGAGGCGAGCACCACCGGTTCATCCGCGCGGATGCCCGCCTCGGCGCCGCAGTCGATACACCGGGCGTGTACCCACCCTTCGACGCCGACGGTTCGAAAAATCTCCTGCACCGATGCAGCATCCCCGTCCGCGGTGGCGGCTACGGCGCCGGGGGGCGTGCCGGACGGCTCAGGCTTCGTCGGGGGTGGCCCGCGCGAGCCGCTGTTCGAGTTCGGCGATCCGCTGCCGATAGTCGGCCAATTCCGTGAGGCGAGAGGTTATTTCGTCGGTCAGCTGAGCGATCCGGCCGAGGTAGCGGTGCGCGGGGCGGTCGGCCCAGTAGGCGCCGGCGCGGCCGTACTCCACCGCACGATCGACGTCGCTGGTGGCGACTCCCGCCGCGACCGCGTCCGTCCGCGCGGCCGCGAGCGCCGCCTCGAGTTGCTCCACGCGCAATCGCATCGCCTGGTCGTGACCCGCGGTCCCGAGTGCCGCGCGCTCGGCGGCGAGGTCCTGGATCTCCCGCAGGTACCCGGCGTTCTGGGCATCCTGCACGGCCATCAGCTCGTAGTCGAGCGTGATCGGCGCGCGGCGCACCCGGTCCGGCAGCAGAGCCGTGCGCGGCCGCAGGTCGATGCCGAAGACCGGGACCCGTTCCCGGGAGGATGAATTCGGTTTCTTCCTGATCGCGGGCACCGTGTATTCCGCACTTCCGGCGTAGACATCCGTCATCGTCGATCGACCTCACCTACGGCCACCGCGCGGCAGTTCGGTGCGGCCGGCCATGCTCTGCCCCTCTGCCCGCGCGCGACGGGCAGGTCATCGGATCGGCGCGGCGTCCCCGCGCCGGCTGCTGCGGTGCAGCATGCGGACATCCTGGCCGATACGTCCGGATTCGGCGTCCGCCACTATCCTCACTGGCGAGAAGTCCACTCGGACAGCCTTTTTCGTACGGCGCAGGCCGCGAAACCGGACCGGCACACCACCGCGCGGGGCATCGGGAGCATCCTGAGGACGCCGCCGGCTCGTCAGCATTTCATCCGCAATCTCGGCATCGTCCTTGCGCGATCGGGCGCTCGACGTTCGAGCGCACCGATGAGGTCCACCCGGGGCGGGCGCGCCATCCGGTCGACGACCGCACCGCGGCATCGAGGCGCCACGCGCCCGCGCGCGTGCCGTGCCGGTCTCGAAAGCGAATCACCGCAGGTCGCAGCACAGAACGGCGACGCGGCGCGGAAACCGCGGTCCGCACGCGCCACGACCGCGGCGACCACGGCACCCGAGTCCACCGGACCGGCAACTAGGCTGAAGCGAGTGAACACGCACGCACGGCTCGTCCAGGACTACGAGGCCGGTATCGGTGTCACCGCCTCGCGCATCTCCCCCGCGCCCGACCCGGGCAGCAATCTCGCCGCCACATTACCGGTCTGGGCCCTTGCCGCCGGTTCGGTCGCGGCGCTCACCACCGCCGCGAACCGCATGCGAGCCGCACGCGGTCTGGACCCGGTGGCGCATCGCATCGACCCGTCCCGCATCACCGCGGCCTTCTCCAGCGAGCGTCTGCTACGCGTCGGCGGCCGGTTGCCGACACAATTCGCCGACCTCTCCGGCTTCTTCCCCACCTTCGACGGATGGGTTCGCACGCACGCCAACTATCCGCATCACCGGGCGCGGCTGCTCGCCACACTCGGCCTGCCCGAGTCCGCGCCCGTCGACCTCGCCGTCGCCCAGATGGCCATGATCCGCGCCTCCGACCTGGAGGACCAGGCGGCCGCACACGGCGCCATTGCCGTTCGCGTCCGCACCGAGGACGAATGGACCACCAGCCAGGAGGGACAGGCCGCGGCAGCGGGCCCCTTGGTCGCGATCGACTCACGCGCCGACCGTGGCGAAGCCGGATTGCCGGCGGGCGCCGCACCTCTGCAGCCGCTGCGCGGGTTGCGTGTGCTCGATCTGACCAGGGTCATCGCGGGCCCGGTCGCCACACGGGCGCTGGCCTTGCTCGGCGCCGACGTCTTGCGGGTCGACCCGCCGCAACTGCCCGAGATCCCCTGGCAATTCGCCGACACCGGTCAGGGCAAGCGCTCGACATTGGTCGATCTGCGCACCAGGGGCATCGATGATCTCATCGCCGCCGCGGACGTGCTGATCACCGGATACCGGCCGGGCGCGCTGGAGCGCGCCGGGGTGCGGGCAGCAGCCCGTCCCGGGCTGATCCACGGGCGGGTGTCCGCCTGGGGTGAAACCGGCCCGTGGGGTGAGCGGCGCGGCTTCGACAGCATCGTGCAGGCCGCATCCGGCATCTCGATCCTGGAGGGCGCGCCCTCCGTACCCGGGGCCCTGCCCGCACAGGCACTCGACCACGCGTCGGGCTATCTGCTCGCGGCCGGTGTGATCGACGCCTTGGTCGCGCGCGCGGGCGACGGCGTCGGCCGGGACGTGCGAGTGGCGCTGGCCCGCACCGCGTCCTGGCTGCTCGACGCGCCGGATCGCACACCGCGCCATGCCGGTGCCGCGGCGCCGAGCGCGGCGCATGCGGTCAGGCACGGGCAGGTCGTCACCGCGCTGCCCGTGCTCGCCGAATACCCGGACTACGCCTGGCCCGCGCCCGCCTACGGCGCGGATCACCCCGCGTGGCCCCTGCCGACGCACTGACCCCGCTGGGGCGCCGCGAAATTCGTTCAGCGGCGCCCCGAATCGCGGCACTCGAAGCGGTCACGGTGCCGCGCTCGCGCCCCATTCCCGCCGCCGAGCCGTCGAGCGAGCGACTAACCCTGGGTCCCTACGAGTGCGGCGACCGCCTGCGCAAGGCGGTCGCCGTCCGGGAGGTTCGCCTCCGGGGCGATGGTCTGCAGCACGCCCAGGCCCTGGACGAGCACGAAATACAGTTCGGCGATCGCCTCGGCTTGCTCTCGGCTCAGCCGAGGGTGTGTCTCTCGCAGCGCGTCCGCCATTTCCCGGTAGGCCCCGGGCAGAGCCTGCGCGTAGAACTTCTGCGACTCCGGCGAGCGGGCGACGCGGACCAGGTTCTCCATGCTCGCGAGCATGCTGTCGTGATTCTCGGTGAACACCGCGGGCATGCCGTTCCACATCGTGGCGAACGCCGTCAGCAGCTCGACGCCGCTGCCCTCGCGAATCTTCTGCTCCATGCTGTCGCCGATCGCGGTGCCCAAGGAGTCGGCCAGTGCCTCGGTGATCAACTGGTCCTTGGAGCCGAAGTGGTATCCGATCGCGGCCAGGCTCACCCCGGCCGCGGAGGCGATGTCGCGGGCGGTCGCCTTGGCGACGCCCCGCTCGATGATGACTTTTCGTGCTCCCGCCAGCAGATCCTCGCGATTTCCCATGAACCGAGACTACAGCGTCTCAGACATATGTACTAGACGTACGTTCTATCGCCTGCGATCTCGGAGCTATCGAGCCCTCGGCGTCGCCCCGGCACCCCGGCTCGCTAGTCTCGTCCCGTGCGGCAGAAGATCATCCTGGACGTCGACACCGGCATCGACGACTCGCTCGCGCTGCTGTACCTGCTCGGCTCGCCCGAGGCCGAGATCATCGGCATCGCCGCCACCGCGGGCAACGTTCCGGCGGCGCAGGTGGCCGCGAACAATCTGGCCTGGCTCGACGTCTGCCACGCGCCGGACATCGAAGTGGCGCTCGGCGCCGCCGAACCACTCGCGATCCCGCTGCGCACCACCGAGGACACGCACGGACCCCAGGGCATCGGGTACGCCGAACTCCCCCCGTCGGCTCGCCGTCTCTCGCCGCGATCGGCCGCGCGGATGTGGGCCGATCTGGTGCGCGCGCATCCCGGCGAGATCGTCGGCCTGTGCACCGGGCCGCTGACCAACCTCGCGCTCGCCCTGCGGATCGAACCCGAGCTGCCGCTGTTGCTGAACCGCCTGGTGATCATGGGCGGCGCGTTCAACCACCCGGGCAACACGACACCGACCAACGAGTGGAACGTGCACGTCGACCCCGAAGCCGCCAAGGAGGTCTTCGACGCGTTCGCCGCGGCCCCCGCGCAACGTAGGCCGATCGTGTGCGCGCTCGACATCACCGAGACCATCGAGATGCGGCCCGAGCACCTGGTCCGCCTAGCCGAGCGCGCGAAGAGCTATCCGGTGGAGGTCGTCTCGCCCGCCGATCCGCCCGAGGCCCGTTCGGCGGCGAGCAATCCGATCGTCCGGTACGTCACCGATGCCGTGCGGTTCTACTTCGACTTCCACCACGGCTACGACTTGGGCTACCTGGCCCACATGCACGATCCGTTCGCGGCCGCGGTGGCGCTGGACCCGGCGCTGGCCCGCACCCGCCCGGCGACGGTGGACGTGGAACTGGCGGGCACCATCACTCGCGCGACCACGGTCGCCGACTGGACGGGCATGTGGGGCCGGGAACCCAACGCCGAGATCGTGATCGGCACCGACCAGGAGCTGTTCTTCGAGCGACTGATCGCGCGGGTCGGCGACCTCGCGTGCACGGTGCATCCGCCCGCGACGCAGGAGGTCCGATGAGCGACGCCGACGAGACGACGTACCTGTCCGTATTCCACGACCGGCTCGGGCTGCCCGGAATCATCGATGTCCATACGCATTTCATGCCCGACCAGGTCCTGCGGAAGGTGTGGGCGTACTTCGACTCGGCGGGCCCGCTGATCGGCCGCACCTGGCCGATCACCTACCGCGCCGACGAGCAGGTCCGCTTGAAGACGCTGCGGGACTTCGGTGTCCGCGCGTTCACCGCTCTCGTGTACCCCCACAAGCCGGATATGGCCGCGTGGCTGAACGAATGGACCGCCGATTTCGAGGCGCGCACACCCGATTGCCTGCACACCGCCACGTTCTTTCCCGAACCGCAGGCGGCGAGCTATGTGCGGGAGGCTGTCGAGCGCGGCGCTCGCGTCTTCAAAGCGCACGTCCAGGTCGGCGGCTACCATCCCGGCGACCCGCTGCTGGACCCGGTATGGGGCCTGCTGGAGGACGCGCGCGTCCCGATCGTCATCCATTGCGGTTCCGGCCCCGCTCCCGGAACGCACACCGGGCCGGAGCCGATCGCCGGTGTGCTGCGGCGCTTTCCGCGCCTGCGACTGATCGTCGCGCACATGGGCACGCCGGAGTACTCCGAATTCCTCGATCTGGCCGAGGTCTACGCGGACCTGCGGCTGGACACCACGATGGTCTGGACCGACTTCTCCGAGGCCGACGCCCCGTTTCCGGTGCACGAACACGGCAGGCTGCGAGCCTTCGCCGACCGCATCCTGTTCGGTAGCGACTTTCCCAATATCCCGCATTCCTATGCTCATTCGATCGAGGCGCTCGAACGGCTCGATCTCGGTGACGACTGGTTGCGCCAGGTCTGCTATCGCAACGCGGCGGCGCTGTTCGGCCTCGAATGACCTTCGGGTCGCCATGACCGTGAGCCGCTGGGCCGTGCGGGCATCAGCCCGACCGCACCTGCCCGCAGCGGTCGTCACCTACGGCGTCCGGAACGGCCGAAGAACACGCTCTGCCTCGGCAGCAGCGGTCGGCGGCGGCTGCCGTCGAATGCCCGGCGTCGCCGGTGTGTTCGAATATCGGACGTGATCTCCAAGTCGATCCTGGTCGTCGTCCAGCTACTGGCCTGGCTTGCCGCACTGGCCGGGTGCGTGGGGATCGCACTGCACTTCAGTGGCTCGCAGTCTCGGATGTTGGTCTTGGCGGCTTCGGGTGCGCCGTATCTGATGGGTTCCGCCGTGCTGGGGGCGGTGGCGTTCGTCGCCATGCGGCAGTGGAGCGGTGCGGCAGTCGCGATCGTCGTCGTCGCCGTCGCGGCGTGGACGCAAGCGCCGCTGTATGTCGGACGCTCCGGCGACGCGGACGGGCACACCCTGACGGTGATGCAAGCCAATCTCCTTTTCGACGGAGCCGATCCCCGGACGCTGGTCGACGAGGTGCGCGCACGCAACGTCGCCGTGCTCACCGTGAACGAACTCACGCCGACGGCAGTCGACGACCTCGGCCGCGCGGGACTGGACCGGATCTTGCCGTACCGCTTCGTCTCACCGGGCAGAACCGCGACCGGGACGGGAATATGGAGCAGCTACCCCCTGACGGAAACCGTGGAGTACGACGGGTTCGTGCTGAATCAGCTGTCGGCGACCGCCGACGTTCCCGGGCTCGGTCCGGTCGCGGTGTACGCCTTCCATCCGGTCCCACCGGTGTACGGCACCCGGGTCTGGGCCGACGAATTGTCCCGCCTGCGAGCGATTCTCGACCGATCGCCTGCCGATCGACCGGTGATCGCGGGCGGCGATTTCAACGCGACCTACGACCATCGGCAGTTCCGCGCGATGCTGTCCGGCCGCTTCGGCGATGCCGCCGAGCAGGCGGGCGCCGGACATCTGGTCACCTATCCGACCGACAAGCGGTGGCCTCCGCTGGTCGGCATCGACCACATTCTCATCGCCGGCGGTAGCGCGGTCGCGGCGGAGACCGTGGGGCTCCCCGGCGCGGACCATCGCGCCTTGGTGGCGCGGATTCAACTGAACGGCCGTTGACCCTCGTCGCGGCACGCCGGAACGGGGTCCTGGCGGGTCAGCGGCCGTCGAAGGCGTTCAGCAGTTCCTCGGCCGCGAGCGCGGCCGTGAGGGTGCCGTCGCGGACCTGCTTTTCCACCTGCGCCCGAATGGCTTTCACGTCCGGGTTGTCCGCCAGCCTGCGCAGCAGCTGATCGTGGACCATGGTCCAGGTCCAGTCCACCTGCTGGCGACGGCGCTTCTCGGCGAACTCCCCCGCGTCGGTGAGCACCCGACGATGTTCCAGCACCGTGTCCCAGAACCGGTCCAGGCCGATGCCCTCCAAACCGCTCATGGTCAGCACCGGCGGCCGCCACAGCGCGTCGTGCGGGTGGATCAGCCGCAGCGCGCCCGCCAGTTCCCGGGCGGCGGACCTGGCCTCGACCTCGTGTTTGCCGTCGGCCTTGTTCACCGCGACCAGGTCGGCGAGTTCGAGCACGCCCTTCTTGATGCCTTGCAGCTGATCGCCGGTCCTGGCCAGGGTGAGGAAGCAGAACACGTCGACCATGTTCGCGACGGTGACCTCCGACTGGCCCACCCCGACGGTCTCCACCAGGATCACGTCGTATCCGGCCGCCTCGAGCAGCACGATTGTCTCGCGCGTCGCCTTGGCGACGCCGCCGAGCGTGCCCGCCGTCGGCGAGGGCCTGATATAGGCGTCCCGCTGCACCGACAGCCGCGCCATCCTGGTCTTGTCACCGAGGATGGAACCGCCGGTCCTGGTCGAGGACGGGTCGACCGCGAGCACCGCGACCCGGTGCCCCCGCTCGATCAGATACATCCCGAGCGCGTCGATGAAAGTCGACTTGCCGACACCGGGAACGCCGGTGATGCCGACTCGGTTGGACGGCGCGCCCCCCGCACCCGCCTCCGGCGTCACCTTCAACAGCAGTTGCTGCGCCAGCGCGCGATGATCGGCCCTGGTGGACTCCACCAACGTGATCGCCCGCGCCAGAGCGGCCCGCTCGTTCGCGCGAACCGCCGCGGCGAGGGCATCGACGTCGATCACCCGGCGCCCGGCCACCGCCGGGGTGTCGCGCGCCGGGGAACCCGCTTCGCTCATTCCGTCGCGGCGGAATCCGCGGCGCCGCTGCCGAGGTCGTGACCGAGTTCGGCGCCGAGCTTCTTCAGCAGGTCGATCGCCGCGTCCGCGATCACCGTGCCGGGCGGGAAGATCGCCGCCGCGCCCGCCTGATAGAGCTCGGCGAAGTCACCGGGCGGGATGACGCCGCCGACGATGACCATGATGTCGGGTCGCCCGACATCGGCCAGTGCCTGCCGCAGGGCGGGCACCAGCGTGAGGTGGCCCGCCGCCAGCGACGACACACCGACGACGTGCACGTCGTTGTCGGCCGCCTGCTGCGCCACCTCTTCCGGGGTCTGGAACAGCGGGCCCACGTCGACGTCGAAGCCGAGGTCGGCGAAGGCCGTGGCGATCACCTTCTGTCCCCGGTCGTGGCCGTCCTGACCCATCTTCGCGACGAGAATGCGCGGCCTGCGGCCCTCGGCCTCGGCGAACTCCTCGACCAGCTCGCTCGCCTTGGTGATGTTGGTGACCTTCCCTGCCTCGTCGCGGTACACACCGGAGAGCGTACGGATCTCCGCCTGGTGGCGGCCGTACACCTGCTCCAGCGCATCGGAGATCTCACCGACGGTGGCCTTGGCCCGCGCGGCATCGATGGCCAGCGCGAGCAGGTTGTTCGCCATGCCGCCCTCGGAAGAGGCCGCGGCGCGGGTCAACTCGGCCAGCGCCCGCCGCACCGCGTCGGGGTCGCGCTCGGCGCGCAGGCGTTGCAGCTTCTCGATCTGCTCGGCGCGCACCCGCGAGTTCTCGACCTTGAGGACCTCGACCTGCTGGTCCTCTTCGACCTGGTACTTGTTGACACCGATCACCGGCTGCTGGCCGGTGTCGATGCGGGCCTGGGTGCGCGCGGCGGCTTCCTCGATGCGCAGCTTCGGGATGCCCTCGCCGATCGCCTGCGCCATGCCGCCGTGCGCCTCGACTTCCGCGATGTGCGCGCGGGCGCGGTTGGCCAGCTGGTGGGTGAGCCACTCGACGTAGTACGAGCCGCCCCACGGGTCGATCGGGCGAGTGGTGTTGGACTCCTGCTGGATCAGCAGCTGGGTGTTGCGGGCGATGCGGGCGGAGAAGTCCGTCGGCAGCGCCAGCGCCTCGTCGAGCGCGTTGGTGTGCAGCGACTGGGTGTGGCCCTGGGTGGCGGCCATCGCCTCGATGCAGGTGCGCGCCACGTTGTTGTAGGCGTCCTGCGCGGTGAGCGACCAGCCGGAGGTCTGCGAATGAGTGCGCAGCGACAGCGATTTCGCGCTCTTCGGGTTGAACTTCGCGACCAGCTCGCTCCACAGCAGGCGACCGGCGCGCAGCTTGGCGACCTCCATGAAGAAGTTCATGCCGATGGCCCAGAAGAACGACAGCCGCGGCGCGAACTTGTCGACCTCCATGCCCGCGTCGATGCCCGCCCGGATGTACTCGACACCGTCGGCGAGAGTGTAGGCCAGCTCCAGGTCGGCGGTCGCACCCGCTTCCTGGATGTGGTAGCCGGAGATGGAGATCGAGTTGAACTTCGGCATCTTCGCGCTGGTGTAGGCGAAGATGTCGGAGATGATCCGCATCGAGGGCTTCGGCGGGTAGATGTAGGTGTTGCGGACCATGAACTCTTTCAGAATGTCGTTCTGAATGGTTCCGGCCAGCTGCTCGGGCGCGACGCCCTGCTCCTCGGCGGCCACGACGTACAGCGCCAGGATCGGCAGCACCGCGCCGTTCATCGTCATCGAGACGCTGACCTGGTCCAGCGGGATGTGGTCGAACAGCTGGCGCATGTCCAGAATCGAGTCGATGGCGACGCCCGCCATGCCGACGTCACCCTGTACCCGGGGGTGATCGGAGTCGTACCCGCGGTGGGTCGCCAGGTCGAACGCGACCGACAGACCCTTCTGACCCGCCTGGAGGTTGCGCCGGTAGAAGGCGTTGGAGTCCGCGGCGGTGGAGAAACCCGCGTACTGGCGGATGGTCCACGGCTGGTTGACGTACATCGTGGGGTACGGTCCGCGCACGAACGGCGCGACGCCGGGCACGCTGTCGAGCGGATATCCCTCGGCCGCGATGGCGTCCCGGTCGGCCTTGGTGAACACCGGCGGCACGTCGATGCCTTCGGGCGTCGACCACACCAGCTGCTCGGGGGCGTACTCGTTGGCAGCCGCGGCCGCGCGCACGTACTCCGTCACCTGCGCCGCGTCGACCGCGGCGGGCTCCGGCGCGCCCTCGGCCAGCGGCACGTCGGCGAAACTGCCGATCACATGCTTGATCTCACGAGTAGTCATCAGGCTCCCACCTTCTCCAGCAGGCCGGACAGCGCGGCGACGGCGTCGATGCGCGCGGCGAGGAATCCGTCCGGGCGCTGCGTGTCGTCCAAGTCGGCGACGGCCTTCGCCGCGCCGGCCAGCAGCACCGTGGGCACGCCGGCGGCACGTAGTTCCTGCACCGCCGCACCGGCTTCGGATCCGTACCGCGTATCCGAGCCGCACAGCACGGCGATCGGCGCCCCCGCTTCGGTGGCCGCCGCGGCGATGCCGTCCACCGTGAGCGGCCCGGGATTGATCGACTCGATACCGCCCGAGGCCAGCAGGTTCGCGATGAAGGTGACCCGCACGTTGTGCTCGGCCACCGAACCGAGCGGCACCAGCAGCGCTTTCGGCCGCGCGCCGTGCGCGGCGAGGTAGGCGTCGGAGCGGTTGCGCAACTGCTCGAACGCGGCGCCGTAGCGGGCCACCCGGCCCGCCTCCCGCGCCGCCTCCGACAGCGGCTGCTCGGCCAGGTTCGGGAATTCGTTCACGCCGGTGACGGCGGTCCTGCGGTGGGCGACATCGGTGTCGCGAGCGGTCCTGGTCTCGGCGACGCGCTCGGCGAGCAGTCCGGACTCCAGCGCGGCGAGGTAGCCACCGGCCGCCTCGATCTCCTGGAGGAACTCCCACGCCTTCGCCGCCAGCGCGGCGGTGAAGTCCTCGACGTACCAGGAGCCCGCACCGGGGTCGAGCACGTGGCCGAGGTGCGATTCCTCGAGCAGCAGCAGCTGGGTGTTGCGGGCCATGCGTTCGGCGAACGACTTCGAAACGCCGAGCTCACCGGGCGGCAGGGCGGAGTCGAACGGCAGCACGGTGACCGTGTCGGCGCCGCCGATGCCCGCGCCGAACGCGGCGAGCGTGGTGCGCAGCATGTTCACCCAGGGATCGCGCTGACTCATCATGGTGGCGGAGGTGACCGCGTGCTGGGGCGCGCCGCCGAAATCCGGTGCGCCGCAGACCTGCGCGACTCGCGCCCACAGCTGCCTGGCGGCACGGAACTTCGCGATGGTGGCGAACTGATCGTCGGTGGCGGCGAACCGGAACTCCAGTTGTTCCAGCGCGTCGGCGATGTCGAGACTTTCCGTCAGCGACCGGAGGTAGGCCAGGCCCGCGGCGACGGCCGCGCCCAGTTCCTGGGCGTCGGAGGCGCCGGCATCGTGGAAGACGGTGCCGTCCACGGTGATCGCGCGCACCGTCTCCGGCCGCTGCGCCGCCCGGCCTGCGAGCGCGCCGACCTCGGCGGGACCGATGTCGGGGAGGCCGGCGAAGCGGCTGGTCAAGGGCGCGGCGCCGAGGTTGATCCGAATGTCTTCGCGCGTGGCCGCGGTGTAGCCGTCGAGCACCGCGAACACCTGCGCGGCCGCGTCGGCGACGTCGGCGCCCGCGTCCAGCGTGAGGGGGGCCAGTTCGAACAGCAGGCCGGTCAAGGCGGTCGGCAGATCCGCCACCGGGACGCCGCGCTCGCCGGCGCCGAGCCAGATCGCGCTGATCCCGTTCTCCAGTGCGGCCAGGATCTCGCGGTTCGCCGCCGCGGCGTCGGACCGGGCGAATCGCGCGCTGACGAACCAGCCCCGGTGCACGTCGCGGGTGGCGTCCCGACCGCGAACGAAGGGGAAGGTTCCCGGCAGGGGCTGCTCCGGCAACTCGTCGCGCCGGGTGTAGAGCGGAGCGACGGTCAATCCGTCATAGGTGGTCTCGTCGAGCAGCCGCTCGGGCTCCTCGGGAAGTTCGCTGACATCGACGCGGCGAGCCTTCGCCAGCACCCCCGCAACGCCCTTGCGCCATGCGCCGTATTCGGGCACCGGGTCGGCCCCGGGATCTGAAGCAATCGGCATAGCTTGCTGTTCCTCTTCCTCACCACGGGCACACCGCCAGTGCGCGCCCGAACCCTCACATTCGCCCAGCTCAGCGACTACTTCGGTTAACGGGCATTCGTCCCGCTCCTCCTGATGCTAGCGGGCGTATTCCCAGCCGGTTGATCCTGCCCGCCACTACCAACCGGTAACCTGTCGCCCGTGACGGAGCGCAGCACCGACGGGCACGACACAGCCGAGCGCCGGCGCGGCGCGGTCGTGGCCAGGCTGATCCGCGACCCGCGGGTCGTCGCGCTGATCGTCGGCGCGGTGGCGCTGTTCGGCGCCGCGCTGCTGGTTCCGCTGCCGTCGCCCCGCCAGGTGCAGGACTGGGCGACCTCCGTCGGCCCGGTCTTCCCACTGCTGTTCTTCCTGGTCCACGCCCTGGTGACGGTGGCGCCGATCCCGCGCACGGTATTCACCGTCAGCGCCGGGCTGCTGTTCGGCCCGCTGTTGGGCATCACGCTGGCGGTGGGCGCGACGACCGTCAGCGCGGCGCTGGCGATCCTGCTCATCCGCGCGCTCGACCGCAATCAGGTCGCGGCCCGGCTCACCCATCCCGCGGTGCGCGCGATCGACGAACGTCTCGCGCGACGGGGCTGGCTGGCGGTCGGCTCATTGCGGCTCATCGCGGCGGTGCCGTTCTCGGTGATCAACTACTGCTGCGGATTGTCCTCGATTCGGTTCTGGCCCTACCTGATCGCCACGGTGCTCGGCGTGCTGCCCGGCACGATCGGCACCGTCATCCTCGGCGACGCGCTCACCGGGACGACCCATCCGGCGATGCTCGCGCTGTCCGGCGTCTGCCTCGCGGTCGGCTCGGTCGGTCTGGTCGTCGACGCGCGATGGAAGACGGCGGTTCCCGCACCGGTCGACACCGCCGAGCCCGTCCCGGCCGCCGACTAGCGCGCTGCCGATTCCGCCGGTACGGCGATCCCGCCTACACGGGCCCGTTGCGGACCGCGGCGGGCAGTCGCACCTCGCCACCTCGGCGTACAGCTGCCGCTGAATGTCATGGACATTAGTCACTTTCGCCCGCGCCGAGTTCAGCGCCGGATCACCGCGGCGCAGGCCGTGCTACCGCCGGCGACCGCCACGATTCACACCTGCCCGCGGTTCAATAGAAATGCACCATACCGAAAATCGAGACAAAAGAGATATCGGGGACAGCCCTTTCGTTTTCGACTCTTGTCCGAATCGGCCGCTCACTCGGGATGACAGCGTCACCCGCCGAATCGAGCTGTCGCCTTACTGTTCGGGCGGTATAGCGCCGCGCGAACCTCCACCGAGGAACCAACGCGCCCCGGTTATCAGAGTCGTCAATTCGGCAATTATTTCTCACCCGTTTGGGTGTACGCAAACGAACCGGTCGGCTTAGACTGATTCCGGTCGGGGTCTGGAGGCTAGGTGATGACCGTTCCGCGACCGCAGTTCGACCCCAACCCGAGTTCGAACGCCGTACCGGACGTGTCGCCACCAGAGCCTGTACCGCTGTCTGCTGGGCAGCGGGGGCTGTGGCTGGCGCAACGACTGAGTCCGGACGTTCCGATATGTGAGGCGCAGTACGTCGAGTTCCACGGGGACCCGAATCGCGAACTCCTGCGTCAGATGATCATTCGAGCGGGCCACGAGTTCCAGTCGGGATATATGCGCCTGGTAGAGGTCGACGGAAATCCGCATCAACTTTTCGACACGTCGCTGCATTCGAGGGGGCCGATACTCGATATGCGGGCCGAACCGGATCCCATGGCGGCGGCCTTGCGGTGGATGCGCGAGGAATACACCGCGCCACTGGATATGACTCGAGACCGGTTGTTCGCATCGGCGCTTCTGCAGGTCGGGGATCGACATTACCTGCTGTACAGCAGATCCCACCACGTCGCGGTGGACGGCTATGCCGCGATGACAATGCAGAACCGGCTCGCGGAGTTGTACACCGCCGCCGTAGAGGGCAGGCCACCGGAGCCGAACCGGGCGGCGGACCTGCGCACTCTGTACGAGGCCGACCGCGCTTATCGGGAGTCGAAGCGGTTCGCCGACGACGAGGCCTACTGGGTGGACAAACTCGCGGGCGTCGGCGACGAGGAATCCAGCCTGGCCACCCGCTACGCGCCGCCGCGCGCGGACAGCGTGGTCGCGATCGCCGACCTGCCGACGGAGCTGGTGGAGCGGATCGCGGAGTCCGCGAAAGCGCAGGAAGCCAGCCCGGCCGCGGTGGTGATCGCCGCGTTCGGATGTTATCTGGCGCGGATGACCGGCCGAGACGAGGTGCTCGTCGATGTTCCCGTCTCGGGCCGGACCACGGCCGTGCTGCGCCGGTCCGGCGGGGTGTTCGTCAACCTCGCGCCGCTTCCGCTGACACTCGGCGCGGGGGACACGGTGGCGACGCTGGTACGGCGGGTGCAGTCGGACTTGGTCGGCGCGCTGCGGCACCAGCGGTGCGGCCTCGCCGACATTCGCGCCGCCACCGGATCCCGGTGGCAGCGGCGGTTCGCGGGCCCGATGGTGAACGTGATGTTCTTCCCGCAGAAGGTCCGCTTCGGCGATATGACCGGGGAATTCCACATCCTCAGCTCAGGGCCGGTCGAGGATCTGCTGGTCAACCTGTATCAGACCGGAGAACCGTCCCGGACGATCCTGCACTTCCTGGCCAATCCCGACCGCTACACCGAGGCCGAACTCTCCGCGCACCACAGCAAGTTCATCGAGTTCCTCGACGCGTTCGCCGCCGCCGCGCCCGGCACCGACCTCGGGCGGATCCATCCCGCCACCGCTCGCGAAGCCGCCCGGATCCGCAGCCGCCGCGAGAACCTGGCGTTCTGGCGGGAAACTCTCG
>NZ_BAFR01000095.1 GCF_000308435.1 Nocardia araoensis NBRC 100135 | reverse complement strand
CCGATCTCCGCGCCCAGCAACGCCGAGGTCAGATCCTCTTTCGGGGCACGCCGACGCTCGGCCACCATCTCCGTGTAGTAGCCCAGCAGTGTGATCGATGCCTCGACAGCGGCCATCGGGATGTCCAGCACACCGTCTTCGCGGTGCACCACCAGATCCGCCAACCGGCGAATCTCCCCCCGATCCACCGCGGGCACTCCCATCAACTCGGAGATGACATCCATCGGCAACTTGCCCGCGACCTCATCGATCCAATCGAAGGCGCCACCGGACACCACGGGCTCCAGATACGACAACGTCAACCCCCGGATCCGGTCCTCCATCTCCGCGACCCGCTTCGGGGTGAACCCCTTGAACACCAACCGCCGCATCCGCATATGCCGCGGGTCGTCCATCGCCAGAAACGACATGGTCCGATGCGCGTGCGGCCCCCACGCCGCCGGATCCAACGACACCCCGTTCGCGCTCGACAACCGCACACTGTCGCGGAACGCCCCCACCACATCCGAATGCCGCGACAACGCCCAGAACCCCACATCCGGGTTGTGATACAGCGGCGCCTCCTCCCGCAACCGCCGATACATCGGATACGGATCCTCATGGAACACGTAGTCATACGGGTCGAACACCAGCGGCCCCACCACAGCCGTCATCGCCCACACTCCGAATTCGATAACACGTTCCGCCACGCGGCACCGCAGGGTGACCCGAGCGAAGACAGATAACTGGACATGTGTCTGGACACTACCATCGTATCCTCGCTCTCGACAATCATCCGACCCACGACCACTTCTCCACTTCGGGCCGGTATGCGCAGAGAGCGCAGGCGCCGGTCATGCCACTTCACAACCCGATCGCGACGAGAATGGCAGAGTTAGAACCTGTTATTGCCACCGATCGCGTTCCGAGACTATATTCCGTACACGTGTCCAGACAGTATCGGAGTAATCCATGAGCAGCCTTCTGCCCGCCGACGGGTCCCGCTTGCTGATCGGCGGAAAGCTGGTCGAGGGCGCCGACGGTGTCTTCGCGACGGTGAACCCCGCGACCGAGGAGGTCCTCGGTCTCGCCGCCGACGCGAACGCGGCCGACCTCGACGCGGCCGTCGACGCCGCGCGCACCGCGTTCGACGAGACGGACTGGTCGCGCGATCACGCCTTCCGGGCGCACTGCCTGGCGCAGTTGCGCGCCGCGCTGGAATCCCACGTCGAGGAACTGCGCGAGATCACGATCGCCGAGGCCGGCGCGCCCCGAATGCTCACCAGCGGGCCGCAGCTGGAGGGCCCGGTCGCCGACCTCGGCTATGCGGCCGGACTCCCCGAGACCTATGCCTGGGAAACCGATCTGGGCGTTGCCGAGCCGATGGGCATCAAGACGCGCAGGCTGCTGCGCCGTGAGCCGATCGGCGTGGTCGGCGCGATCACGCCCTGGAACTTCCCGCACCAGATCAACTTCGCCAAACTGGGCCCCGCGCTCGCCGCGGGGAACACCGTCGTGCTCAAACCCGCTCCCGACACCCCGTGGTGCGCGGCGGCGGTCGGCGCCATCATCGCCGAGGAGACCGACATCCCGGCCGGCGTGGTGAACATCGTGACCTCCGCCGACCACGCGCTCGGCGCCCGGCTCACCGCGGACCCGCGCGTCGACATGATCAGCTTCACCGGATCCACCGCCACCGGGCGCGCCGTCATGACCGGCGCCGCCACGACAGTGAAGAAGGCGTTCCTCGAACTGGGCGGCAAGTCGGCGTTCATCGTGCTCGACGACGCCGACATCGCGGCGGCCTGCTCGGTGGCGGCGTTCTCGGTATGCGTGCACGCGGGCCAGGGCTGCGCGCTGTCGACTCGGCTGCTGGTCCCGCGCGCCGCCTACGACCAAGCGGTCCAGGCGGCCGCGGCCACGCTCGGCGGAATCGAGCCGGGCGATCCCGCCGACCCGCGTACGGTCTGCGGGCCGCTGATCTCCGAACGCCAGCGCGCCAGGGTCGAACGCTACCTCGACATCGCGCGCGCCGAAGGCGGACGAATCGTGGTCGGCGGCGGCCGTCCGGACCGGGAGCGCGGATTCTTCGTCCAACCGACCTTGATCGCGGACGTCCCCAACAGCTCGACCGTCGCCCGCGAGGAGATCTTCGGTCCGGTGCTGGTGATCATCCCGCACGACGGCGACGAGGACGCCGTCCGCATCGCCAACGACTCACCCTACGGCCTCTCCGGTTCGGTGTGGGGCACCGACCCCGAGCGCATCCGGTACGTCACCGAAAGGGTGCGCACCGGGACGTTGGGCGTCAACGGCGGCATCTGGTACTCCGCCGATGTCCCGTTCGGCGGCTACAAGCAATCCGGCCTCGGCCGTGAGATGGGTATCGCCGGTTTCGAGGAGTACCTCGAGACGAAAGTCATCGCCACCGCGGCCTGACCGCCGCGGGACAACACAGAGGAGCTGAACTCCATGGCCCGTTTCACGGGAAGATCCGCCATCGTCACCGGCGCCGCCCAAGGCATCGGCGCCGCCTACGCGCAAGCGCTGGCCGCCGAAGGCGCGAACGTCGTCGTCGCCGACAAGAACGCCGAGGGCGGCGCGGCGGTCGTCGAGAAGATCGTCGCCGACGGCGGCACCGCGGTGTTCGGGCAGGTCGACGTGTCCGATCCCGAATCCGCCACCGCGCTCGCCGATTTCACCGTCGCCGAGTTCGGCGGCATCGACCACCTGGTCAACAACGCCGCCATCTACGGCGAGATGAAGATGAACCTGCTGCTGACCGTGCCGTGGGACTACTACAAGAAGTTCATGAGCGTGAACATGGACGGCGCGCTCGTCATGACCCGCGCCGTGTGGCCGCACATGTCCAAGCGCCGCAGCGGATCGATCGTCAACCAGTCCTCCACCGCCGCGTGGCTGTATTCCAGCTTCTACGGGCTGGCCAAAACCGGTATCAACGGCCTGACCCAGCAACTGGCCTTCGAGCTCGGCGGGTCGAACATCCGCGTCAACGCCATCGCGCCGGGGCCGATCGACACCGACGCCACCAAGTCGGTCACCCCCGACGTGATCGTCGACGACATCGTCAAGCGCCTTCCGCTCAAGCGGATGGGCACGCCGCAGGATCTCGTCGGCGCCTGCCTGTACCTGCTGTCGGACGAGGCGAGCTGGGTCACCGGGCAGATCTTCAACGTCGACGGCGGACAGATCGTGCGATCATGAGCGCTCGCATCGGATTCCTCGGCCTCGGCAACATGGGCGCGCCGATGGCGAAGCGCCTGCTGGAATGGCCGGGTGGGCTGACGGTGTGCGATACGCGTCCCGAGGCGGTCGAACCGTTCCTCGCGGCCGGTGCCGACTCGGTCGCCTCCGCCGCCGAACTGGCCCGCCAGGCCACCGTCATCTCGATCACCGTGGTGAACGACGCCCAGGTGCGCGAGGTGATCACCGGACCGGAGGGCCTGCTGCGGACCGCGGCGCCGGGCACCGTGGTCGCCGTGCACTCCACCATCAGCGACCGCACCGCCGAGGAACTCGGCGCGGTCTGCGGCGACCGCGGCGTCGAACTGGTGGACGCGCCGATCAGCGGCGGCGCCCCCGGCGCGAACCGCGGCGCGCTCGCGGTCATGGTCGGCGGAAGCGCGGCGGCGTTCGAGCAGGTGCGCGAACCGTTCGGCTGCTTCGCCGATCTGATCGTGCACGCCGGGCCGGTCGGCGCGGGCACACGCATGAAACTGGCGCGCAACCTGTTGCACTTCGTCTCCTTCACCGCGGCCACCGAGGCGCAACGGCTGGCCGAAGCGGCCGGTCTCGACCTCACCGCGCTCGGCAAGGTGGTGCGCCACTCCGACGCGGTCACCGGCGGCCCCGGCGCCATCATGCTGCGCGACACCACCGCACCGATCCAGGACGGCGACTTCTGGTTGCCGATCCTGCGGCACGTGCGCGACCTCGGAGAGAAGGACCTGGGTCTCGCCCTGGAGTTGGGCGAACGGCTCGGCGTCGCGCTGCCGCTGGCCGGACTCGCCATCGACCGCCTCGGCCCCGGACTCGGCGTCGGGACGGGCACCCTCGCATCGGAAAGGCAATCCTCATGAGCGACAACGGTTCCGACGACTCCGTGCGGCAGCGCGGACTGGCCAGGATGGCCGAGGTCTACGGCACGGAATTCCAGGAATACCCCGGCGCCCACTTCGCCGTCACCGCCGACCACCTCTTCGCCGACATCTGGTCGCGGCCCGGGCTCACCATCCGCGACCGCAGGCTGCTGCTGCTCGGCGCGCTGGCCGCGCAGGGCGCGATCGACACCGCGGGCATCCAGATCGGAGCCGCGCTGCGCAACGGCGAACTCACCGAAGACCAGCTGCACGAGATCGCGGTGTTCCTGTGTCACTACGTGGGTTGGCCGAACGGCACCAAACTCGACATCCTGGTGGGCACGATTGTGGCGCAGCAGAAGAAGGCCGCCCGCGCGCAGTCCGCGCCCGCCGAACAGTGAAGGATCCGTTGACCATGTCCGACGCCACCACCATTCGCCCCCTGCGCGCGAGCCGAGTCGACAACTGGGACCACCGCGCCGACGTCGTCATCGCCGGATACGGCATCGCGGGCGTCTGCGCCGCCATCGAGGCCGCCCGCGCGGGCGCGGACGTGCTGGTCCTGGAGCGCACCGGCGGCTGGGGCGGCGCCGCCGCCCTGGCCGGCGGATTCATCTACCTCGGCGGCGGCACACCGTTGCAACAGGCCCTCGGGTTCGAGGACACCCCCGAGAACATGGAGACCTTCCTGCTCGCGGCGCTGGGTCCCGGCGTGGACAAGGCGAAGATCGCCGACTACTGCCGCGGCAGCGTCGAGCACTTCAACTGGCTGGTGTCCTGCGGCGTGCCGTTCCGCGAGGCGTTCTGGGGCGAACCGGGGTGGGAGCCGCCGCACGACGAGGGGCTGATGTATTCCGGCGGCGAGAACGCCGCGCCCTTCAACGCGATCGCGAGACCCGCTCCGCGCGGCCATGTTCCGCAGATGGCCGACAAGCGCACCGGGGAGAAGGGCGGCGGCTGGATGCTCATGAAACCGCTGGCCGACACCGCCGAAGCGCTCGGCATCCGCGCGGAGTACGACATGCGGATCGCGCGGCTGATCGTCGACGACGACGATCGCGTGGTCGGCGTGCTCGCCCGTCGCTACGGCAAACCGGTCGCCATCCGCGCCGAACGCGGCGTCGTGCTGGCCACCGGCAGCTTCGCCTATCACAAGGAGATGATCGAAGGCTACGCGCCGCGGCTGATCGGCAGGCCCGCCGCGGCGATCGAGGAACACGACGGCATCGGCATCCGGCTGGCGCAGGCGCTCGGCGCGGAACTGGCGCACATGGACGCGACCGAGGTGGCCTTCTTCGGGGATCCGCAGCTGATGGCGCGCGGCATCCTGGTCAACGGCCGCGGCCAGCGCTACATCCAGGAGGACACCTACCCCGGCCGGATCGGCCAGGCGACGCTGATCCAGCAGGACAACCAGGCGTACCTGGTGATCGATGAGGCGTCCTACGAGGAGGCGCTGACCACCGAGACCTCCACCCCGTTCTTCCGCCGGCCTCCGACCTGGGCGGCGGAGACCATCGCCGAACTGGAAGCCGAGATGGGCCTGCCCGGCCAGGCCTTGCAGGCCACGGTGGAGTGCTACAACCTGCACGCCGCCAATGGCGAGGACCCGTTGCTCGGCAAGAAACCGGAATGGCTGCGCCCGTTGCGCGGATCGGTGGCGGCGTTCGACATGCGCGGTTTCACGGCCGGTTTCACCCTGGGCGGATTGCGTACCGACCTGGATTCCCGGGTGCTGCACGTCTCCGGCGAACCGATCCCGGGCCTGTTCGCGGCGGGCCGGTGCACCTCCGGTCTGTGCGCGGGCGGCTACGTCAGCGGCGCGTCGCTGGGCGACGGCAGCTTCTACGGGCGCAGGGCCGGCATCGCGGCGGCCAAGAACTGAACCGTTCCAATCCGCCTAGTAGGATCCAGACACATGTCCGAACC
Organism: Nocardia araoensis NBRC 100135; assembly: GCF_000308435.1. GTDB lineage: Bacteria > Actinomycetota > Actinomycetes > Mycobacteriales > Mycobacteriaceae > Nocardia > Nocardia araoensis. Next base: position 2,688 of record NZ_BAFR01000095.1, on the reverse strand, counting down.
CGATTCCGTCATTCTCGAGGCGACCCGCCGCAGGCTCTCCGGCAAACAGGCCGACACCGTCGACAAGCTGACCCGCTCGGCGGTGGAAGTGCTTGCGCGGGAGGGATTCGCGGGCATGACCATCCGGATGGTCGCCGCGGCTGCCGGGGTCGGGACGGCCACGGCGTACACCTACTTCTCGTCGAAGGAGCATCTGGTCGCCGAGATCTTCTGGCGGCGGCTGGTCGCGTCGCCGTCGCCGGTCAGCGAGGATCCGGACCCGACCGTGCGGGTGGTGGCCGAGCTGCGCAACATCGCGATGCTGGTGGCCGACGAGCAGGAGCTCTCCGGCGCGGTCACCAGCGCGCTGCTCGGCCGCGATCCCGACGTGGAGCATCTGCGCGGCCGCATCGGCGCCGAGATCCGCAAGCGCATCATCCGCGCCCTCGGTCCGGACCCGGATCCGGACGTGGTCGAATCGCTGGAATTGCTCTACGCGGGCGCGCTGGTACGCGCCGGCATGGGCTACGGGTCGTACTCCGAGATCGCCGACCGGATCGAGGCCTCCGCGCTGCTGATCCTGCGGTAGCGGGGGCAATGCCGGACGACTTCGAGCCGGTTACCCGAAACCGGGCCGCACGGCGCGTGCTTGCTCGTATCTTTGCCGTAGTCGGTGCAGATCGGAGTGGGAACAGTGCAACCTGGTGAGCTTTCCGCGGACTACGTCGTCGTCGGCTCGGGATCGGCGGGCGCGGTGGTGGCCAATCGGCTCAGCGCCGATCCGGGCACCACGGTGGCGCTGCTGGAGGCGGGGCCGCCGGACAAGAACAAGTTCGCGCACATACCCGCCGGGTTCGCGAAACTGTTCCGCTCCGAGGTGGATTGGGACTACCTCACCGAGCCGCAACCGGAGCTGAAGAACCGCGAGATCTACTGGCCGCGCGGCAAGATGTTCGGCGGGTCGTCGTCGATGAACGCCATGATGTGGGTGCGCGGCTTCCGCGCCGACTACGACGAGTGGGCGCTGCTGGCGGGCGCGGAGTGGGGCTTCGCCGCGGCCGTGGAACAGTTCCGGCGCATCGAACGCGTGGAGAACGCCCAGTATCCCGACGAAGGCACCGAAGGTCCGCTGCACGTCTCCCGGCAGCGCAGCCCGCGCGCCCTCACCGCCGCCTACCTGGCCGCGGTCCAGGAGGCGGGCTACCAGGTCGAGCCACCGAACCGGCCGCAGCCGGACGGCTTCACCGAGACCATGGTCACCCAGCGCGGGGGCCGCCGCTGGAGCACCGCCGACGCCTATCTGCGGCCCGCCCTGCGTCGTGCGAACCTCTCGGTGCGCAGCGAAGCGCTGGCCACCCGCGTGCTGTTCGACGGCACGCGCGCCGTCGGCGTGGAGTACCGCCAGGGCGGGGCCACGCACACGGTGACCGCGCGGCGCGAGGTCGTGCTGTGCGGCGGCGCGATCAACAGCCCGCAGCTGCTGATGCTCTCCGGCATCGGCGACCGTGACGAACTGGCCCGCCACGGCATCGAAGTGCGCCACCACGCGCCGGAGGTGGGCGCAAATCTGCAGGATCATCTGGTCGCGGGCATCGGCTACGGCGTCGCGGGCGATTCGCTGTTCGGCGCGGAGAGGCCGCGCCAACTGCTGGACTACTTCATCCGGCATCGCGGCATGCTCACCTCGAACGTCGGCGAGGCGTACGGGTTCATCCGCAGCAGGGCGGATCTGGAGTTCCCCGACCTGGAGCTGGTCTTCGCGCCCGCGCCGTTCTACTACGAGGGTCTACAGGACCCGACCGAACACGGCGTGATCCTGGCGACGGTGCTGCTGCGTCCGCAGAGCCGGGGACGGATCGCGCTGTCCGGTGCGGACCCGTCCGCCAAACCCGTGATCGATCCGCGTTATCTGTCCGACGCCGCGGGCGCGGACCGCGCCGCCATCATGGCCGGACTGCGCGTGTGCGCCGCCATCGCCGGGGAGCCGTCGATGAAGGCGGTGCTCGGCCCGCTGATCTACCCACCGCAGGCGCCCGCGGAACAGGAAGCCGTGCTCGAGCTGACGCTCAACTCCTACTCGCACACGCTCTACCACCCGGTCGGCACCTGCCGGATGGGCACCGACGCCGCCAGCGTCGTCACACCCCGGCTGGAAGTGCGTGGCGTACAGGGACTTCGGGTGGCCGACGCCTCGGTGATGCCGATCATCATCCGCGGGCACACGCACGCACCGGCGGTGTTCATCGGCGAGCAGGCGGCCAAGTTCATCCTCGCCGGGTAAGTGCGCCGGCCTTCCTGCGCGGCACACGACGCGCAGGAGGAATCACCTTGTGCGGCGGCAACGCACATCGCGCCTACGACACGGCGAACAGCCCCAGCGAAGCGGCGGCCAACAGGAGATACGGCAGCGGATACCCGATATGCGTGTAGTACCGCGCCCGGATGACGGTCAGCACCGCGCCGACGAAGTAGAGCACCAACCCCGTCGCCGCGGCCACGCCGATCGGCGGAATCACCAGACCCGCCAGCAGACCGGCCCCGCCGATCGCCTTGACGACGGCCAACGGTGTCAGCCACGACTCCGGAACGCCGTAGTCGCGCATGTTCGTGCGAACCCACTCGGCGCGGAGCACATCGATGCCCGCCGCGAGCAAGGCGGCCGCGGCCGCGAGCACCGTGGCGACGATGTAGGCGATGTCCATGGCAATA
>NZ_BAFR01000096.1 GCF_000308435.1 Nocardia araoensis NBRC 100135 | reverse complement strand
TCGATCTCCGCGCCCAGCAACGCCGAGGTCAGATCCTCTTTCGGGGCACGCCGACGCTCGGCCACCATCTCCGTGTAGTAGCCCAGCAGTGTGATCGATGCCTCGACAGCGGCCATCGGGATGTCCAGCACACCGTCTTCGCGGTGCACCACCAGATCCGCCAACCGGCGAATCTGCCCCCGATCCACCGCGGGCACTCCCATCAACTCGGAGATGACATCCATCGGCAACTTGCCCGCGACCTCATCGATCCAATCGAAGGCGCCACCGGACACCACGGGCTCCAGATACGACAACGTCAACCCCCGAATCCGGTCCTCCATCTCCGCGACCCGCTTCGGGGTGAACCCCTTGAACACCAACCGCCGCATCCGCATATGCCGCGGGTCGTCCATCGCCAGAAACGACATGGTCCGATGCGCGTGCGGCCCCCACGCCGCCGGATCCAACGACACCCCGTTCGCGCTCGACAACCGCACACTGTCGCGGAACGCCCCCACCACATCCGAATGCCGCGACAACGCCCAGAACCCCACATCCGGGTTGTGATACAGCGGCGCCTCCTCCCGCAACCGCCGATACATCGGATACGGATCCTCATGGAACCCGTAGTCATACGGGTCGAACACCAGCGGCCCCACCACAGCCGTCATCGCCCACACTCCGAATTCGATAACAAGTTCTCAACGACTATCGTCCGCGCGACGATCCGGAGAGACACATAGCTGGACATGTGTCTGGACGGTACCACTGACAGTTATTCAGGACAATCCCGAACGGGAGATCTCGCGAGAAGAAAATCCGCTGCGCGACCACCGAGTCGAGCCGCACGAAAATCGAGAACACGTTCTTGTAGCCGGCTCGTCGATCGGACTATATTCCATACAGCTGTCCAGACATGGGTGTATCCTCGCTCACGCGCCGCCTTCCCCTGTGCCCCCACGCCGGCAGCGCACGCAGTTCGTCGAACGACCAGACCAGGCAAGGATTTCCATGCGATTCGGCATCGTCCTGTTCACCAGCGACCGCGGCATCACCCCCGCCGCGGCGGCACGAGCGGCCGAACAGGCAGGGTTCGCCTCCTTCTACGTTCCCGAGCACACCCACATCCCGGTCGCCCGCAACGCGGCACACCCGCAGACCGGCGACGCGTCACTACCCGACGACCGCTACCTGCGCACGCTGGACCCGTGGGTCGCGCTGTCCATGGCGGCGGCCGTCACCGAACACATCGAGCTGGGCACCGCCGTCTCGCTCCCGGTCGAGCACGATCCGATCACGCTGGCCAAAACCATCGCCTCCCTGGACCACCTCTCCGGCGGCCGGGTCGTGCTCGGCGCCGGATTCGGCTGGAACACCGAGGAACTCGCCGATCACGGCGTACCGGCGAACAAGCGACGCACGGTGCTGCGCGAGTACTTGGCGGCGATGCGGGCGCTGTGGAGCCGGGACGAGGCCGGTTTCGACGGCGAGTACGTGCGCTTCGGCCCGAGCTGGGCGTGGCCGAAACCGGTGCGTCGCTCGGTGCCGGTGCTGATCGGCGCGGCGGGTACCGAACGCACTTTCCGCTGGATCGCCGAGTCCGCCGACGGCTGGATCACCACCCCGGGGGAAACGGAGATCTCCGATCGTCTCGCGTCGCTGCACGAGATCTGGCGACAGGCCGGGCGGCCCGGACGTCCGCGCGTGGTGGCACTCGACTACAAGCCGCACGCCGCACGACTGACCGAGTGGGACCGCGCCGGCGTCACCGACGTCGTATACGGCTTGCCGGACAGGGACGAGCCCGCGGTGCACGCCTACCTGGAGCGGTTGTCCGGCAAACTGACCGCCATCGGCCTGCCACTCGGCGCGACGAGCAGGCCGTGACCAAATTCGTGGCCGAGCACACGACGATTTCCGCGGCATGAAAGTTGCTCGAACGAAATAACGACACTAGTATCTAGACACATGTCCGAAAGCCATTCCAGAAGCGTCGAAGCGACCCGGCGGCGCTTGTCCGGGAAGCAGGCGGACACCGTCGACAAGCTCACCAGGTCGGCGTTGGAAGTGCTTTCCAGGGAGGGTTTCGCCGGCATGACCATCCGGATGGTGGCCGCCAACGCCAAGGTCGGCACCGCCACCGCCTATACCTATTTCTCCTCCAAGGAGCACCTGGTCGCGGAGATCTTCTGGCGCAGGCTGCGCGCGACGCCCTCCCCCGTGAGCGACGATCCGGACGCCACCGTGCGCGTGATCGCCGAACTCCGCAGCATCGCGTTGCTGGTCGCCGACGAACCGGAATTGTCGGGCGCGGTCACCAGCGCGCTGCTCGGCCGTGATCCCGACGTCGAGCATTTGCGGTCGCGCATCGGCTTGGAAATTCGCACCCGCCTCGCGCACGCGCTGTCCGGAAATCCCAACGCGGATATTCTGAAATCGCTCGAAATGCTCTACGCGGGGGCGCTGGTCCACGCCGGGATGGGCTACGAATCGTATTCCGACATCGCGGACCGCATCGAGCGGTCCGCGATGCTCATCTTGAAGTGAGGCGCATTCGCATCACTGCCCGGCCAGGCCCAATTTCAACGACGCGCCGCCGTCGACGAACATCTGCAAACCGGTCACATAGCGCGACTCGTCGGAGGCCAGGAACGTGACCGCGTGCGAGATGTCCGAGGACTCGACGAAGGGAATCGGCATGGCCTGCATGAAGGGGAAGGTGACCTCGGCGTCCTCGCGCGTCGGATTCCGCACGTCCGGGCGGAAGATCTGGTACATCCCCGGGTTGTGCAGCATGTCGGTGTCGACATTGGTCGGATGCACCGCGTTGATCCGGATCGAGCTCGGCCCCAGCGTCAGCGCCAAAGTCTGCGTATAGGAACGGATCATCTTCTTCGACAGGCCGTAGCCGTCACCTCCCGGGCCTTGCAGCGCCTGCTGGCCGTTGAAACCGGTCTGCGGCACCAGGCCCGCCACCGATCCGGTCACGATGATCGACGCGCCCGCGCCCAGATGCGGCAGGGCCGCGTGCACGGTGTTGACCACGCCGAGGAAGTTGACGTCGAAGACGTCGACGAAGCCCTGCAACGGGACGTGGTGACCCAGCGGGCAGATCCCGGCGTTCGCCACGACCACGTCCAGGCGCCCGAGCTCGGCGACGGCCGCCGCGATCGCCGTTTGCAGCGCGGGGCGATCGCGGACGTCGACCTGTGCGGCCACGACCCGGCGGCCGGTCTCGGCCACCAATTCCTTGGTCTCGGCGAGGTCCGCTTCGGTCGCCAGCGGATATTCGTTGCTGGCTATGTCGGCGCAGATGTCGAAGGCGATGATGTCGGCGCCTTCCTCGGCCAACGACACCGCGTGACTGCGGCCCTGCCCCCGCCCCGCACCGGTTACCAGGACGACTTTGCCACTGACCCGATCCATGTTTCCTCCACCGTGGTCTTCGCCGGTTCCCATCACCCCCGCGACGCGCGCCGCGTATCTACGGAATAGTAACCGGACAAC
>NZ_BAFR01000097.1 GCF_000308435.1 Nocardia araoensis NBRC 100135 | reverse complement strand
ATCGGGTCTCCACGGTGATGGGTAGGTGCGCGAAGCCACGCACATTGGACGAATGAACCCGCGCGACACCGGATTCCAGAACGTCGTAGGACCGCACGCGCGAGGCGAACTCGCGCAATGCCACGGTCGCCTCCAGCCGGGCCAGGTGCGCACCCAAACAGAAATGCACCCCGGCACCGAAACTCGCCAGCCCCGACTTGTCGGCACGATCGATGCGGAAACTGTCCCCGTCATCGAAAACATCCGGATCCCGGTTGGCCGAACCGATCAGCAACAACACCTTCGCCCCCGCCGGGATCACACCGCCGTGATACGACAGATCCTCCGTCGCGGTACGGGCGATCATCTGACTCGAGGTGTCATAGCGCAGCGTCTCCTCCACCCAGTCCGCGACCAACTGCGGGTCCGCGACGACCTTGGCGTACTCCCCCGGATCACGCGCCCCCCAATACAACGCGTTACCCAGCAACTTCGTGGTGGTCTCGTTGCCCGCCACCACCATCAAGAACAGGAAACCGATGATCTCCTCATCGGTGAGCGTGTCGCCG
>NZ_BAFR01000098.1 GCF_000308435.1 Nocardia araoensis NBRC 100135 | reverse complement strand
CAGCTGGAACCTGCTGGGACCGATGGAGTTCGTCGGACTGCGCAACTGGCGGTCGGTGCTCGGCGACGCCGCGTTCGGCCACGCCCTGCTGGTGACGCTGGCGTTGACCGCGATCGTGGTGCCCGCGCAGACGGTGCTGGGGTTCGCGGTCGCGGCGTTGCTGGCCCGACGGCGCGGCGCGACAGGTCTGCGGGTCATGTACGCGTTGCCGTGGATGTGTGCGCCGGTGGCGGTGGGTGTGGTGTGGCAGTGGATGTTCGCTCCCACCGGGGGCGCCGTCAACGCCGCGCTCGGACTGCGCGTCGCATGGCTGTCGGATCCGGCGCTGGCGCTACCCTCGGTCGCCGCGGTGAGCGTGTGGGCGAACTTCGGGTACGTGGCGCTGTTCTTCGTGGCCGGGATCCGCGCGATTCCGAACGAGATACTCGACGCGGGAGCGCTGGACGGGGCCACCGGCTGGCGCCGGATCCGCTGGCTGATCCTCCCGCTGCTGCGGCCGACCATGTTCTTCGTGCTGGTCACCGGCGTGCTGACCGCGTTCCAGACCTTCGACACCGTGTACGCGTTGACCAAGGGCGGACCGGGCGACCGCACCGACGTGCTCGCGATGCGGATCTTCACCGAGGCATTCGACGCCGCGCGTCCCGGCCGCGCCGCCGTCATGGCGCTCGTGGTGTTCGCCGTGATGTTCGCGATCACCGTGGCGCAGCACCGCTACTTCCGGAATCGGACGACCTATGAGTTCTGATCGCCTGCGTTCGGCGGCCGCCTACGCGGTGCTCTCGGCCGGCGCGCTGCTGACCGTGGCGCCCCTGCTCCTCAGCGCGCTCACCGCGGTGAAGACACCCGGCCAGTTCGCCACCGGGTCACCGCTGGCCCTTCCGCATCCGGCGACCGCCGACAATTTCCGGACCGTGCTGGACTACGGATTCGGGCGTGCGGTACTGGTGACCGCGCTGATGACGGTGTTCGTCACCGGAGGCCAACTGGTCACTTCGGTGCTGGCGGCATACGCGTTCGCCCGCACCGAATTCCCGGGCCGCGATGCGCTCTTCTGGGTGTATCTGGGCACCATGATGGTGCCGCCGATGGTGACCCTCATCCCGCTGTATCTGATGTTCGCGCGGCTGGAGCTGTTGAACACGTTCTGGGCTCTGGTATTGCCGTTCGTGTTCGGCTCGCCCTACGCGATCTTCCTGCTGCGTCAGTACTTTCGCGCGATTCCGCAGGAGTTGATCGGCGCGGCGCGGCTCGACGGCGCGAACACCCTCGACATCATCGTGCACGTCATGGTGCCGATGAGCAGGCCGGTGCTGGCGACCTTGACACTGATCACGATCGTCTCGCAGTGGAACAACTTCATGTGGCCGCTGGTCGCGAGCAGCGGCCGCTCGTGGCAGGTGCTGACGGTGGCGACGGCGAATCTGCAGACCCGCTACAACGCGCAGTGGACCCTGGTGATGGCGGCCACGACGCTGGCCATCGCGCCGCTGGTGGTGCTGTTCGTGATCGCCCAGCGGCAGGTGCTGCGCTCGATCGCGTGGACGGGCGTGAAATGAGGACATCGACCCGGGTGGTGCTCGCCTTCGTACTCGCCGCGGCACTGCTGGTGGCGGCGGCGTTGTGGCTCGGCCGCGACGGCGACGGGTCCGGTCGCACCGTGGTGGGGTTGCGGATCTGGGACGAGAGTCTGGTGCCCGCCTACCGTGCCTCGCTCGCGGAGTTCGAGCGGGCGAATCCCGATGTCGCGGTGCGGATCACGGTGGTGCCGTGGTCGTCCTATCCACAGAAGTTGCGCCTGGACGTAGCCGGTGGCACCGCCGACGATCTGTTCTGGACCAATCTGTACGAGGACTACGCCGATGCCGGACGGTTGCTCGACATCGGGGCGACGCTCGGTCCCGAGGCCGCGCGGGCCTGGGACCCCTCGGCGGTCGCGCAGTACACGCGCGGTGGAAGGCTCTGGGCCGTCCCGCAATTCGTGGATGCCGGAACCGCGGTGTACTACAACCGCGACCTGCTCGCGGCCGCGCACATCGATCCCGCGGAGCTGACCGCGCTGCGGTGGAGTCCGAGCGGCGAGGACACCCTGCGCCCGCTGCTGCGCAGGTTGGCGGCGATCGCCCCGTGGGCGTACAACGCGGGCCACGACTTCCAATCCATCGAGTTGCCCTATCTGGGCTCGAACGGAGCACGCTTCCAGGACGAGCACGACCGCTTCGTCTTCGACAGCCCGCAGGGCGTGGCGGCGTTCGACTATCTGGTGCGGTTGATCACCGACGGGCTCGCGCCGTCGCCCGCGGACACCAATACCAATCCCGACTTCGCGAAAAACGCTTTCTTACAGGGCAAACTGGCGCTGCTGCAGTCCGGGACCTTCACGCTCGCCCAGATCTCCGAGCAGGCCCGTTTCGGGTGGGGCGTCGCGCTGCTGCCCGCGGGCCCGGCGGGGCGGGTGAGCACGAACAACGCCATCGGCGTAGCGGGCAACGCTGCCACCCGGCATCCGGACGCGGTGCGCCGGGTGTTGGCCTGGCTCGGCAGCGGCGCGGGCAATCGCCGGCTGGCCGAGGGCGGGGCCACCATCCCGGCAGTCGTGTCCGAACAGCAGCGCTACCGCGACTACTGGGCCGGGAAGGGAGTGGACGTCTCCCCGTTCTTCGACGTACTGCGCGGCCCGCGTATCTCCTCCGGCGGCGGGCCGGGCTTTTCGGCCGCGCTCCGCGCCGTCGACCCGATTCTCGCCGAGATGTACCTCGGGCGGATCCCGGTGGCCGAGGCCCTGTCTCGTGCCCGAGCCGCGGCCGAGGCCGCCGTCGCGGAGAACTAGCGAGCGCCGCGGACACCCGGCGCTAGGTCGCGGTGCCACGATCCGCGGCGCGGGTCAACCCCTTCCGGTCGTAGAACGCCGTCACCGCCGCGCCGGAACACAGGCCGACGACCAGCCCGAGCAGTGCCATCCAGAAACCGCGTTCCAGGCCCGCCGCTCCTCTGGCCTCGAAGTACAAGATGGCGCGTACGCCGAGGAAGACCTGGTGCATCGGCTCGAACGTGGAAAGCCAGGCGAAGTACGTCGGCGTCGCTTCGATGGGGACGGTTCCGCCCGCCGAGGGAAGCCCAAGCACGATGAAGAGGATCAGATTGACGAGCATGCCCGCCGCGCCGAAGGCGGCGAGTATCGACAGCGCGGTGACGCCCACGGCGAGGATGGCGAACGCGGAGTAGAGGAACAGCAGCAGCGCTCTGTCGATGGGCATGTCCAATGCCGTTCCCACCCCGAGGAACACCGCGGACACGATCGGCGCGGTGACCGCGAGAACGCCCCACTTCAGCAGCAGTGTGCGCAGCCGGGAAATCGGGGTGGGCGGATAGTGCACGTACCACGGCCCGTACTCGGTCGGAGTGAATCCGAGCGAAGCGTCCACCATGGTGTGGATGATCATGGCGCCGGTGAATCCGGCCAGCAGGATCAGCAGGGTGTAGAAGAAGGCCGACAACCCGCCGCCGGTGCCTTCGGGCAGTGGCCGATACGGCGCGATCACGACATCGATCGGCTCGGCCAGCAGCAACTGGCTGGCTCCGGCCAGCTGCGGCGCGGGTCCACCGGAAGACCTCAGCTGTTCGTCCACGGCGGCGGTGAGCTGCCTGCCGACCGTGGCGTTGACCGCGCCCAGTGCCTGTTCGGCGATCCGCAGCGTGATCTGCGTGGCGTAGGTGCCGGTGCGCGGATTGGTCTGGACGGTGATCACCGGCCGGTCGACCTTTCCGGATACCACACCCGCGGCGCCGAGGATCGCGAGCCGCTTCGTGAAATCGCCCGGGATGACGATCGCGCCGTAGATCTTGCCGTCGCGCATCAGCAGCTGTGCTTCGGTGATCCCGATGACGCGCAGGTCGACTTTGTCGGCCGGAATGTTGGCGGTGAGCGCTTCGGTGATCTGGTTGCCCACGTTGGTCGGTTTTCCGGCGAGCGTGTCGCCCTCATCCTGGTTCACGACCGCGAGCGGCAGGTCGTGCAAGTTCTTCTCGGGGTTGACGACGTAGCCGAGATACATCACCGACAGCAGCGCCATGAGCAGCGTGACGACGACAACGGGTCGGATCCAGGTACGGATCCGCGTGGGTTTCGCTGCCATGCGACCGGCTCCTCTCACGGCGGTGACACTCGACTACAGGGCTGAGCGGACGCATTCGGCGAACGCTTGGTTATCTTCACCCTGTCCGCGCGGACATCCGGGGATCACGGTGCGGAGTTTCGCCGGGAACCGTGGGCGCACCCGACGGCGGGCGGCGATTCGCTCACGCGTCGACCGCCGCGGCCAGCCGGGGCAGCTGCCGCAGCGGATTGATCCGCTCGATCTCCATCCGCTGATCGGCGTCGAAGACGTCGCTGAGTCCAGGAGCCGGATCGTGCGTGCCGGTCTGCGGGAGGGTGAGCGCGCTGAAGGGCCAGTCGGAGCCGAAGACGATGTGCTCGCGCTTGCCGATGGCGAGCACGCTCGCCATCGCCGCGGCCGATCCGCTCAGCGCCGTGTCGTAGTAGAAGTTCGCGATCTGACGTTGCGTGTCGAGTATCGACGGTCTGGGCAGATCGTCGGGCCACAGTTCGCCGAGCACCGTCTGCGACGCGACGCTGACGCGGTGGGACAGGAACGGAAGTGTCCCACCGGCGTGCGCGAGCTGGAAACGGATGTTCGGGTAGCGCTGCGTCACGCCGGTGGCCATCATCAAGGTCGCCGCGCGGGTGGTGTCGAAGGTGAACTCCTCGAGGAAGTCCGGCAGCGGCAGTTTCGGTTTGGCGTCGGCGGGGATGGCGGCCGGGTGCACGAAGACATAGGCGTTGCGCTGATTCAGCGCGACGAGCAGCGGCTCGAAACGCGGATCGCCGAGGTAGACGCCGTCGTAGGCGGACAGCAGGACCACACCGTCGAGGCGCAGTTCGTCCAGCGCGTAGACGGCCTCCGCGACGGAGGCGGCGATGTCGGGCATCGGCAGCACCGCGAAGGCGCCGAATCGCTTCGGATGCGTGCGGAGCAGCTCGGCGGCATAGGCGTTGCAGTAGCGGGCCAGATCGTTCGCCTCCTTGCCGCGCAGGAACGATACGCCGGGGTCGGACACCGACAGCGCCTGCGCCTGGATCCCGTAGTAATCCATGAACGCCAGCGCCTGTTCCGGTGACCACTCCGGGGTCGGGTATCCGCCGATGGTGACGTGACCGTGGTCGAGCAGCGCCGCACGGTAGTCGGGCGGGAGGAAGTGCGCGTGCAAGTCGATCCGGTAGGTACCCGAAGGCGCGGATTGCCGGGCCGGAGCCGGGGTCGCTCGAGCCACCGCCGACGCGGCGACGACGCCGAGCACGCCCGCGACAGCACCGCCGAGCGCCCGGCGCCTGCTCGCCATCTTGCGGAATCGGGAATCGGTCATTGGAATCCTCACTCGTCCCGGGCCAACGGACCGGATGCGGATGCTGCACCGCGCCGCCGGACCCTGTTCGATGAAATCATCAACTACGACGAATTCGTCGTCAAGAGAAAATGATGAAATGATCAGATACGTTGCGATCCGGTGCGGGGACTCAGTTGTCGTACGACGCGACGCCGACCGGGCCGACGCCGACGCACAGGTCGAGGCCCGGTGTATCGGCGTAGATCAGCAGGGCCGAACCACTGCCGACGAGGCGGACGAACACGGTGTTCATCCCCTTCTGGACCGGCGCCGACACGGCTTCGCCGTGTTCCATGGCGACGCTGATCCGGCCGTCACGGCTGGCCACGTAGTTGAGTTGCGCGGTCCACTTGTTCGCGAGCATCGGGCCGTCGAGGCGCAGGAGCGCGGGCCGGGTTCCGTCGACGCGGTACCCACAGCCGGGCTCCGGGCCGGGGAGGATGGCCCGGTTCCACCAGACCGCCGCGTCGACGATCGAGCCGTCGTCGGTGATCATCCGCAAATGCGGTGTAGCGAGCGCGAACGTGCCGGGGGCGGCTACCGGCGCCAGCACGCTGCTGGTCAGATTCTGCGGATACGCCATCGGATTCAACACATTCCACGGCACTTCCTGCTCTAGCAAGGGCGCACCGTCCCATGCGCGCAGCGCCGATCTCACATTGGTGATGTACGTCTCGGACGGCCCGACCCGCCACGATCGCACGAACGTCCAAGTGGACCAGAGACTGCTCGCGACGAACGCCGCCGTCACCGCGACCGCCAGCGGCCGGACGGGCAGTGGACCGCGGGACGACCGGGGGCAGGCCCGCAGCATGAGCGCACCCGCGGCCGCCGCGACCACCGCCAGATCGGCGAAGTAACGCAGCGACTGCATCAACTCCGCCGCGGTGTTCGGCCCGCCCCGAGCCAGGGCCACGGCCAGCTGAGCGATCACCACGTAGGCGGCGGCCGTCAGCCACACCGCCCCGATCCGCTGCCGGGCCCGCATCGACAGCGCTACCAGCGCGGCCAGCGCCAGCCAGGCCCCCACCACCGCCCACCCTGGGGGATCCGCCCACGGCGTCGACGGCAGCCACCGCTCCCACACCCACGGCCCGCCGGACAGCGCGGGCACGATCCCCAGGGAGGCCGCGGTGGGCAGCAGGTCGCGCAACTCGTCCCAGTCGTCCGGCAGACCCGGGCCGTCGGCCACCGCGAGATAGGCGACGGACCAGAAGCCCAGCACCGCCGCCGATCCGATCCACAGCCACGCACCCCGCCGCGCCACCGTACCGATCGGTGCCGCGCCGCCGTCGACGTGGCGGGCCAGCGCCGCGGCGGCGAAGGCGACGAACGGCACGACCGCCGACTTCTCGAAGAACAGCAGCGCCACCACCAGCACCGCGATCCCCGAGACCGCGTACCGGCGGCGACCGGTGCGGACCAGCAGCACCGCATCGCCGATCACCCACGCGAGGGCGAATTGCAGCGGCAGTGCGTTCAGGGCGGCGGCCCACCAGGCGAACGCCGGGATGGTCAAAGGGCAGAAGAGGTAGAAGACGAGCGGAATGAGGATCGTCCTGCGCGGGCCCGCTATCACCAGCAGCATCCGGACCACGGCGACCGACGCCCCGAGTTGCATGATCAGCAGCACTACCACCGGCCCCGCCCAGACCAGCGGCGCGACCGTGGTCACCACCCAGGCCGTGGCGAAGGCGAGCGGCATGAAGTGCCCGTCGTGGTTGTACAGCAGCAGATCGGTGGACCACAGCCCGTAGCGCGCGGCCCGGCCGACCAGGATGAAATCGTCCCAGTAGAAGAAGCCGCTGTCGGCCACCCACCAGCGGATCGCCAGCTGCGTCACGATCAGGCAACCGGCCATGACGACCACCGGCTGCGCCTTCCCGATGCTCCGGAACCGGTCCCGCGCCGACGCCAGCGAGGCGCGCGGCGACTCCGGCCCGGCGAGCACAGCGGTGTCCATGCCATCCCACCGTAGCGGCGGGCCGCGGCTAGGAAGCGTTCATGTGCCATTCCGCCAATAGGGCAGATCGCCCGACGGCCGGACCTCCAGCACACCGAACGAAGTGAGCGGTGTGGCCGGGCACCGCCTCCTGCCAGAAGCCCGTCACGAGGGCCGGGGACGAGAAAAATCGCACTCAGGGCGATGTTCGAATCCGGCCGCTTTCCGCCTCACGCTGACGGCGAGCAGTTCGGGATGGTTCCGATCGGCCGCGATCCGATGCGCGCTTCCGGCATCTGGGCGGGGGTATCACAGACCTGTCGGGTTCAGTTGCGGGTAGCGGCGATGATGCTGCTCAGGACGCCCGGGTAGCGGTCTTCGATCTCGTCGGCGCGCAGTTCGTGTCGCCGGTGGCTGCCTTCGGGGGTGACGCGGACCAGTCCGGCCTCGCGCAGCACCTTCAGGTGGTGGGACAGGGTGGACATACTCACCGGAACGTCGAATCCGCCGCAGACAACACCACCGGCCTCGGCGAGTTGCTCGACCACGCGCAGGCGGATGGGATCGGCAAGCGCGTTGAGAACAGTGGCCAGGTCGACCGAGTCGATAGTCGGATGGTTCAACGCTCGCACCCCATGAGAGTACCAGGATTTCGAGGCTTTGACACATATCGAAATCTGCGTAAAGATTTCGATGAATGACGAAATCTTGAGCTCTGACGAGGAGTGGCGCAATGAGTCGGCTGCATGTGCGGGAGTGGGGGAAAGGCGATCGAGTGGCGCTGCTGGTGCACGGCCTGTCGACGAGTTCGCGCTCGTGGTGGCAGGTCGGGCCTGCGCTGGCGGCGCGTGGCTATCGTGTCGTGGCGCCAGATCTGGCCGGTCATGGGAACAGCCCGCGGGGGCGTTACAGCCGGGAGCGGTGGGCCGATGACCTGCTGGCGGTGATGCCGGACGGAGTCGAGCTGGCGATCGGGCACTCGCTCGGCGGTGTGCTGCTGGCCATGATCGTCGAGCGGCTTCGTCCGCAGCGCGCGGTCTACGAGGATCCGGCGTGGTATCCCGACAGCGCGGGTGGTTACGGTGCGGTGCAGCCGGCGATCAGGGCGATGAAGGACTGGGACGCCGCGGAGATCCGGGCGGCGTCGCCGACGTGGAGCGAGGAGTCTGTGCGGGTCCGGCTGGGCGAGCTGGCCGACTGGGACCCCGACACCACGTGCATGGAGTACCTCGAAACCGCTTACGCGCCAGTGCTTCCCCTCGTTCCGTCGCTGATCCTGCGGGCTGATCCGAGTGCATTGATCGACGACCAGCGCGCCGAGAAGTACCGGATTGCCGGCTTTGAGACCCGCACGGTGGCCAAGACCGGCCACTTCATGCATTTCGACGATTTCGACGGGTTCATCGACGGCCTGGACGGATGGCTGTGACGCTGCCGATTGTGCTGACCGCCACGTTCATGCAGTTGCTGGATGTCACCATCGTGGTGGTCGCGGTCCCGGCGCTGCAGCACGATCTGACTGCCACCGCGGGCACGGTCGAATTGGTGGTGACCGCTTATACCTTGGCCTATGCCTGCGTGTTGATTCCTGCCGCACGGTTGGGCGATCGATACGGCTACCGGCGCTTGTTCATTGTCGGCATGGGCGCGTTCGTGCTCGGTTCCGCGCTGGCCGGTGTGGCACCGACCGTTGCGGTTCTGATCGCCGCCCGGGTGATCCAGGGCATCGGCAGTGGGGCGCTGGGGCCGCAGGTGTTGTCGATCATTCAGACAGGACTACCCACCACGCAGCGGTCGGGTGCGATGAGCTGGTACGGGGCGGTCATGGGGACAGCGTCGCTCCTCGGCCCCCTGGTCGGCGGTCTGCTGCTGGCCGCTGATGTCGCTGGACTCGGGTGGCGGATGATCTTCTTGGTCAACCTGCCGATCGGATTGTTCGCCCTGGTCGGCGCCCGTCGCCTGCCCCGGCATGCCGGCGCCACCGAACGGCCTGTTCCCATCCTGAGCGCGGTTCTGGTCATGATTGGTACCGCACTGCTGATCTACCCCCTTTCGGTGGGCCGGGAGTTCGGCTGGCCGTGGTGGACCGGCGTGTGCCTGGCCGCCGCGGGCGCGGCGCTGGCCGGGTTCCTCGTCGGCCAGTGCCGGGGAAACCGCCCGCTGCTGGATCCGGAACTATTGCGGGCGAGGGTGATTCGCCGCGGCATCGCCTTGGTCTTCGTATTCAACGCTGCGGTGCCGTCGTTCACGTTGCTGCTCATGCACTACTTGCAGACAGCACGCGGGGTGTCCCCTATCACGGCCGCGGTGGTGTCGGCGCCGTTCGCCGCGACAGCGATCGTCGGCGCACGTTCGGCGCCGCGGCTCGCACGAGGTTTCGGTGCCGGCATACTAATTGCGGCGTCCCTGTCGCTGTCCGGGGTGACCGGCACAGTCGCACTCGCCGTCACCTCCGCAGCGCCGTTGTGGGCGTTGCTTCCCGTCTTGGCGGTCGGCGGGGCCATGTTCGGTGTCTTCACCGCGTCCGTATTCGGGATCATCATCACGGCGGTGCCGGAATCCGCGACTGGTTCGGCATCGGGCCTGCTACCCACGGCACAGCAACTCGGCGGTACCTTCGGAATCACCCTGGCGGGACTGTGCTACTTCGGAATCCCCGCGTCACCCGCCACGGCATTCGGCCACGCGCTCATCTACGAAACGGTTGTGTTCCTCACTGCAGCCGCACTGGCGGGCATCCTCTATCGGTCACTCGAATTCCCGGTGCCCGAGAAGACGCTCGCAGGTTCGTGACCTGACCGCCGAACCCAACGGGAACCGACGCCATAGCCCGTGTGGCATAGGTGGTAACGGTCCCCATCGACGAGAGTCCGGCGTCAGTGCCCGACCACACCGCTCACTTCGTTCGGTGTGCTCTGCAGTGTGACGCTCGCGGTCTTCGCTCCGGTGGCGAGGTCGACGCGGTGGACCTGCTTCGCGGCGGGGTCCGAGACGTAGGCGACGTCACCGCGGACGAACAGCGCCGGTCGCGGCTGCTGCCACTCCAGCGGCTCCTGCCAGGAACCCGTCACGGGGATCGTGCGCACGACGGCGCCCGCGACGGGATCGATCACGTGGATGCGGCCGTCGGTGCCGAGGACCAAGGCTTCGCCGTGCGGGCCACGGGCCAGCGAGCGGAAGGTGTAGCTGGTGCCGAGATCGACCAGCCGAAGCGTGCCGGTGACCGTGTCGATCAGGGAGACGCGCTGGGGGCGTTCGAGTTCGGCGTCCTTGTCCTGCTTGTAGTCGCCGAGGACGACGGGCGAGGTCTCGCTGCCCGCCTGGTTGCCGATCCGGCCGTACTCGGTCGGGCCTGCGACCTTGGTGATCGCACCGTTGCGGTAGACGAGCACGCCGTTCTCGCAGCCGAGCACCACGGCCTCGCCCGCGGCGGTCGCCTCACCGTGCACGCCGGGGCAGTCCTCGCTGCGGGCCTTCTCGGCGCGGTTCTTGTCGAGCACCACGATCCCGGTTCGCTTCTCCTCCGTACCGAGCGTGACGACGAGTTCGCCGTTGGCGAGCTCGATCGCGACGCCGTGGTGCGGGGCGGCCGCGCGGTAGGTGGCGGTCTGCGGCGCGCCGTCGGCGAGATCGGCCGAGTCGAACGCGACGACTTCACCGGTGCCGTCGCTGAACAGCACCGTCCGCCCGGCATGCCGGACCACGTGGCCGGGATGCGCGCCGGGGAACTCGATGCCGGTGAATTCGGCTGTGGCGGCATCGAAGACGCGGAAGCCGCCTTTCGTCGAGACGATCAGATGACGGTCGTCGCCCGCGGGATTGAGCCGGTTGAAGCCGTCGAGCTCGACCGTGCCCGCGAGTTCGAGAGTGGTTCCGTCCAGCACGTGGATTCCACCGTCGTAGGTGATCGCTACGGGATCGGCGATCCGCGGGGTGTCGCGTTCGGCGGAAGTGTCGGCCCCGCAACCGGCGAGCACCGAGGCCAGCAGACCGATCAGGGCGGACGATGTGGTGATTCGGGACCGAACAGGCATGAGCTACTCCGTCTTTCGTTCTGAATGTTCGAGTACTAAGCGGTGGCGAGGCCGCGGACGATCGACTCGGTGTTGGCCCGCATCATTTCCAGGTAGGTGCCCGCGCCGCCGCCGGGTTCGGTGAGCGACTCCGAATACAGGGAGATCACCCGCACGTGCACACCGGCCTGCTCGGCGAGCACACGCGCCAAGCGGTCCGGTTGCGAGGAGTCGGCGAAGATCGCGCCCACCCCGGCGGTCCGGATGGCTCCGGCGAGGGCGGAGAGGTCCGACGGGCTGGGTGAGGCGAGTGTGGTCCCGCCCGGGATCACGGCGCCCACCACTTCGAAGCCGTATCGCTGTGCGAGGTAACCGAAGACGTGGTGATTGGTGACCAGCTTCCGCCGCTCGGCGGGGATCGTGGCGAACCGCTCCGCCATCCAGCGGTCGAGCCGGTCGAGTTCGACCAGGTAGCGGTCGGCTCCGGCGCGTACGGCCACGGCGTCGACACCGTCGACCTGCTCGATGATCCGGTCCCGGATGACCTCCACTGCCGTGCGCACCCGACGCGGATCGGTCCAGAAGTGTGGATCCGGCCTGCCGTTCGCCTCGTCCGCGCGATAGTCGATCGGGTCGATCGCCGCGCCGACGGATACGCAGGCCACCCCGGATCGCTCGGCCGCCTCGATGTTGCGCAGCACGCTCTCTTCCAGGCCGAGACCGTTGTAGACGATCAGGCCCGCGCGCTCGAGCTGCGCGGCCTGCTGGGCGGAAATGGCGAAGAAGTGCGGGTCCGCATTCGCGGGCATGAGCACGGTGACCTCGACCGTGTCCCCCGCGACGGCGCGGGTGAGGTCGCCGAGGATGTTGGTGGTGACGACGATTCCGTCGCGATCGGCGTCATTCGAGCATGCGGTCAGCGCGAGCAGCGCGACCGCGACCAGCGCGCACCAACGAGCGGACCGTCTCATCGGCCCGTCTCCACCATCGCCGTTGGCGTGATGTCGAGACCGAAAGTGCGCGCGATGCGCAGGTTGTCGGTGTAGTCGATCTCGTGGATCGCCCGCGCCGCGGGATCATTGAGGTAGGCGCGGTGCTCGTCGACGAGGATCTGCGGCGCGGGCGCCCCGTCGGGCATCGGCGCGGTGAGCGGTCGCGCCGCGGCGTTCTCCCGCCCGGAGACGGCGTCGTAACTGTGCAGAAGGCCGTCCGCGGTGAGGGCCAGCAGTGCCGCGCCCTCTCCCGCCGTGTTGGCCGCGACCACGGGACCGATGTCCAGCGCGGTCCAGGTCTTGCGGTGGACGTCGAGCACCCACACACCGCGCCGGCCCGCCTCGGCCACCAGCGTCGCACTGCCCGGACGGTGGAAGAACTCCGTCGCGCGATCGTCGTCGGACGTGCCGGGCGGATAGGGAATCTTCTCGCCGGTGAACACCGCGTTCCGTGCCGTCACCACCAACGCGCCGTCGGCGCAACCGAAGACGACGCCACGCCTGGTCACCGCGAAGCCGCGCGGACGCGGACACGGCTGCGCGAGCACCGCGGCGGTCGCTGCGTCCCGGGCGCGAACCTCGACCCGGTCCAGGGCGGGCACGGCCACCAGCAGGTGCTCGGCGTACGGCACCGCGACTCCGTCCGCGATCGCGCCGCGTTCGTGCCGCGCCCCGGTGCCGAGCGCGGACCGGTCCAGCAGCGTTGTGCCACCCGTTTCGGAAACCAGCGCGGTCACCGCGCTGTCCGCGTGCACGGCCGACACCGGGGCACCGGCGAGGGTGCCCAGATCGCGGGCGGGTGCGCGGTAGTAGTGCGCGTGATCGCCGTGGTCGACGGTCCACGCGCCCGCGTCCACGATCCGCACCCCGTCGGGGGCGGACAGGAAGGCGAAACGCCCGTCGGCGGTCACGCGGCCGACGCCTTCCACCCGGGCGAGATCGGTGATGTCCTCGGTGACGAGGTCGACCACCCGCACGGCGCCGGTCGCGCTGTCGGCCACGACGAGACGCGGCTGCGCCTCATCGGTCTCCTCCGCGCCCGCCACGTAACCGTGCGGCGTCATCTCCCCGGGGTGAGCGGAATCCCTTGTCCCGCAGCCCATTACAGACACAATCGTGGCAGCGATCAGCAGCATGGCCACTGGTTTCGGCGTTCCGCGCGAGGACCGGATCCGATCGCGCAACCAGGACGACAGCGCCGAGACGAAGAACAGCGCGACGGCCGTCGCCGCGATGGTCGCCCCCGCGGCGGTGCGCGCGTGCCATGAGATCAGCAGACCGGCGAAAGTGGCCACCGCGCCGAGCGCCGCGGCGCAGATCATGATCGCCGGGATCCGATGCACCCAGTAGACGGCCGCCGCGGGCGGCGCGATGAGCAGGCCGAAGACCAGCAGGGTGCCGACGATGTGGAACGACGCGACGATCGCCAGGGTCAGTAGAGCGATCAGCGCCACGTTCGCCAGGCGGGGCCGCAAACCGAGGGTGTGCGCCTTGCGCGGGTCGAAGGTCAATGCCACGAACGCCCGGTAGCCGAATACCGAGACCACCGCGGCGAGCACCGTGGCCGCGGCCAGATACCACAGGTCACGCTCCGCGACGGCGAGCACGTCACCGAAGAGGAAGCCGGTCAGGTCGACCGCGAACGAAGGCGAACGCGACACGATGATCACACCTGCCGACAGCATGCCCACGAACAGCAATCCGATGCCGGTGTCCGCGGCGAATCGCGTACCCCGGCCGAGCACCGAGACTCCCACCGCCATCGCCGCGGCGCTGAATGCCGCGCCCAGCAACAGATTTCCGCCGACCAGTGCGGCGATCGCGACGCCGGGCAGCATGCCGTGCGCCATCGCGTCGCTGAGGAAAGCCATGCCGCGCACCACCACCCAGGTCCCCGCCAGCGCGCACAGGCACGACACGAGCAGTCCGCCCCACAACGCCCGCTGCACGAACGAAACCTCGAACGGGGCCAACCACTCCATGACGCAGCACTCTACAATGATAACGGTTTTCATTTCAATGAGTGGATCGGAGTCCCATGCCGCCAGCTGTCGATATCGCCGAGGTGACGGCCGGTTACCGGGGGCACCCGGTCCTGCGCGAATTCACCGCCACCATCCCGGGCGGCCGGGTGACCGCACTCGTCGGCCCCAACGGCTCGGGCAAATCCACCCTGCTCGGCGTCCTGGCCGGCGTCATCACGCCCACCGCCGGAGCCGTGCGCCGCCACCACTCCCGGCGACCCGCATTCGTCGTGCAGCACAGCGGGGTTCCCACCACCCTGCCGATCACCGTCCGCGAAACGGTCGCCATGGGACGCTGGGCGCAGCGCGGCGCATGGCGGCGACTCACCCGGGAAGATCGCGCCATCGTCGGCGCGTGCCTCGACCGGATGGCCATCACCAACTTGGCCGAGCGCAGGCTCGACAGCCTCTCCGGAGGCCAGCGCCAACGGGCGCTGCTCGCACAGGCACTCGCCCAGGAGTCGGACCTGCTGTTGCTCGACGAACCGACCACCGGCCTGGACTCGGCCGCGCAGCAGGAGATCTCCGACGCCGTCCGCCATGTCGGAGCCCACGGCGTGACGGTCGTGCACGCCACGCACCGGCGCGAGGACGCCCTGCGCGCGGACTACTGCCTGCTGCTGCGGGACGGCCGGGTGACCGACCACGGCGACCCGCACACCGTCCTGCGGGCCGCTACCGAGCCGGCGGCGGCCGCCGCCGACTAGCGCGGCACTCCGGGCATACCGGCGAAGAGGATCTGGAAGACCTTGGGCGCGTTGGGTATGACCGCCATGGAAGGAGTGAACGGCGCGCCTTCGTTGGTATCCGTGACCAGATAGTCGGCGTGGCTGTCGGGAACCCGGTCGAGGATCCCGTCGCAGCGCGGCCCGCCGGTCGCGTTCACCTTCGGCAGGTCGTCGGGATATTCGTAGGGCTGGGCGCCGTACATGAAGCTCGCGTTGAAGATGGCCCCTGGTTTGATTCCGCCGATGATGGCCTCTGCCTGGGGAAGGGCTTTCGCGATGCCGGTGACCACGCAATACAGCACGGGTGAGTAGGTATCCAGCAGCGAGCTGGTGGGTCGCAGGGTCTCGAGCACAGCGGTGAGCCCTTGCTCGTTCTCCGTCAGCGCCGACCGGGCGGTGTCGGCGAAGCCGATGAGCTCGAGCAGCACGGCATCCAGGTCTTCCGCGCCCTGGGCGAGCGTCCCGCCGGTCGCGGTGACGTCGGCGGCCGCGCGCAGCAGGTCGGGGGTGGTGTCGGCGTAGAGCCCGGTGACCTGCGCGGCCGACGACAGGTCCCGTCGCAGCGTGGGCAGGCTCGGGTTGATCTGCCGCAGATAGTCGTCCGTGCGAGCGAGCAGGTCACCCAGCCGGTCGCCCCGCCCCTGTAGCGCCGTGTCCAAGGCGGCAAGAGTGGCGTTCAGTTCAGCTGGGTCGACCTTCGCCAGGACATCGCTCAGACGCTGGAACAGGGTGTTGTACTCGACGGTGACCGATTCCGCGCGAATCGTCGAGCCGGGGCGCAAGGGCGTCGACGAAGGAGCGCTCGGCACCACGAAATTCACGTACTTGGCCCCGAACACGGTGGTCGAGCGGATGTCCACGGTCGCGTTGGCGGGCACCAGCCGCAGCAGTTCGGGATCCAGCGCGAGGCGCAGACGCGCCCGGTCGCCCCGGAACTCCACGGCGCTGACTTTGCCCAGCTCCACGCCGCGCATCCGCACCTTGGCATCGGTGTCGAGCACAAGGCCGGAGCGGGGCGTCTCGACGGTGACGGCCACCGTGGAGCGGAAACGTCCGGCGTACATCGACGCGGCGACCGCGACCACCGCCACGACGAACAGGATCAGCGCCGCTCCGGCGACTTTCAACCGCAGTAACCGCCACGTCACCAGCATGACTCGGCTGCCGAAACTCATCCTCGAAACCACCGATCACTTCTCGTCACGGGCTGTGCGCAGACGGAGGCACACCTGTGGCCCGGACAGCCGACGACGGGCGCGCGTCTTGCCGGAGACTCGCTAACCGTAGTACTGTCCAGACACGTGTCCATCATAAAACTTGGACACTTATCTGGGGAAGGATTTCCAATGACTCTGGTGAAACCACAGCGGGTATCCGGAGGCGACCACGAGCACGGTCATCTGGAGGAGTTCCGCGTCGACCCGATCGGGTTGATGCGCCGGGTTCGCGCGGAGTGCGGCGATGTCGGTTCGTTCGACCTGGCCGGACGCCAGGTCATTCTGCTGTCGGGCGCGGAGGCCAACGAATTCTTCTTCCGCTCCGGCGACGACGACCTCGACCAGGCCGCCGCCTACCCCTTCATGAAGCCGATCTTCGGCGAAGGCGTGGTCTTCGACGCCAGCCCGGAACGCCGCAAGGAGATGCTGCACAACCAGGCGCTGCGCGCCGAGCACATGCGCGGGCACGCCGCGACCATCGCCCGCGAGGTGGAGCGGATGCTGGCGCGCTGGGGCGACGAGGGCGAGATCGACCTGCTCGACTTCTTCGCCGAGCTGACCATCTACACCTCTTCGGCCTGCCTGATCGGCGTGAAATTCCGCAACGACCTGGACGACCGGTTCGCACACCTCTACCACGACCTGGAACGCGGCACCGACGCGCTGGCCTACGTCGACCCCTACGCCCCGATCGAGAGCTTCCGCCGCCGCGACCAGGCGCGCGCCGAGCTGGTCGAGCTGGTCCAGGGGATCATGGACCGCAGGGCCGCCGACCCGCCGACCGGCAAGGACGACCGGGACATGCTCGACGTGCTCATCTCCATCCCGGGCGACAACGGCGAACCGCGTTTCAGCGCCAGCGAGATCACCGGCATCTTCATCTCCATGATGTTCGCCGGCCATCACACCACCTCCGGCACGGCGGCCTGGACGATCATCGAACTGCTGCGCCACCCCGAGGTGCTCGCCCGGGTCGTCGCCGAGCTCGACGAGCTCTACGCCGACGGCTCGGACATCAGCTTCGGCGCGCTGCGCCAGATCCCGGTGCTGGAATCCGTGCTCAAGGAGACGCTGCGCCTGCACCCGCCGCTGATCATCCTGATGCGGGTGGCGCGCGGCGAATTCGACGTCTGCGGTCATCGGATCGAACCCGGCGACCACGTCGCCGCCACTCCCGCCATCTCCAACCGGATCCCGGAGGACTTCCCCGATCCCGACACCTTCGATCCGGGACGCTACATCGATCCCAACCAAGCCGACCTCGTCAACCGCTGGACCTGGATTCCGTTCGGCGCGGGCCGCCATCGCTGCGTCGGCGCGGCGTTCGCGTTGATGCAGTTGAAGGCGATCTTCTCGCTGCTGTTGCGAGACTGGGAGTTCGAGCTGACCCAGCCGTCGGACAGCTACCGCAACGACCACTCCAAAATGGTCGTGCAACTCGCACAGCCCTGCACCGTCCGTTACCGCAGGCGCCGCAAGGACGACGACAGCTGAGGACGCGGCCGGGCACGCGGGAGCTCCCCGTCGAGCGACGGGGAGCCCGCGCCCGAAGTTACTCGTAGCGCACTCGCCAACTCTTGATGCCGTTGATCCACCCGGAACGCAGCCGCACCGGATCGGACGCCTGCCGCAGGCCGGGCATCGCGTCGGCGATGGCGTTGAACATCAGATCTATCTCCAGCCGCGCCAGGTTCGCGCCCACGCAGTAGTGCGCCCCGGTTCCGCCGAAGCCCACGTGCGGGTTCGGACTGCGCAGGACGTCGAACGTGAACGGGTTCTCGAAGCCCTCCTCGTCGAAATTCGCCGAGCTGTAGAACAATCCGAGCCGCTGCCCCTGGCGGATCTGCTGCCCGCCCAGTTCGAGGTCTTCGGTCGCGGTGCGCTGGAAGGCGGTCACCGGAGTGGCCCACCGCACGATCTCGTCGGGCGCGGTGCGCGGACGCTGCCGCCGGTAGATCTCCCACTGCTCGGGGTGGTCGACGAACGCCTTCATCCCGTGCGTGATGGCATTGCGGGTGGTCTCGTTGCCTGCCACGGCGAGCAGGATGACGAAGAACCCGAACTCGTCGGAGCCGAGCGCCTCGCCGTCGACGTCGGCGTGCACCAGTTCGCTCACGATATCGCCCACCGGGCAGGCGCGGCGCTGCTCGGCCATGTTCCAGGCGTAACCGAGGATTTCGGCCGAAGCCATCGCGGGATCGCCGTACTCGGGGTCGTCGTAGTTGAGCATCTGGTTGGACCAGTCGAACAGCTTGCGCCGATCCTCTTGCGGCACGCCGATCAGCTCGGCGATGGCCTGCAACGGCAGTTCACAGGCGACCTGTTCGACGAAATCGCCGCCGCCGGACTTCTTGGCCTCGTGCACGATCCGCGCGGCCCGTTCGGTCAGCGCCGCACGCAGGCTCTCCACCGCCCGCGGCGTGAAACCCTTGGAGATGATCCGCCGGATCTTGGAGTGCTTGGGCGGGTCCATGTTCACCAGCAGCGCGCCGGTGAGCGCCATCTGCTCCGGCGTGATGTCGCCCGGCAGGCGGATGATGGCCCCTTTCCGTTCCGAGGAGAACAGCTCCGGATGCTTGGAGATCTCCTTGATGTCGGCGAGCTTGCTGACCACCCAGTAGCCGCCGTCGCGGAAACCGCCGGACGTCTCGTCGGATTGCGCGTTCCACCACACCGGGGCGGTCCGGCGCAGCTGGGCGAATTCCACTACCGGACTCCGGTTCTCCCACAGCGCCGGGTCGGTGAAGTCGAACCCGACCGGTAATGCCGGTGCTGCCATTGCTACCTCCTGGATGAAACGTGCGAGCCGGCGTCGGGATCGGTCTCGACGGGCGAAGCGCGGTCCGCGTCGGCGTCACGCAGCCACGCGGCGGCGCGACCCGCGACGAGCGGGAGCTCGAGATACGTCCGCACGCCGGGTTCGGCGGCGACGACGTAGGGAATCGAATTCACGCACTGGCCGTAGCCGCCCGCGAGCACGTTCGCCATGACGCTGGTCGCGGCCTGCTCCGGCGTGGCGCCGAACAGCATCCAGTCCCGGACCACCTCGGGCGCGCCGTAGGTGCGGATATCGGAGAACTCTTCGGCGCGCACCGCGGTGATCGCCCCCGACAGCGCCGACACCACCAGCGGGATCTTCTCGGTGATGCCGCCGGGATGTATTCCGGTGCCGTGCAGGGTGACTCCGGCGGCGCGGCACAGCTCGTCGTACCGCTGCCGCTCCGCGCGGCGCGGATGGAACCAGCCCAGCGGTGTGACGACGTTCTTGCCCGACCGCAGGATCGCGCGCACCGTCTCGGCGTCGGCCAGGAACGGGCTGTAGAGCACGCAGTCGGCCTGCGTGGCGAGCAAGCGGTCGGCGTCGGTGCTCGCGCGCACCCCGATCGGCGGGCGGCCGACCAATTCGCCCAGGTCCATGCCGTCCTTGTCCGCGCTGTGCACCCAGGCTCCGGCCAGTTCCAGCTCGGGATGGTCGAGAATGCCCTCGATGGCGGCCCGCCCGACCCCGCCGGTCGCCCATTGGATCACCCGGATCATGTCAGTCCGCCTTGTGGTCGGGCCCTCGGCCGGCCACGTACTGCCTGGCCCACCGGTAGTCGGGTTTGCCGCTGGGCGCGCGCACGATGGTGTCGGCGACCCAGATCTGTTTGGGCACCTTGTATCCGGCCAGGTAGTTGCGCACGTGCGCCTGCAGGTCGGTGAACTCGACCGGCCCCGGACCCGACAGCGACACCACCGCGGCGACCTGATGCCCCCAGCGCTCGTGGGGCACACCGATGACCACCGCGTCGAAGATCGCGTCGTAGGTCTTCACCACGCTTTCGACCTCTTCGACGAACACCTTCTCGCCGCCGGTGTTGATCACCATGTTGCCGCGGCCGATCAGCGTGATCGACCCGTCGGTCTCGGCGCGAGCCCGGTCGTCGGTGACGACCATGCGCACGCCGTCGACGGTCTTGAACAGCTTCTCGGTCTTGCCGGGGTCCTTGTAATAGCCGATCGGCACGTTGCCGGTCTTGGCCAGCCAGCCCTCCGTACCGGGCGCGACGGGGTGTCCGTCGTCGTCCACCACCACCGCGCCGCGGCCGGTCTGCACGCGGGGGCCGCGTGCCGGATCGTCGTCCTTCTGGGCAAAGCCGATACCGCCGAACCCGGTCTCCGACGATCCGATGGAGTCCGAGACGACCGCCCACGAGAACATCTCGAGCAGTGTGTTCTTCACCGGTTGCGACAGCAGCGCGGCGCCGGAGGCGATGGCCAGCAGCGACGACGCGTCCACCGGCTCGCTCCGATAGGCGTCGATCAGCGGTCTGGCCATGGCGTCGCCGGTGATCACCATGACTTGCGGGCGTTGCTCGGCCACGGTCCGCCAGACGCGCGGGGCGTCGAAGCGGGACTCGAAGATCACGGTGTTGCCCGACCACAGCGCGGTGAAGGTGGGCATCATGGCGGCCGCGTGGATCAGCGGCGGCAGCACCAGCCAGGCGCTCGGATCGATCCGGGCGCCGGTGCGGGACTGCTGGAACTCGTCGGCGACCGGTTCGCCGGTGTAGAAGTCGATGCCGCCGCCGAGAACGCGCCACATGTCCTCTTGCCGCCACATGACGCCTTTCGGCATGCCGGTCGTGCCGCCGGTGTACATCATGAACAGGTCGTCGGCACTGCGTTCGACCACCGGACGGTCCGCGGCCGCGGCGGCGAGGGCCGCTTCGTACGACGTCGCCGCGGCATCGTCGGCGTCGGGCGAGAACTCGTCGGCGACGCGGATGGTGTGCCGCAACGCGGGCGTGCGTTCCCTGGCCTCCCGGACGGCTTCGCCGTAACAGCAGTGGTGCACGAGCACCTCGAGGTCGGCATTGTCGTAGACGTAGGCCAGTTCGGCGACGCCGTACCGGTAATTGATGTTGATCGGGACGGCGGCGAGCTTGAAGCACGCGATCAGCGTCTCCATCGTCTCGATGCTGTTGTGCATCTGGAAACCCACGTGCTTTCCCGCGCCCACGCCGATGCTCGCCAGATGATGGGCGAACTGGTTGGCGCGGCTGTCGAGTTGACGGTAGGTCACGCGGCGGCCGGACTGGATGAGAGCCACCCGCTCGGGCATGGCGTCCACGGAGTGCTCGAAGAGGTCGGCGAAGTTGTTGGCCATGTCGTTCCATCTCTGGGTGGGCTGTCACACGACGGTGAGCGGAAGGGGTATCCCCCGGTCGGTGAAGGTGAAGGCGGCGCCGGTGCTGAACCGGGTCAGCGCGACCTCCGTCGCCTCCCGGAACGGTGTGTCGCCGAGGGTGACGGCGGCCCGCCAGCCGTCCTCGCCCACGGCGACGACTTCGGCGGAAAAACGCGGATTCACGCCGCGGACCAGGGCGTTCAACGGCTGCAGGTGCTCGGGGTCGAGCAGCGAAGGCCACGTGCCGTCGGTGTGCGCGCCGCTGGCGGCCGGGAACGTGACCGTGACCGTCGCGTCGCTCTGCGCGATCTCGATGCCGGTATACGGCAACGGATTCAGAGCCGGATGCAACCTCAGCACCGTCGCCAGCGCGACGGCGTCGTCGCCGAGGCCGAGGCAATTGCGCAGACGTTCACTGGTGAGCCCGGCGATACCCGCGAATTGTTTGCGTCCGATCTCCAGCGCCGCGTCGGCGTCCACCCGCGACCGCACCGCGATCAGGAAACCGAGGGTGAGCAGATGATGTTGCAGGCAGACCTCGTCGGCGAGACGGACCAGCGCCGAGCGGGAGAAGTCCGCGAAGCGCACGTCGCTGAGCAAGGGGCCCGAGTAGTCCGGCCGCCCTTCGTCGGCGGGATCGATCGCGGCCAGCTCCAGTCCGGCCGCCACCGACCCGGCGACCAGGTCGGCGTTGGGCGGCACCGGCGGCGGCGCGTGCGCGGGGTCGATGACGACCGTCCACGCGCACACCGGCTTGCGATCGGCCGGACGACGAGGCGGACGGTGGATCGGCCGTACCCGGGCGTGCGGGTTGGTGGCCAGCGCGGTCGCGTCGAAGGTCGGGTCTTCGATGTCGTGGCACATCGACACGACGAAGTCATCGCCCATCGGTTCCACGTCGGCGAGCGCACCGCAGTGGTCGAGCCAGAACTCGCCGTGGTGGTGGTCGTCGACCCGGAACCGGAAGTCCATGAACTGCGGTGGAGCGCCGATGTCCAGTTGCAGGCCCTTGAAGACGGTCTCCACGCCGTCGCCCGCGAAGCCGAGCGCCCGCTGCATGCGCCGGGTGTAGACCGGGCTGGCCACCTGCCACTCCTCGATGGCGATCTCGGTCATGCCCTCGCGGCCGAACGCGGCGATCGAGTGCGCCATACCCGAGCGATCGATGAGGTGCCCGCACAACAGCAGTTCGGGCAGCAGCGCGGCCAGGGTGTCGCGGTCCAGGCCGGCGAAACGGCTCTGTGGTCCGGCCATGTCGGTCACCACAGCGAGGCGGGCGATTCGCCGACGCGGTACCACCCGGGCAGCGGCCCGCCGGAGACCGAGCGCTCGATGCGCTTCTGCATCCCCGGGGTGAGCGCATTGTTCGTGATCATCTCCACGAACAGCGCCGAGACATTGCCGAAGTCGAAGAAGTCGCGCTGCCAGGACCATTGGAAGTCGCCGCCGTAGCGGAACCAGCTGCCGCCGATGCCCTCGGGCGAGTAGTTGCGCCCATCCGGACGTTTGGCCTCGCTGATCTGCTTCCAGAACCCGATGACGGTGCCGCTGCGGTCGTCGACCACGAATTCCTGGTACGGGTAGGTCCAGCCCTCCAGACCGGCCATCTCCTGGCCGAGGGCCAGATCGCGGATCTCGTCGCGTCCGACGGCCATGAATTCCTGGGTGGGTCCGTAGTTCCAGCCGTAGGTGGCGTCCTCGGTGTACATCTGCGCGAGGGGCTTCCAGTCGCCCTTCTCCTCGCAGCGCTGGTTCTCCACGATCCAGCGCTGGATCATTTCGTCGAGCTCGGCGCGGTCGAAAGCTGGCATCAGTCGGTACCTTTCGGAGAGGAGTCGGTCGCGCCTTCGTCGGCGA
Organism: Nocardia araoensis NBRC 100135; assembly: GCF_000308435.1. Lineage (GTDB taxonomy): Bacteria > Actinomycetota > Actinomycetes > Mycobacteriales > Mycobacteriaceae > Nocardia > Nocardia araoensis. Next base: position 244 of record NZ_BAFR01000098.1, on the reverse strand, counting down.
TCGACAGGGCTCGGGTCGGGCAGTAACGGATCGCGTCCGCCACGGCGGGCCGGAGTTCGGCGTCCGGTACGTCGCGCAGGATTTCGACCTGGCCGCGCTTGGGCACCGCGAACACCTCCGGGGCCTCGGCTTGGCATACCGCGTGTCCCTGGCACAGATCGAGGTCGACTCGGATTCTCATGACCGGCTCCACACGGGCCTGCGCGGTGATCCCGGCACACGGATCCGTTCGGATGGACGGCTC
>NZ_BAFR01000099.1 GCF_000308435.1 Nocardia araoensis NBRC 100135 | reverse complement strand
GTCGCGGTGCTCGTGCTGACCGGCATCTATCAGAGCGTGCGCTCGGTGGACCCGCCCGCGGCACTGTGGACGACGCCGTGGGGCCGCCTCCTGCTGCTCAAGTCGGCGCTGGTGCTCGCCGCGGCCGGTGCGGTGCTCGCCGCACGGCGCATCCTGCGCGGCCGGGTTCCGCATTCGGCGCTGCGCCTGGAATTCACGCTCCTCGCAGCCGTTCTGGTGGTGACCGGCGTCCTCGCGGCCACGACACCCGCCAGGGACGACTACGACCCGCGAGTCACCCTCGCCGCCGACCTCGGCCGCGCGCGAGCCGAGGTGACCGTCGACGGCGCGGGCGCGGGCGAACAAGAGCTGACCGTCCACCTGCGCGACGCGAGCGGAACTCCGATCGGCGCCTCCGCCGTCACCGGCCGCCTCACCCGCACCGACGACGCCATCGGCCCCATCGACATCGCCTTCCGACGGGTCGAGCCGGTCGAACTCGGCCCGCACTTTTTCGTATCCCAGCCGGTGCGCGTCCCCCTGGCCGGGACCTGGCAGCTGCGCCTGACCGTCCTGCTGGACCGCACCACCGGCTACACCGCCACCGTGCCGTACCGCGTGTGGTGACGGGCTTCGCCAGGCCCCGACGCCCGCACCATCTCCTCCGGCAACGACGGCGTCACCATGAGCCGCGCCGGATCAGCCGCCGGGTTTCTCCCAGACGGAGACGTGCCCCCGGCTCTCGCTCGTGAACGGTTCGCGTGTCCACCCGTCCCATCGCTCACTCAGTCGCAGTCCGGCGATCTCGGCCATCAGGTCAAGTTCGGCGGGCCACACATAGCGGAACGGGACCGATCGGTAACTGCCTCGTCCCTCGACGACCTCGATGTAGTTCGAGCTCATCGTCTGCGTGGCGATGTCGTAATCGTCATAGGCCCACTTCGACGAACCCCTCTGGAACAGCACCGCGCTCCCGCCGGGCTCGAGCCTGCGCAGTTCGGGCATCATGACTTCGACGACGAAGCGGCCGCCGGGCCGCAGGTGGGCCGCCGCGTTGCGGAAACAGGCGACCTGCCCCGCCTGGGTGGTCACGTTCATGATCGTGTTGAACACCAGGTAGACCAGCGAGAATCGCGAGGTCAGCCGCGTGGACGCGAAATCTCCCACGGTTACGGCGATCTCGTCGCCGCCCGCCTTCGCACGCAACCGGCCGACCATCGCCGCCGACGAATCGATGCCGTGCACAGGCACTCCGCGAGCGGCGAGCGGAAGGGCGATCCGCCCTGTTCCGACGCCGAATTCCAAAGTCGGGCCTTCCTCGGCCGCTCGCGCCAGAAAGTTCACCGCCGGGTTCACGACGCCAGGGTCGAACATCGCGGCCGACGACTCGTCATAGGTGCCCGCGACCTGCTCGCCGAAATATTCGTCGTTTTGGCGCATCCGGGCACCGTAATGCGCCGGATCTGTTGACGCCATTCATTTTCGGACGAACCGGCCGCGCTCGCCGAGTCGCCGCGCGCCTGCGCAGCAGCGGGGCCGCGATTACGTCCGAATTCTCGCCCCCACGGCGGCGACCACTGCGCCGGGGTTCGCCGCGCGACAGCGGCGGGCGCGATGCGCGCGGCGCCCAGGATGCCGGTCCGCAGCGCCGGTCCGGGTTGCGTATGGGCTGGAGCAACGGTTCCGCGTGTGCCGCCGGCTGTTCGGTCAGTTCGGTCAGGATGACGGTGCGTCGCCGTACACGGTCAACCAGATGGCCCGGCCCAGCGCCTCCGCGAGCGCGTCGTCGGTGACCCCCGACCCGGACGAGAAGCTCGCCGCGATCGACCGCTCCACCATCGAGGTGAGCACGACGGCGGTGGCCTGTGGGTCGATCGCCGAGCTGATCCGGCCCGCGGCCCGGTCCTTCTCCAGCCGCGATCGCACCACCCGCACGAACGACGCCACCCGGCCGCGCCAGTACGCACCGACGTCGCGGTCGTAGGCGGCCACCTCGCTCAGCGCCAGCAGCAGCGATCGGTGCTCGCGGAAACCCGTGATCATGGTTCGCACGGCCGCCACCACACCGGCCTGCCGCCCGCTGTGCTCGGTGATCCACCAGCGCTCGGCGGCCTCGAACAGATCCGCCGTGGCCAATTCGGCCATCCGGATCAGCAGTTGGCTCTTGTCCGGGAAGTAGCGGTAGAACGTCGATCGCGCCGACTGCGACGCCGCGGCGATCCGGTGGACGGCGATCTCGGTGTAGGGCGTGCCGTCGGCGAGCAGTTCCTCCACCGCGGCGAGGACGCGCCGTTCGAACTCCGCGCGCCGGTCGTCGACCGGTTTGCGCGCGTTTCTGGGGACTCGGGTCAGCGAGGGCATCCGGTTCCTCTCCGCGGCGCGGCGGCCGTCTCGGTCGGCTGTGCCGGTCGATTGCGTCCCACCATGGCGTCCATTCTGCCGACACGGCACCGATATTGACATTCGGGCGCGCACCGCCCACCATCGATCGGACACAGTGTCCGAGACTATGTGACCGAGGTGTTCGGGCATGCGCGGATCTTCCTCCCCGGCAATCGAATACACCGATGTGGTGGTCGTCGGCGCGCGCTGCGCGGGTTCCGCGGCCGCCATCGCGTTCGCCCGCGCAGGCCGGGATGTCGTCGCGCTGGACTCGGCGCGCTTTCCCTCCGACACCCTCTCGACCCATCTGCTGTGGCCCGCCGGCCTGGCTGAACTGCGCCGCGTGGGCGCGCTCGAGCGCGTCTCGCAACTCGGCGCGCCGCCGCTGACCACGGCCTTCGCCGACGGCGGCGGCTATCAGGTCCGGTCGTCGTTCGCCCCGGTGGACGGCATCGGCCACGCGATGTGCGTGCGGCGGACCGGATTGGACGCCGCGCTCGTGGCCACCGCCGTCGAGGCCGGAGCGCGGATCCGGGAAGGCGTGCGGGTCACCGATCTGCTGTGGTCGGGCGATCGCTGCGTCGGCGTCCGCTACACCGGAGGCGGCGGCGTGCACGAAGTGCGCGCTCGCTTGGTCGTCGGGGCGGACGGCCGCCGCAGTACGGTGGCCAGGCTCGTCGCCGCCACCCGGCCCCGGTTGTCCGCACCCAGCGGGCGGGACTGCTACTTCGCGTACTGGCACGACGGCACAACCGACCAGCGGCACATAGCCGCGCAATGGCGGTGCGGTCCCGATCTCGGCACGGCGTTCCCCTGCGACGACGGCTTGTTGCTGAGCCTGGTCCAACCGCCCGCACAGCCCGGCGAACCGGGCACCGGGCGCGCCGAGCGCCGATACCAGGAAGCCGTCGACCGACTACCCGGACTCCGGCTGCGGCTGCGCGACTGCCGCAGAGTCGGGCGGGTGCGCGCGGCCACCGGCCTGGCGTCCTATTTCCGACGCTCGACCGGGCCGGGCTGGGCGCTGCCGGGTGACGCGGGCCATTTCAAGGATCCGGTGACCGCGCAGGGCATCCGCGACGCGTTGCGCTACGGCCGGTTGCTCGGTGAACTCGCCGCGCCCGCCCTCGACGACACCGAGCACCTCGACACCGTCCTGACCGCGTGGGAACAGCTGCGCGATCGCGAGTGCATCGGCGTCTACCAGTGGACCGATCGCCTGGCCAGGGGCACGGCGATGCGCCCGTTGGAAATCGAGCTCTACCGCAGGGCCGCGGACGATCCCGCGCTGGCCGACCGGGTCACCGAAGTCCTCTCGCGCACGGTGGAACCGAAGGACGTCTTCACTCCCGCACGCGCCGCGGCGTTCGCGGCGGGAGCACTGCGCGATTCCTGGCGCGCCCCGTGGCCCGTCCTCGCCGACCTGGTCGGCGAATGCCGCGACACGATCTCCGAGCGAAGGGAAGCCCGCGCCTTCGCGCGCCCCGGCCCCGCCGACGCCATCCAGTCCCGGCCGCCGCGGGACAGTCTCGCGGCATCTTCAGGAGATCGACATGCATGACCCGCGCCCTCGGCCGACCATCGACCTCACCCGCCGCGATCTGTTGCGCGGCGCGCTCGCGGCCGGAGTATCCGCCGTCGCCGTCGCCCCGGCCACCGCCGCGCCGCCGGTAGCACGCCGAACGCCCGGACTGCGCACCGGCGGCAAGTCGGTGGCGGTCCTCGGCGGCGGAGTCGCCGGGCTCTCGGCGGCACACGAACTGATCGAACGCGGCTACGCGGTCACCGTGTACGAACCGGCGTTCCTCGGCGGCAAGGCCCGCAGCATGGGCGTGCCGGGCACCGGCACCGACGGCCGCGCGGACCTGCCCGGCGAGCACGGTTTCCGATTCTTTCCCGGCTGCTATCAGAACCTCCCGGACACCATGCGCCGAATTCCGTTCCCCGGCAATCCGGATGGCGTCGCGGGCAACCTGGTCCGCGTGGAGGGCACCGTGGCGGGTTTCCGCGGCAGGCCGCCCTTGTTCGCGCCGGTCGAATTCGGCGGCCTCGACCAGCTCACACCGCAGCGCATACAGAACACGCTGATCGGCGCCTTCGGGTTCATCCCCGAACTGCCCCCGGCCGAGCTGGCGTTCTTCGCCAAACAGATGGCCGTCTGGTTCACCTCGTGCGCCGAACGACGTTTCGGGCAGTGGGAATACGTGACCTGGGAACAGATCCTGCGCGCCGAAGGCAAGTCGGCGGCCTATCGCGAATACCTGGTCAGCGCCCTCACCCGGATCACGGTCGCGGCCGAACCCCAGTCGAGTTCGGCCCGCACGATCGGCACCATCGGCGAAGCGCTGGTCCTGGCCGGGACGGGGGCGATCCCGCAATACTCCGCCGGTATCGACCGTATTCTCAACCGCCCCACCAACGAAGCGTGGATCGATCCCTGGGTGACGTATCTGCGATCGCGGGGCGTGCGATTCGTTCTGGGACAGCGGGCGACGCGGCTGGAGTTGCACGACGGCCGGATCGCCTCGGCGACGGTGACCGGCCCCGACGGACGCTCCACGGCGGTCACCGCGGACTGGTACCTGTGCGCGATGCCGGTGGACAAGGCGGTCGCGCTGCTGAGCGACGAGATCCTCGACGCCGACCCGCATCTGGCGGGCATGCGCGAACTCCGCACGGACTGGATGGTCGGCATCCAGTACTACCTCGCCCGCCCGACCGATCTGCCGGAAGGCCACATCGCCGCGCTCGGCTCGCCGTGGGCGCTCACCGCCTTGCGTCAAGCGCCGATGTGGGTCGGCGACTTCGCCGCCCGATACGGCGACGGCACAGTGCGGGAATGCCTTTCGGTGGACATCTCCGATTGGGACTCTCCCGGCATCCGCTTCCACCGACCGGCCAAACAGTGCACCGCCGCCGAGATCGCCGAAGAGGTGTGGGCGCAACTGAGCGAATGGCTCAACACCGGCACAGGCTGGCTGCGTCCCGAGGACATCCGCTCCTGGCATCTCGACCCCGGCATCACCTGGACCGACAGCGGCGTCCACAACGAAACCCCGCTGCTGGTCAACACCGTCGGCTCCTACGACCACCGCCCGGAGGCCCGTTGCGCCGTCGCGAACCTCTTCTTCGGCGGCGACCACGTGCGCAACAACATCGACCTCGCCACCATGGAGGGCGCCAACGAATCCGGGCGCGCCGCCACCAACGCGATTCTCGATGCCGCCGAGGACCCCGCGCCGCGCGTCCCGGTGTTCCCGCTGGTGTCCCTGCCGATCTTCGACCCGTGGAAACGCATCGACGCCGACCGCTACCGCGCCGGGTTGCCGCATCTGCTCGACGTGTGACCTGCCGGGTGCCACCGGCGCCACGCCGCGGGATACGGACTTCCTACGACGCCTCGGCGGTGGTCATGCTCGTGGTGGTCAGGATCGTCTGTGCGACCAGCCGGGGGTCGTCGATCATCGGAACGTGACCGGTGTCGGGCAGAACGGAGAACGCGGCCTCGGGCAGCCGTGCCCGCGCGATCGGTAAGTGGATCTCTCCTGGCAGCACACGATCGTGCTCCGACCAGGCCACCGTGATCGGGCACGGCAACGGGTCGAGCGCGGCGATCTGTTCGTCGGTGCCGAGCAGATCGGCGGTGACGGTGCAACCGAGCAGGTCCCGCAGGAAGGTCATCGCCTGCGGCGCGCGAGCGCGATCACCGTGGACGGCGATGTTGCGCAACGCTGTTCGCCGCACCGCCGCGCTGCGCAGGCCCACCGGGGCGAGGAAGCCGAGCAGCCGCCCGGTGGTCACCTCGCGGGCGATGCGGCCGGTCGCGGCCGAACGGCTTCGGTCTCCGGACTCCCAGAAGCCCGCGGGCGAGAGGGCACAGACCGTCTCGGCTCGGCCGCGCCGGGCCAATTCGATCGCCATCCAGCCGCCGAGCGAATTGCCCGCGACGTGTACCCGGCGCAGTCCGAGCCCGTCGAGCCGCCGCTCGATGTCGTCCACCAGATGCTCCACCCGCGCAGGGCGGCGCAGAGCAGGCGGGCCGCCCCGATGCCCGACGGCGGTCGGTGTGATCACCTCGTGCCGCGCGGCGAGCAAGGGGGTGACGTCGTCCCACACCCGTTCGGACATCGTGACACCGTGCAGGAGAACGAGCGGGGGCTTGCTGGGCATTGGCGTCCCTTCGAATTCGTAGTCGGTCTCGAAGGTGGATACCACAACTTCGCTTATGGTGGCAGCGGAAAGCTCGACTTTCCCGAGCGATCGCCGGAGTTTTGCTCTCCGGAATGCCGCTCGCCACATCGGTATTTCCACCGCCCCTTTCCCACCGCACCGACAGGCCACAATCTTCCGCCCGCCGGAGTCGTGAGACGCCACAATGTTTCCGTTCGCGCGGAGCATCGGGCTCTGCCAGTGGATCCACCGGCCGCTGCCCGGCCGCACGCGTCGGCCGCATGGTGACGAGTCGTCCGTCGGCGCGCGATGGCCCGCCTGCGCAGCGGCACACATCCAAGGCGGGAGTGCCGCCGGCAATCGGCCGGCGCGCTGCGGATCGAGGACCTGTCCGCCGGCGTCGACCGAACGATTCCGGAGTTGTCGACGATCGCCGAATGCCGAGACGCTCGAGCACCCCGAGGGCGCCGAGTCCGATGGTCCGCCGGACCATCGGCCGGAACACGGTGCCGCCGGAGTGATCGATCGCCCTTCGCAGACGCAGCCTGCGAATGTCGTCCCGTCAGACCGCTTCCGGACGCCAGGTGGCGACCGCCCAGATCACGACGACGTTGAGCGCGATCACGAGAATCGACCATGCCGGGTAGTACGGCAGCCACATGAAGTTCGCGATGATCGACAGGGCCGCCAGGAAGATCGCCACCACCCGCGCCCAAGTCGCGCCGGTCATCAAGCCCAGTGCCGCGATGATCAGGAGGATACCGAGCACGATGTGGATCCAGCCCCACGCCGTGATGTCGAACTTGTAGACGTAGTCGGTGCCGACGAGGATGAGTTCGTCCTTGGCGACGGCGGAGATCCCCTCGAAGATCGACAGCACACCCACGGTCAGCAGCAGGATCGCGGCCGCGATGGACGTGCCCGCCGCGATGCCGCGGCGGACGGGGTGTGGCTCCGGTTCGGTCATGTGCGTCATCGGTCGCCCCCTTTCTCGGGAAGTAATGGACGCCTTCCGAATCTCCACCAGTCGCCCCGTCCGGCACTTCACCCGTTTCGGGTGACTCCGATAATCCGCGGTCGCGCGAAATGAAAATTCCATAACGACGACAGACGATCTGATCGAGCGGACTTCGCACCGGGTATGTTCCGCTACCGAGGCGCGGTAGTGATCTGTCAGCACACGGCCAGGGAGGCACGGTGACCACCTCGCACGTCCCTGCTCTACGCCGCATTCCCGCCGCGGCGCGGTCCGCTGCCGAGATACCGGCGTTGCCGTTCACTCCGATTCCCCGGCCCGATCTGTACGCCGCCGCCGACAACATGCCGAGCGCCGGGCACGTGCTGCTGATCTGCGCACCCGCCGGGACCGGGAAGTCGGTGCTGGCCGCCGACTGGGCCGCCCGGCACGCCGCAGGCGGATCCGACGTCGCCTGGTTGACCGTCACCGAGCAGCTCGACGACGTGACGTCGCTGTGGACGGTGCTGCATGCGCGCTTCGAGATCGCGACCGACCCCGGCCCACCGACGGCGTACGCCACGGCCCTCGTCGAAACGCTCGCCGCGCGTACGACGCCGACGATCCTCGTGCTCGACGACGCCCACCTGCTCACCGATCCGCTCGTGCTCGCCGGTATCGAATACTTCCTGCACCACGCACCGCCCACCGTCACGACGGTGCTGTGCGCCCGCTTCGCTCCGCCGATCCGCTGGCATGTCCTCGAACTGCACGCGCGCCTGACCCGCTGGGGCGCGGGCGACCTGGCCTTCACCGCGGACGAAATCGACGCGCTGTGCCGGCACCACGGCTGCGAACTCACCGGCGCCGAACTCGATACGCTCGACGACCTGACCCGGGGCTGGGCCGCGCTCGTTCGCATCGCCGCGATCCATATGGCCGCGGGATCCGACGACCGCGAGGCGGCGCTCGCCGTTCTCGCCCGCCCGGCGCGCGCGATCGCCGATTTCCTGCTCGGCGAACTCATCGAGGAACTGCCGCCTACGTTGCGGCAGTTCCTCACCTACACCAGCATTCCCGTCGCGTTCACCGAGCAGCTCGCCGACGAACTCGTGGGCGGCGGTGCGGGGCACTCGCTACACGAACTGGACCGGATCGGCTTCCCGATCGAATCCGTCGTGCGGGACGGCGACGTGTGGTTCTCCTGTCATCCGCTGGTGCGTGCCTGCTTTCTCGCCGAAGCCCGTCGCCTCGGGCCGCAGGTGGGCGCGGAACTGCACCGGCGGGCGGCCCTCTGGTTGCGGACCGCGGGGTTGCCGGAGACCGCGCTGCCGCATCAGCTCGCGGGCGCCGACCACGAACAGCTGTGCGAATTCTTGTCCAGCTGTGCGCTTCGGATGGTTCTCGACGGTGCGGGCCGGGCGCTGTTCGATCATCTGGCCCGTTCGGCGCCCGCATTGCTCGACGATCCGTTCCTCTGGCTGGTGCGCGTCGTCGACGCTCTCGCCGCGGGCAGCACCGCCGCCGCGGTCGCCTGCCTGGATACCGCGGCGGCGCGGCGTGCGGCCAAGGCCTCCTTCGCCGCCCCCGAGCAGCTGGACGCGCTGGCCCTCGCCGCGGCCATCGACGTCGCGGCGACCACCGGGGCGGCCGTACCCGGGTTTCCGGAGGCCTTCGCGCCGACCGGCGATCCCGATCTCGACGCCTACACCGAGATCCAGATCGCCACCGCGTTCGTCGCGGGCGGCGCCGTCACGCGCGGGGAACAGCTGCTGCATTCCGGGCTCGCGCTGTCCGAGCACGCGGGGCGCCCCCGCCTGGTGCTGCGGGCGCTGACCCGGCTGGCGTTCGCCGCCGACGCCGTCGACGCCGCCACCGCGATGCGTGACCGCGCGGCGCGCGCGCTGGCGATCGCGGAGAAACACGGGCTGCTGACGACCACCGACGCCGTCCAGGCGACCGCCGTGGCCGCCTACGGCGCGTACCTGCAAGGCGAGATGCCCGGTGCGGCACAGGTCGCGTCCGTGCTCACCGAGCGGGTCGATCACGACGGATCCCACGGGCCGGTCGCGGGATGGCGCGGGTACGTCGTCGGCCGCCTGCTCGAACTGGAACGGGCCGAGGAACAATCCGCCGCGGTCGACGCACTGCGCCGCAGCCTGCTCGTCCTGCTCGAGCACAAAGCGGTGCCCGCCGCGACCGGCAGCCTGATCCTGCCCGTGGTATGGGCGCTGCTGCGCGTGCACGATGCCAGGACGGCGCAACTGCTGGTGGAACGCGCCCGCGGCATCGTCGGGGAACTACCCGAGGTGCGGCTGGCCGATGCGGCACTGCACGCGGCGGCCGATCGCCGCAAGGCGAGCTGCGCGGTCCTCGAACCACTGCTGGAGCGCGCGGGCGATCTGCGCCCGGTCAGCGCGGTCACCGGATGGCTGCTCTACTCCGCGGCGCAGCACGAGTCCCGTGCTCCGGCCAAGGCCCTCACCGCGCTGGAGAACGCGCTGGGTTCCGCGACGCCACACCGGCTGCTGCGGCCGTTCCTCGACGTACCCGCCGCGATGCCGTTGCTGGACAGCTACGCGGGCCGTCTCGGCCGGGCGGAGAGCTTCGCGGAGTCGATCCGGCGTCATCCTGCGGCGTGCCGCAGGCCCGCGTACCCCGCCTTGACCCACACCGAGATGACCGTGCTCAAACAGTTGCCCTCCGGCCGCACCGCCCAGCAGATCGCCGAGGACCTCGGGGTCTCGGTGAACACCGTGAAGACGCACCTGCGCGGCATCTACGGCAAGTTGGGAACCAATTCCCGGGTCGACGCGCTGCACCACGCGCGCCGCGGCGGCCTGCTCTGACGCCGCGGCGCCTTCCCGCTGCCGAGTGCGGTTCTACGCTGATGTATGGCCCTCTCACGTCGGGAACTGATCCGATTCGGCGCCGCAGGGTCGGCCGCGGTGCTGGTGGGTGCCGCAGCAGCGAGCAGCGCCCGTTTTCCCGCTCCGCGCCGGCTCGGCGATCCGTTCTCGCTCGGCGTCGCCTCCGGTGATCCCGCCCCCGACGGTGTGGTGCTGTGGACGCGACTGGCCCCCGACCCGCTGGCGCCGGACGGTCTCGGCGGCATGCCGATGGACCCGGTCACGGTCGACTACGAGGTCGCCGATGACGAATACTTCCGCCGAGTCGTGGCGCGCGGATCGGCGGTGGCCACCCGCGCACTCGCCCACAGCGTGCATCCGGAGGTGCGCGGTCTGGCACCGGATCGCTGGTATTTCTACCGGTTCCGGGCGGGCTCGGCCGTGTCGCCGACAGGCCGGACCCGCACCGCGCCCGCGCCCGGCCGGGCTCTGGCCCGGCTGCGCTTCGCCTTCGCCTCCTGCCAGTCCTGGAGTTCCGGCTACTACACCGCCTACGAGCACATGAGCCGCGAAGACCTGGACCTGGTCGTGCACCTGGGCGACTACATCTACGAGCGGGCCTGGCTGCGTGGGCGGGCGGGCGTTGCGATGGGTCCGCATTTCCGCGACGAAGCCGTCGACCTGCCCGGCTATCGGCTGCGTTACGCGCTGTACAAATCGGAGCAGCCGCTGCGCGCCGCGCACGCCGCGTTCCCGTGGCTGGTCACCATGGACGATCACGAGGTCGACAACAACTGGGCCGCCGACGCGCCCGGCCTCGGCCTGGACATCTGGCGCGTACCCGCCCTGTTCCGCAGGCGCCGCGCCGCCGCTTTCCAGGCCATGTACGAGCACCAGCCGCTGCGCCTGGCCCAGTTGCCGTCCGCGGCGGGCATCCGGCTGCATCGCCGCTTCCGGTTCGGCGACCTCGCGGAGATCACCATGCTCGACACCCGCCAGTACCGCACGCCGCAGGCCTGCGGCGGCGCCGTGGTCAGCGGATGCGCGCAGCGATTCTCCCCCGCCCGCACGATCCTCGGTTCGGCGCAACGCGATTGGCTGATCGACGGCCTGACCAACTCCCCGGCCCGCTGGCAGATCCTCGGCAATCAGGTGGGTATGAGCCAGAACGACTCCGATCCGGGTCCGGCGGTCAGCGTGTCCACCGACGCCTGGGACGGCTACGTCGCCGACCGCAACGCGGTGCTGGGTGCCGCCGCGGCGCGCGGCGCCGGAAATCTCGTGGTCATCACCGGCGATCGGCACGAGAACCAGGCGGCCGATCTGCGGCGCGACTACTCCGATCCCGGATCACCGGTCGTGGCGGCGGAATTCACCGGCACCTCGATCACCAGCAACGGCGACGGGACCGACGTGAGCGACAAAGGCCGCCGTCTGCTCGCGGCGAACCCGGACGTCAAGTTCTTCAACGCCCAGCGCGGGTATGTCCGGGTGGAACTCGACCACCGGATATGGCGCAACGACTTCCGCGTCGTGCCCTATGTCCGCCATCCCGGCGCGCCCATTCATACGCGCGCCGGTTACGTCGTGCAGGACGGCATTCCGGGTGTCACCGAGGCGTGGGGTTCCGGCAACGCGCCCGCGCCGTCGTCCGCATCGGATGCCGCAGGCCAGGCCGACGCCGATCGCGGCCATCGCTGACTTGGCGCCGCCCCCGGTTCACTCGGTCGCCGGCTCCGCGCGCAGGATCAGCACGGTGATCTCGCTCGGGGCGAACACCCGCAGCTGCGGCCCCCAGAATCCGGTGCCCCGGCTGGTGTAGAGCCGGGTGCGCTCGCCGTGGCGGCTCAGTCCGGCGACGACGGGCTGCTCCAGGCGAACCAGATAGTGGAACGGCCAGATCTGTCCGCCATGGGTGTGGCCGGAGATCTGCAGCGCCACCCCCGCGGCCGCGGCCTCCGCGACCTGCTTGGGCTGGTGGGCGAGCAACACGACCGGGACCTCGGGGTCCGCGCCCGCGAGCGCGGCGGGCAGGTCGGGGCCGTGCCCGGCCAAGCCGACGCCGGTGGGGTCGTCGATGCCCGCGATCACCAGCCGATCGTCGCCGCGGCGCACGACCTCGTGCTGATTGTGCAACGGCTGCCAGCCGAGCGAAGTCATGTGCTCGATCCAGCCCTGCGCATCGCCGAAATACTCGTGATTGCCGGTGATGTAGAACCGCCCGAGTTCGGCCTCGACCTTGCCGAGCGGATCGACCTGCGCGTGCCGCTTCGCCACCGATCCGTCTGCGAGGTCGCCCGCGTGGCAGGCGATGTCGGGTCGTTGCGCGTTGACCACCTCGACCACGCGTTCCGACCAGCGCAGCCGGTTCAGCGCGGCGTAATGGGTGTCGGTCACCACGACCAGGCGCAGTCCGTCCAGCGCGGGGCCGAGACCGGCGATCGGCACCTCCACCGTACGTACCCGCGGCACCCGGCGCGCCTCGATCACACCCCACACCACCAACACCGTCGCGGCGACGAGTACGCCCGCGGCGACGATCCGGGAGCGAGCCGGGTCGCCCACGCCCGCGACGGTCAATCCCGCACGGGCGAGATTGCCCAGCACCGACCAGCTGAACAGCACCCACATCACGCCGAGCAACGTGTCGCCGACGATCGAGGCCGCGTCCGACTGCGCGGGCCCGTGTCCGAGATACATCGCCGCGGGCAGGCAGCCGAACCCGAGCAGGAACAGCGCCGAACCCAGCCAGAACAGCGGGCCGGATTCATCGGTGGTCGCCGCCACCAGCGTCCACCAGGGCAGCAGGAACAAGACAGCGGGAATCGCAAGGAACAACAGCAGGCGGGGCACAAACTTCAAGAGGGCTCGTCCTCGTGCGCAGGTGTAGCGCGCGGTCCCTCTCCGGCGCCATGGGCGCTTTCGACCATAGCAGCGGTCATGCCACACCCAGCCGCTCGGCGGCCACGGTCAGATCCTTGTCCCCGCGGCCGGACAGGCACAGCACGATCAGCGAGCCCGCGGGAATTTCACCGCGGTCGGCCATCTCCATCAGATGGCCGACGGCGTGGGCGGATTCCAGTGCGGCGAGGATGCCTTCGGTGTGACTGAGTGCCTGCATGCCGCGCAGGGCCACCGCGTCGGTGGCGGCCCGATAGGTCACCCGGCCGTTGTCCTTCAGATGACTGAGCTCGGGACCGACACCCGGATAGTCCAGTCCCGCCGCGATGCTGTGCGTCCGCGCGATCTGGCCGTCCTCGTCCTGCAGCAGATAGCTGTAGGAGCCGTCGATCTCGCCCGGAGTGCCCATGCAGAGGGTCGCAGCGTGCTCGCCGGTGTCCACCCCGAGTCCGGCCGCTTCGACCCCGATCAGCCGCACCTGCGGGTCGTCGGCGAACGGATGGAAGACCCCGATCGCGTTGCTGCCGCCGCCGACACAGGCCAGGACGTAATCGGGCAGCCTGCCTTCGATGCGCGCGATCTGGCGCCTGGTCTCCGTGCCGATCACCGTCTGGAAATCCCGCACGATCCGCGGATACGGCGCGGGTCCCGCCGCGGTGCCGAACAGATAGTAGGTGGTGTCCACGGTCGACACCCAGTCGCGGACCGACTCGCTGATCGCCTCTTTCAGCCTGCGCGAACCGATGTCCACCGGCCGCACCTCGGCACCGAGCAGCTTCATCCGCAGCACGTTCGACGCCTGGCGGCGCATGTCCTCGGATCCCATGTAGACCACGCAGGTCAATCCGAGCATCGCCGCCACCGTCGCCACCGCGACACCGTGCTGTCCCGCGCCGGTCTCGGCGACGATCCGCTTCTTGCCCATTCGCCGGGCCAGCAATGCCTGCCCGAGGGCATTGTTGATCTTGTGGGCGCCCGTGTGCGCCATGTCCTCGCGCTTGAGATACACCCGGGCGCCCGGCACACCCAGCAGCTCTCCGAAGCGCCGTACCTGATGCAGCAACGTGGGCCGGCCGACACGGTCCCGCAACAGCTCTCGGTACTCGGTCACGAATCCCGGGTCGTCCCGCGCGAGGCGATAGGCGTCCTCCAGCTCCAGCAGTGCGGCCATCAGGCCTTCGGGAACGAATCTCCCTCCGAAAACGCCGAATCGGCCGCGTTCGTCGGGGAACATCTCGTGCCGGGATGCGCTCACCGCCACGTCAAGGTCAATCCTCATCAACACCAACGCTTTCACCGCCAAAGAGCCGACGGGTCAGTCTGTTCCGCTAGCGCAAGCACAACCCGACGGGTTGGCAACAAGCGAGTTAACAGACTAAATCGTTCGGATGGCTAAGGTCTTCTCACTGGTGGAGGTGATCGGCAGGGGCAGCGCCCGGCGCGTGGCTACCGGTCGGCAGGCACGGTCGCGGAGATCTGGGCGACCAGTCGCCACGGCCGTTCGGTGTCGGTGGTGGCCTTGCCGCTGGTGAGGATCGCCCCGGACAGCCCGCGCGCCGGGTCGGCCCAGCCGTACTGGGTGGTCAATCCGCTGCGCCCGAAGTGCGATCCGGTGTCGCGGCCGAATTTCGACCTCCGCCCGCCGAGTTCGAAGCCGGCCCGGCTGACGCGTCCGGCGACGCCGGGGATCCAGCGAGCCGGGCGCACCGCCTCGGCCAAGGTCTCCGGCCGGATGATGCGCCTGCCGTCCGGTGCACCGCGCGTGAGGATCTCGTAGAACCGCGACAACTCCGACGCGGTGGTGATCAGATTGCCCGACGGCAGTTCGGCGGTGAGGAAAGCCTCGGTCGCCGAGCGCGACGCCCGGTCCATTCGTCCGCCGATGGCCTTGCGCGCCAGGTAATTCGCCGTGCGCGACGGAGCCGGGCCGGTCTTCACGCTCGGCACGACTTTGCCGACGTCCTCCGGCCGCACACCGAAGGTGGTCCAGCGGAAATCGAACGGCTCGAGCACCTGCTCGGCGAGATGCTCCCGCAGCCGCTTGCCGGTGGCGCGTTGCACCAGCAGCCGCAAAATCAACCCGATCGTCAGCGCGTGGTACACGCGGAACCGTCCCGGCTTCCAACTGGGGACGAGGTCGGCCAGCCCACGCACGGCCAGTTCCTCGTCGAGTACCAGATCGACGCCTTGATACGGCGGGGTGACGAAGGGGATCCCGGCGGAGTGCGAAAGCACGTCACCGATCGTGATGGCGGCCTTGCCGTTGGCCGCGAACTCCGGAATGTAGCGGGACACCGGCTCGTCGAGGGTGAACGCACCCTGCTCGACGAGCATGAACATCAGCGCTCCGGCCACGCCCTTCGCGGTCGAGAAGCCGCAGAACGGCGTATCCGGGGTGGCCGGGACCTTGACCGCGTCCGGGCCGTCGCCCGGCGCGTTTCCCCAGCCGTGACCGATGGCGCGGTTCAACACGATCTTGCCATCACGGCGCAAGCAGACCTGGATCGCCGGGGTGGTGCCCAGTCGGTACCACGCCTGCACCGACGCCCACAGCGACTCCACCTCGGCGCGGCCGATCCCGGTCGCCGCGGGATCGTCTTCGGGGCCCCGGGTCGTCACGACCTCCAAGTCGTCGACGATCTCCACCGATCCGGCCGTTGGTGCGCTCACCCGGCCAGCTTATCCATTCCTCCGCGCATAGCGCCGCGCCGCGATTGCGGCCCACACACAGCCCGGCCCGGAGAGGCCGTCCGACGCGCGGGCCATCCCGGCATCACGGCGACGATGTCAGCAAAGCGAAGCCGGTCGCGTGGCCGGCGCGGGCGATGCCGGCCGGTGTCAGCGACCGTTCAGCCAGCTCTCCTTCAGCTTCGCGTGGTTGTCCCACCAGGCCTGCACGGCCGCGGGGTCGGCATTCCACGGGGGCGGTGGGGATTCGCCCGGGAAGAGATAGGTGTCGTCGGGGGCGGCAGCGGTTGCCGGTGCCGGGGATTCCGTCGGGGACGGAGTGCGCGGATGCGGCGGTGGCTGCTGCTCGGCCGGCGGCGGCGCCGGGGGTATCGGCGGCACGGGCAGCGGAGCCTCCGCATTCGCGGGATGCGGCGGTGGCATCGGCGGCTCGGGATACGGCTCCGGGGTGGCAACCGCCTCCGGCATCACGGAAATGGGCGCCTGCTCGGCCGCCGGGGTGGGGGTCACGAGCGCTGGGTTCGGGGCGACAGGCTGGGGGGCGGTGACGGAGGCCTGTGCCGGGTCACCGATTTCGCTACTGGGCGGACGGTCCTCCCGCGCCTGCGCAACCGCGATCGCGGCTCCGCCCAGCAGCGCGGCGACGGCGGCCCCCGCCAGGATCACGCGGCCGCCGCGCCTGCGATCAGGCCCTGCCGGTTCCGCCGCCGCGCTCCGGAACGGAGCGGCGGCGACCAGCGCCGCACCGTAAGCGGCGGCGTTGGCGTGGTCGGGCACCGCGATGACCGGTGCGTCGAGCCCGGCCCGCAGCGCGGCGACCACGCGCGGATCTCCCGCCGACGCGCCGCACAGCACCACGGCGTCGGGCCGCAGACCGGCCGCCTCCAGGGCGGGGCGGATCCGGCCGGCCGCCGAATCCGCGGTCTCGGCATCGATGACACCGGACGACCAGGTGCCGGAGACCAGGATCTCGCCCCGATTCGGCCCGGTCACGAGATAGGACGTGTGGTACCCGACGACCTCCAACACCAGCAGGGTGTCGTACTCCGCCAGTCCGGGCATGTCCTCGAGCAGCGCGAGCAACGCTGTCTTGGTCGACACCAGCGATGACGATCGCCACGATGCCTCCGAAAGTTGCGAGACAATTGCCCGGCGCTCGGCGACGGTGCGATACGCGACCGCGACGTCATCGATTTCGGCGCCCGATCCCGCGGCGGCCGTCAACGCGTCCAGCGCGGCGGCCACCGATGCCGCGGTGGAGTCCTCGACCGGCTGCACGATCTCCCGCAGCACGGCGGGGCGGGTGCCTCGTCGCGCCGTCGACGAGACCATCACGCCACGCACCACGGCCTGCTCCGCTGATATTCCGACTGTGGCCCTCATGAGATCACCTCTGCTCGACCGGTCTCGGTACAGGTTCGTGACCGCGGCCGCAGGCGAACGGCCCCGGTCGGTGAACCAGATCGCCCATCCGCCGAGCGCCCATGACACGAGATGGCGTCCTCGAAGACCACGGACGGTGAATGGTCTCTTGGGCGCCGCTGGTAGATGCCATGCGATAGCTACCGACCACAATACGTCTGTTGACGCGGTCCGGATACGCCTTTCGGGCAGCGTCGCGCACTCTGCGGGCGAGTCGTCGCCGATTCGGATCGGCGACACTCCCGAGGCGGCTTTCGAAGCGGTGCGGCGGGCAGGCGGCGGCAGTCCCCTGATGCGAGCAGCTCGGGGCGCCGGGCTCGAGGTCAGCCTGCCGGTGGCGGCGAGGGTGGCCCGGGCAGCGGGATGACGATGCCGAAGGGCAGGGTGATGCCGGGCTGCGGCGTAGGCGTCGTGTCGGGCGCCGGTTCGGGTTCGGGCTCCGGCGCGGGCGGTGTGGTGATGGCCGGTTCGGGGTCGCGTGGTGCGGTGTCCCGCTGTGGGGCGTCAGGCGCGACGCCACCGGCGGCGTCCGCTCCGGGCTGCGCGCAGTCGACCGCTCCCGCGCCGGCGCTTCGCGGAGCGCCATCGGCTTCGGCACTGTTCACATCCGGGTCGGGCAGCGTCCCCGGGGCCGCACCGTACGGTTGCCCCGGCGCGAGGGGGGTGCGCGCCGTTCCCGGCTGTCCCGGTTGCGGCATCGGAGCCGGAATGGGTTGCGCCGCACATGGATTCACCGGAGGGGGAGGCGGGCAGAAGATCCCACACGGGATCGGCGGCAGACCGGGGAGCGTGATCATCACCTGCGTCGGCGTCTGCTGCCGTGGCGACGGCGCCGTCGTCTGCGGCGCCACCTCCGGCGCTTGCACCGTCGCGGTCACCGCGGTCATGTCGGTGCCCGGC
>NZ_BAFR01000100.1 GCF_000308435.1 Nocardia araoensis NBRC 100135 | reverse complement strand
GGTCGAGGCCGAAGACCAGATCAGGCCATATTCGGCTGCCGCCCCACGGAGCGCCCTCCGCCACCAGCGCGACCGATTCCAGCGTGCCGATCCGGCCGTCGGCCAGAAGGTCTGCGGCGAAGCGGACGCTCGGGGAGTGGTGGCCTTGGAGGACGACCGCGTGCACGACGCCCGCGGCGGTGGCGGCGTCGGTCAGCTCACTCGCTTCGTCGGCGTCGACGCCCAGCGGCCACTCGGACACGACGTGCTTGCGCGCGGCGAGCGCTGCCCTGATGACGGCGGCATGCCCGGAGGCCTTCACCGAGACGACGACCAAGTCGACATCGGGGTGCGTAACGAGTTCGTCCGCGTTGGCGAAGGCGTGCTGTGCGCCGTGGGCGGCGGCCGCCCGGTCCGCGCTGGCCTGGTTGGTGGTCGCGACCGCGGTCACGTCGAACTCCTCGAGCGCGGTGAGCGCGGGCAGATGTGAGCTGTTGGCCCAACCGCTGGCCCCGACAACTCCGACTCGGATCATGTGCGTCACTCCTTAGTTATGTACCTTTCGGTAAGAAACTAGGAGGCACCCCCGGTGGGCGCAAGAGGTAATGTACCGATAGGTAAGAAAATCGGAGAACACGGAGGACGGCATGCCCGGCGGACGCCCACGCTCCTTCGACGCGGACACAGCACTCGACCGCGCACTGGAGGTGTTCTGGCGGCACGGCTACGAGGGCACTTCGATGGCCGACCTGACCGCCGCGATGGGCATCAACAAGCCCAGCCTCTATGCCGCTTTCGGGAACAAGGAGGAACTGTTCGGCAGGGTGCTGGCCCGCTACCTCGACGGTCCCGGCGCTTACGCCGCCGACGCGCTGGACGCGCCCACCGGCCGGGAGGTCCTCGAGCGGCTGATCCACGGGGCTGTCGAGCTGACCGCAGGCGAGAACACGCCCCCCGGTTGCCTGTGCGTCAAGACCGTTCAAGCCTGCGGACCCGACTCGCAGGCTGTCCGCCGGGATGCCGTCGCGGTACGCAAAGCCGGCGAGGCGGCGCTGCGCAGGCGGCTCGAGCAGGCCACCGACCTGCCGTCGCGCTACGAACCAGCCGCCCTGGCCGCACTCGTCCACACGATCTCGGACGGCATCGCCGTCCAGGCCGCGGCCGGGCGCAGCCGCGATGAACTCCGGCAGGTCGGCACCTCGGCGCTACACGCTCTCCTGGACGAAGGCACGTAGACCAACGGTCATGCCGCATCGACGGCCTCCCCAGCGCGGGGCTGCTCGAGACAAGACCGCCCGGAGTTGGTGATCTCAGGTGAGATCGGCAGCCGCCCGGGTCATTCGCGGACCTGCGCGTTCACCGTCGGATGCGCCTCACCGCTGTCCGCGCCCAAGCCCGCGAGCAGGCGCAACCCGTCCTCGGAGGGGCTGCCGGGGACTGCGGACAGCACCAGCAGTTCCATGCCCGACTCGTCCGGTAGGGCGAAGTTCTCCTGGTGCAGTTCCAGCAGGCCGACCAGTGGGTGCCGGTAGGCCTTGCGTCCATGCGTGCGGGCGCGCACGTCCGCGCGGGCCCAGAGGCGGCGGAAGCGCTCGCTGCCCATCGCCAACTCGCCGATGAGCGAGGCCAGACGGGGATCCTCGGGGTATTTGCCCGCGGCCAGGCGCAGGTGCCCGACCACGTCGAGGGTGCATTTCTCCCAGTCCGCGTACAGGCCGCGTTCGGTTTCCTCGAGGAAGATGTGCCGGGCGGTGTTCAGGCCCGGCATCGGCCGGCCATAGAGGAGTCCGGCGAGGCGGTTGCCGGCGAGCACGTCCATGCGGTGGTCCATGATCAGCGCGGGTGCGTCGGCGACCAGGTCGAGGACGCGCAGCAACTCCGGCCGGACCCGCCCGCCCGGCGCCTTCGCGCGGCGGCGGCGCTGCCGGGCGAGCCGGTGCAGGTGTTCGCGTTCGGTCTCGTCGAGGCCGAGGACGCGGGCGAGCGCGTCGAGGACCTGCTCGGAGGGCTCGGTCGCGCGGCCCTGTTCCAGCCGAACGTAGTAGTCGACGCTGACTCCGGACAGGTGCGCGACCTCTTCTCGGCGCAGCCCTTCGACCCGGCGGCGTCTGTCGGTGGGGATGCCGACGGCCGCCGGGTCGACCCGGGAACGACGGGTACGCAGGAAGCCCGCAAGATCGTCCATGCCCCCAGTATGGCTTCGGTGGCGGCTGTGAAGGTGGTCCTGCCATTACCAGGAAGTCCCGTCCGATGGAAGAGGAGCCCCTGAACGCCGGGCGCGGCGGCGCCCAGGATCGAAGGCACCCGATCCGAAGGAGTTCCCATGAAGACGCTGATCGTCTACGCCCACCCGGAGCCGAAGTCACTCAACGGCGCGCTGAAGGACCTCGCGGTGTCCACCTTGGAGACCGCGGGACACGAGGTACGCGTCAGCGATCTGTATGCGATGAAGTGGAAGGCCGTCGTGGACGCCGCGGACTACGGACCCGACGCATCGACTCCGCTGAGGGTCGCCCGTGACTCGGGCCGGGCCTTCGACGCCGGGACGCTCACCCCGGACGTCCGCGCCGAGCAGGAGAAGTTGCTGTGGGCCGAGACGATCATCTTCCAGTTCCCGTTGTGGTGGTACACGATGCCCGCGATCCTGAAGGGCTGGGTGGACCGGGTGTTCACCTACCACTTCGCATACGGCGTCGGCGAGCACAGCGACACCAGGTACGGCGAGCGCTTCGGCGAAGGCACCCTCGCTGGCAGGAAAGCTCTGCTGTCGGTGACCGTAGGCGGTCCGGAGCCGCATTACGCCGAGCGCGGGATCAACGGCCCCATCGACGATCTGCTGTTCCCGATCCACCACGGCATCCTGTACTACCCGGGCATCGAGGTGCTGCCGCCGTTCGTGCTGTACGGCACCGACCGGCTGACCGCCGAGGACTTTCCGGACGTCGCCAAGACCTGGGAGCAGCGCCTGCTCACTCTGGAGTCGACCGAGCCGATCGCGTTCCGGCGGCAGAACTTCGGTGACTACGAGATCCCCTCGCTGCAACTGAAGCAGGGACTGGAGCCCGCAGGGCGCACGGGTTTCCGGCTGCACGTACTCGGTTGACCGCCGGGCCCAGCAGGCCGACGGCGATTTGCGCATGTCACCGTGGAATCGGCGACAATAGCCGCCCGGATCGGAACACCACAACGCCGGCAACGTCGTTCGTACTGGCATTCGTCGCGGTTTCAACTCCTGAAGCTTGTGTTCAGTGCCACAGCGCCATCTGCTTCCGAAAGGTCGGGCAGGTGAGGATGTCGGTACGGCTGCACTGCGCGGCATGTTCGAGGAACTGACGGGCGTGTTCGAGATCGAGTAGCCGCTGCTCGGTGTCGGCGAGTTTGGCGGTGATCATCGCGGTGCGGCGCGGTCGATCCTGTTGGAGCTCGGCGAGTTCGGCCAGGCTCAAACCGGCGTGCTGGCACTTGCGCAGCAGGGCGATCCGTTCCACCGCCTCCGGCGGATAGCGGCGCTGTCCGCCACGCCGCTCGGGTTGTGGAAGCAGGCCATGGCGTTCCCAGAACCGGATGGCCGAGGCGGGCACTCCGGCGAGTTCGGCGAGCCGCCCGATCGTGATGAGCACGCGGGATTCCTCCTCTTGCCAGGTGTCACTTGACTTAAACCTTAGTTCAAGGTGGACGGTGGTCTGGTCGCAGACAAGGAAGCGACAGTCTGGAGGATCAAGATGACGAACACATCGGATGTCCGGGAGCAGGCCGAGTTGCTGGTTCGTACGGCCGAGCGCCTGTTCGAAGCCGGGGTGATGTCGCATTCCGGGCACGCCAACCTCAGCGCCCGGATCGACCCGCAGCGGTTCCTGCTGACCCCTGGCTTCGTGCGTGGGATGACTGCCGACCAGGTCGCGGTCGTCGGTATCGACGGGCAGCTGCTCGGCGGGCGGTTGCAGTCCGCGAGCACCGAGATCGTGAACATGCACGGCGTGGTCTATCGGGCGCGCCCGGAGGTCGGGGCGGTACTGCACACTCATTCCCCAGCCGCGACTGCTTTCGCGGTCGCACACCAACCTTTGCCGTGTCGTACCGAGCCGATGCTGCGTTTCGGGCAGGCGGAGGAGCTGCCGGTGGTGCCATGGGGACCGCGCGGTTCGAACGTGTCGGTGCGCGGCATCGCCGATATTCTCCAGCAGCGACCTACCACGTCGGCAGTACTGCTGGCCAACCACGGCCTGCTGGTGTTCGGGCCGGACGCCGGGCAAGCCGCAGACCTGTTGATCGCGATCGAGGAGAGCGCGGAGGCCGAACTCGCCGCCCGGCTGCTCGGCGGTGCGGTCGACTTCCCGGCCGCAGCATTGGAAGCCGTGCGCGCGTCGATGGGGCGAGCTTCGTGACCGGCAACGACGATCTCGAAGCGATCCGGGATCGATACCGGGTGACGTACGGGGCCGTTCCGGCGGGCATCGAGGATCGGCTGCGGGTCGCACACGCCTGCGGCAGACTCGCGACCGAGGAGACCTTCGCCACGCTGCGGCATCTCGTACTGGATGAGAATCACCTCGGTGCCCGAGTCCAGCAGCTGGTCCATGTCGGGCAGCTGCTGGTACTCGGCCGGTCCGACGCCGCTCGGCTGCACGCCAGAGGCGCGCTGCACGCCGGTGCCGATCTCGCCGACCTGGTCGGGGTCGCCGAAACTGCCCTTATCACCGGCGGTGCCCCCGCCTACGCGCTCGGCATCCAGATCGTCGCCGACCTGCTATCCGACCACGAGGCACTGTCCGGTTGACCGAATACCCGAGTCGAAGGGCCCGGGCATTTTCGCATCGTCACTCGCTAGAGGCTGACCCACTCATCCACCGAGAGCGAGCCGGGTATTCATGTTGAGCTTGACCTACCCGTAGGGCAGCACATGTGACCAGCCGAATCCGATTTCCGATTCATGACGAAACAGCAGCGGCGAGCACCCGATCACGCTTCCCGTTCTGACCACCGATAAGTGAACCTTATCGGCGGTCAGGACCGAAGGTCCAAGCCCAACTATCTCGGGAATTTTTCGTTTCGTAGCGTTTTATGTGACGCAACGTAATTGCTGCGTAATCGGTGAAAAACTAGGTACCCCCTCCGCGCCTTCACGGACCACCGTGGGCAACCCGAATCCACGCGGAAAGTGCGCGCAATGAGGACGCGCCACGGAGCGACCTGCCGCGAGGATCCGCAGAAGGACGAACTGAATGACGGGCACGGAGAGGCCGTCGTATGGCGAGCGGTGTACCGAAAGAGGCGTCCATGCCGTGTCGCTGAACCGGCACGGTGAGCGGGCGGTTCCGATCTCGCGACGAGACTCGGTCGGCATCGCGAGTTGACCCGACCCCCGAACCGGATCCCGCAAACGTCACTGTGACGCTGATGATTCCGTGCGCGAAGTGCGCTTCGAACGACACTGGCGCGAGCGGTTCGCCTCTCGGCAGATCGTGCCGCCTCGGTGCCGTAGGCTGGCTTCCTGCGCCGAAAGCCGTGGCGCGCACAGTCCGTCACCGATAGGAACGCGGGAGCCCGACTCATGGACGATCGATCCGGCCTGGTCGCGGTTCCGGAATCGGTGCGCACCGAGCTGCGCCGGGGGGTGCGCAGCGTGCTGGTCGATGCGGCGGCACTGCGGCTGGTGCGGGACCGTTTCGACGACGACCAAGCCGGATCGCTGCGCCGGTATCTCGAAGCGTCGCAGTCGGCGAACACGCTGCGCGCCTATCGGGCCGATTGGGTGGCGTGGTCGGCGTGGTGCGCCACCGAGGGCCGTCAGGCACTGCCCGCCGACGCGCTGGACGTGGCCGTCTATCTCGCCGCGGCCGCCGACGCGCGCCGTGACGGCGGCGAATGGGCGTTCAGCCCCGCGACTTTGGAACGCAAGTCGGCCGCCATCGCCGCGGTGCACGCGGCCAACGGCCTGCCGTCACCGACCCGGTCGGATGTGGTGCGCCTGACGCTGCGCGGCATCCGCCGCACCCGGCGGACCCAACCCACACGCAAACGCCCTGTGCTGCTGCACACCCTCGATCAACTGCTGGGCGGTCTGCCCGAACCGGGGTGGCCCACCGAACCCGCCCGGCGCCGGGATGCGCTCGCACTGCTCATCGGTTTCGCGGGCGCCCTGCGCCGCAGCGAACTGGCCGGTCTGCGCATCGGGGACGTCGAGGTGGGTCTCGACCACACGACCGGTGAACCGATCCTGTTGATCCGGCTGCCCGTGACGAAGACCGACCCCACCGGCGCGGCCGAACAGCGCGTGGCCCTCCCCCGTGGCCGCCGCCCCGCGACCTGCCCGGTCTGCGCTTTCGCCGACTGGCTGCGCTTGCGCGAAACCCACGTCGGCGCAGGAACTTCCGGTGTTCGGACCTGGCTCGCCGAGCTGCCCGAGAGATCGGCCGACATCCACCGTTGCCACGGCTTCACCGGCACCACGCTCACCGAGGCGGACCTGCCGCTGTTCCCCACCATCAACCGCCACGGCGGGATCGGCGAGCGCGCCATGTCCGGGCGGGCGGTCGCCGAACTGGTCAAGCGTTATGCCGCCCGGGCCGGGCTCGACCCCGACCTGTTCTCCGGCCATTCGCTGCGTGCCGGATTCGCCACCCAGGCCGCGCTCGGCGGCGCCAGCGACCGCGAGATCATGCGTCAGGGCCGTTGGACGAATCCGCGCACCGTGCACGGCTATATCCGCACCGCCAATCCCCTGGAAGACAACGCGGTCACCAAGCTCGGATTGTGAGCTCAGAACTGGGGTGAATCGCTTCGAACGCAACACTGCTCGCGATGAAGGCTGCGGCGCAGGTTGAGAGCGATTGCCGCCCTGGCGTGACCGCACCCCAGCCGCTGACGTCGACGAGTAACCATCGCCCGCGAAGCACCCCTCCACGGATGCCGGTGCCCTTCGAACAAACACCCACGAGGCAGGCGGACCCCATGCACGGCCGGAAATACAATTCATTCCCGAAACTGCTGAAGTAGCGGTATTGCCTCCGTGCATTATTCGTGTCTCCGGAATTTCCGGGCCTGCACCGATCCGGCCGCACGTCGCCATGTCCAGCGGCCGGTCGAACAGCCCACAACCGAAGGGGAACACGGCAGCCGTTGTGACCCCGAGGGAGTCAGCCATACCTGCACCGTGACCTGCGATATGACAGAACGAGTGCGCCGATCTGCACCGAAGGCCACCCGTTGGACTTTCCCATTTGCGCGAAGCGACATTTTATGTCCGCTGCGGCACACCGATACCGTCGAATTCATGGAGTGGAATTTTCGGTCGGCCGAAGAACTCGCGCCCGCATTGCGTGCCGGTGACGTGACCTCGGTGGAACTGACCGACGAAGCGATCGCCCGTATCGAGCGGGACGACAAGGTGATCAACGCGATCTGTGTGCAGGACTTCGACCGTGCCCGGGATGCCGCACGCGCTGCCGACCAGGCACGCGCCCGCGGCGAGGACCGGCCGCTGCTCGGCATTCCCGTGACGGTCAAGGAGTCCTACAACATCGCCGGACTGCCCACGACCTGGGGCATGCCGCCGTACGCGAACCACGTACCGACCGAGGACGCGATACAGGTATCGCGGCTGAAGGCGGCCGGCGCGGTGCTGCTCGGTAAGACCAATGTGCCGTTGATGCTGCGAGATATTCAAAGCTTCAACGAGATCTACGGCACCACCAACAATCCGTGGGATCACGGCCGCACGTCGGGTGGGTCGTCCGGCGGTTCGGCGGCGGCCCTGGCGGCCGGGTTCGGCGCGCTGTCCATCGGCTCCGACCTCGCCGGTTCGTTGCGCACCCCCGCGCATTTCTGCGGCGTCTACGCGCACAAGCCGACACTCGGGCTGGCGCCGACCCGCGGCATGGTCGCGCCGCCCGCGCCGGCCTTGCCGGTCGATCTCGACCTCGCCGTTGTCGGACCGATGGCGCGCACCGCCCGTGACCTCTCGCTACTGCTCGACGTGATGGCCGGACCGGATCCGCTGACCCACGGCGTCGCCTACGACGTCGCACTGCCGCCCGCGCGCCATGAGCGGCTGTCGGACTTCCGTGTCCTGATCATCGAGGACCATCCGCTCATTCCGACCGGGTCGGCGGTGCGGGCTGGGGTGAACCGGGTCGCTGAGGCGCTCGTCGACGAGGGCGCCCGCGTCGAACGGCGCAGTCGGCTGCTGCCGGATCCGACCGAAGCGGCGACGCTCTACATGCTGTTGATGCTGTCGAACGCCGCCGCCGGTCTTTCCGTCGACGTGTACGAACAGCTGCGGACCCACGCCGCCGCACTGAGCGCGGACGACCGGAGTCTCGATGCGGCGCGGCGGCGCGGCATGGTGCTCAGCCACCGCGACTGGGTGGAGGCGAACTCCCGTCGCGAACTCCACCGCCACGGCTGGCGGCAGCTCTTCGCCGAGTTCGATGTCGTGGTGTGCCCCATCACACCTACTCCTGCCTTCCCGCACGACCACAACGGAGGGCTGGAGAACCGGCACATCGACATCGACGGTGTCGAGTACCCGTACTTCGACCAGCTCGTCTGGGCCGGCCTGGCGACCATGCCCGGCCTGCCCGCCACCGCCATACCGGCCGGCCGCTCCCCCGAGGGCCTGCCGGTGGGAGTGCAGCTGATCGGTCCGATGTTCGAGGACCGCACCCCGCTGCGGCTGGCCGAACTGCTCGAGCAGAAGATCGGCGGCTTCCAGGCACCGTAGTGGGCACACAGGAATCCGCGCCCATAGTTTGCTGACGATATGCTGGCCGTGTGCTGTCAGCGCCGGCGCCGATGCTGGCCGTCTCCGGACGGCCACCGCGGGAGCGTGGCCGGTGGGCGTTGGAGATGAAGTGGGACGGCATTCGCGCCATCGCCAGGTGCCGGGCGGGGGAATGCCGGTTCTACAGTCGCAACAATCGGGATCTCAGCGGGTCGTTTCCTGAGCTCACGTCGGTTCTCGCCGAGCTGGGCGAGGGTGGTGAGCTGATTCTCGACGGGGAGATCGTGGCGCCGGATCCGACGACGGGGGCGCCGTCGTTCGGTCGGCTGCAGCGGCGGATGCATGTGGTGTCCCCCAGCGCGGAATTGCTGCGTGAATTCCCGGCGCAGTATCTCGCGTTCGATTTGCTGTCCGTGGGCGGCGAGTCCATCATGCATCTGCCCTACACCGAGCGCCGGGAGCGATTGGCGGAATCGGCGCTGGATCGGCCTCTGGTCCGGACCCCGCCGTTCTACCGCGACGTCGACGCCGACACACTGCTCGACGTCGCTCGCGAACACGGTCTGGAGGGAATCGTCGCCAAGCGGCTGGATTCGGCCTACTACCCCGGGCGGCGCTCCGCGTTGTGGATCAAGACGCCGCTGCGCAAGACGGCCGAGGTCGTCGTCGCGGGCTGGTTGCCCGGTACCGGCCGGTTCTCCGCGACGTTCGGCTCGCTGGCGCTGGGCGCGTACAACGACGACGAGCAGCTGGTGCACGTGGGCAATGTCGGCACCGGCTGGACCATGCGCGACCGTCGTTCGCTGCAACTTCGCCTGAACGAACTGTCGCGTCCGGAAACGCCTTTCGACGTCCCTCCGCCGCGCGCGGTCGCGGCATCCGCCCACTGGGTCGAGCCGGTCCTCGTCGGCGACATCGAATATCGGGAAGTCACCTCCGAGGGTCTGCGCCACCCGAGCTGGCGCGGCTTGCGTCCCGACAAGTCGCCACACGAGGCGAAACTGCCTCCTGCCCTGTGACTTCCGTTCGACTCACCTTCGCAGGCCCGGACCCGCGGCCTGGATGCGTCCGTCCTCCAAGTCCAGGCGGTAGACCGCGGGCATCGACATCGCGCGGCTGAATGCCCCGTCGACCTCGTCGCGACCGAACGCGACCAGCGCCCGGGAGATGAACGTCCCGTGGCTGCCGACGACGACGGTCCGGCCGCGGTGCCGACGCGCCAGTGCCGTCGGGGTCGCCGCGGCTGGCTCGGACAACCGGCAGGTCAGCGCGCGGTGTGCGGTCGGTGGGCGTGGTCTTCGACGGCCGCGGGCCATCGATCGATCCGGGTCGGCGGGGTGCGGCGGCGGGATGGGAGGAGGTTGCGGACACCGCGATCGGCGTGGAGGCTCGAAGGTGTTTGTGCCGCATAGTATTCGGCGTGGCGGGCCGCCGGGTGCCTGCGGCGGGCTTCGGCGAGCCATCCGGCGGCTTGACGCAGGGCCTCGGTGCGGGTGAGGGGTGGATCGTTGGGCAGCAGCAGGGTGGCGTAGTCGGGGTCGGTGACGATCACGGAGCCCAGGTGTTGCAGGCAGCGGCCGATGCCGAGGTCGTCGTCGAGGGCGCGGTAGGCGGTCAGGGCGAGTTGCCAGCAGCGCAGGGCGCGGCGGGGTTCGCCGCGGGCCCACCACATCGTGCCCATGGTCTCGTGGGTCTGCGCGCGTCCGTCGGGATCGAGGCCGGAGCGGGTGAGGGACTCGGCGAGTTCCAGACGATCCTGCGCGGCGTCGAGGCGTCCTTGCCTGATGTGCACGACGGCGAGGTTGATCAGGGCGCACACCTCACCGGCGACGTCGTCGCGCGGCAGCAGCCACCACGCGGTCTCCAGCTGGTCGGCCACGTCGTCCAAGGCCGGTGACTCGCCGCCCAGCCGCCGCAGCGCCGCCTGGTGCTCCCAGCGGGCGGCCAAGCTCGTCGACAATCGCCGCGGCCGGTAGCCGCGCGGCCGTTCGGTGAGCCGTCCCGCCCGCAGCAACAGCAGATCGCGGTTCAGCTCGTCGGTTTCGGGAAGCGCGCACAGATCGTCGGCCACTCCGCGCCCGTTCTCCTCCAGCCCGATGCGCGCGTACCACACGTCCAATGCGTTGCCGAGGTGGATCAGGTGCGCGACAGCCGCGGGCGGGTAATCCACGCCTGGATCCGGCGGATCCGGTGGATTCACTTGCCTCGCGCACGCGGCCACCAGGGCCCGCAGGTACGGTTCCTCGATCTCGAACCAGCGGCGAGCGCCCCCGGCGAAGCGGCGTGACTCCAGCGCGATGGCCCAGCGGCCCGCACGGTCGGCGTAGTGGTGCAGCAGCGCGGTGAGCGCCGCGCCCCACTGCGGTCCGGCGGTCACCGTCGCTCGGTCCGGCGACTCGGGCACTTGTCGCACACGCCACCGCTGGGCGCCGTACTCGGTGAGGATTTCGCGGCGGTGCAGACCTTCCAGCAGCTTCGCCGCGGTGCGCGCCGAAGGTTCCCGCGCCAGCGGCAACCGCCCCGGCGTATCCCGGATAGCGTTGAGCACCGCCAAGAGCGCGACGGTCTCGTAGTCGTGCACCGGCAGATCCCGCAACACCGCGGCGATGTGATGCCCGTCGAGCGCGGCGACCGGCCGCGGCGGCGGCGCGGCTTCCCGGGGCCTTCGGTCCGCGAGCGCCGGGCCCGGCTCGATGAGACCGGCGGTGAGGTCCATTTCGCGGGCGGTGCGCACCTTGGTGCGATACCCGCGCGCGAACCGGTACAGCGCGTAGGTCGCCGCCGCGGCGATGAGCAGCACCGACAACCAGCGCAGCGGCCCGTTGAAGAACTGCACGACGGCGTTCTCGCCGAACGAGTTCACCACCAGGGTGCGCACCAGCTCGAACAGCACCGTGTAGGCGACCAGCGATGCGGTGCCCAGGAACCCGATCCAGATCGATGATCTCGGGGTGGCGGTCTGCCCGACCGGTTCGGTGTGTTCGGTCGATGCGCTCACCCGGTTCCTCCCTCGCCGCCGCGGGCTCGCGTCATCGCAGCACCCCTCCGGTCAGGCCCGGCACCACCCAGCGTCGCCAGGTCACCAGCAGCAGCGCCACCGGCAGCACGGCCGACACCAGCGATCCCGCGGCCAGTTGCGCGCTGTTCTCACCGAATTGCCGCGCTTCGCCCCACAGCAGCAGCGACCACGGGCTCGCTCCCGCGCCACTGACCACGAGGCCGATGAAGAAGTCGTTCCACACCTGGATGAATTCGAGCACCGCCACCGCTCCCAGCGCGGGCCCGGAGGAGCTCAGCACGCGCTGGGCGATGGTGCCCGGACTGGCCAGGCCGTGCAGGGTGTCCGCGGCGGTGCTGCCCGGCGGGGCGAGCATCGCGCCGCGCAGGACGAGGATGGCGATCGGCAGTCCGGCGGCGGCGTGCACGAGAATCAGTGGGATCCGTGTTCCGGACAGTTCGTAGACGTCGACGAGACCATCGATCGGTCCGAGGTAGGTCTGTGCCGGGATCACCGCCAGCACCACCAGCGCTACGACGGCCAGCCGGGTGGCGGTGCCGTTGGGTCGCAGCGCGGCCAGCCGGTAGGCCACCGGCGCGGCGGCGGTCACCACGACCACCGTGACCAGCCCCGCGACCCAGGCGGTGGTCTGCAGCGAGCGCCACAGTCCGTCGTCGCCCCACACCAGGGCGATGGCCGAGAAACCGAACCCGTCGTGCGCACGCAACCCGGTGTAGGCGAGCACACCGATCGGGTACAGCACCAGCACCGACACCAGCACGATGCCCGCCGCCCGCACCGGCCCGATGCGCCGCCGTCCCGCCACCGAGATCGCCCGCAGCGCCGACCAACTCGCGCGGTGGCGGCGTACATCCACTTGCAGCAGCCAGGCCACCGCGCCCACGAGCACCGCCAGCGGCAGCGCGTAAGCCGCCGCGACGCCCGGTTCGGCGTCGGCGGCCAGCCGCCACCAGTGCACGGTCGCGCTGTCGACCTGGTATTCGAGTGCCCCGGGCACTCCGATCAGCACGACATCGAACACCCGCGCGGCCGCGACGCCGACGGCCAGTCCGGCGATCAGCAGCACCGGCCGCAGCAACTCGTACAGCCGGATCGCCAGCGGTCTGCCGTCGTCGCGATACAGGTACCCGGCGCGCGCCGGGTCGGCTTCGATCGCATGGATTCCGGCGCGGAACAACGCGGTGAGGAAACCCAGCCAGGTCCACAGGAACGCCGACCCGAGCATCGCCGCCAGCCACCATCGATAGACCCCGACGTCCTCGATGTCCAGCCATCGGGCGCCGTTGCCGAAGATCACCCGGAACGCCACCCCGGACACGAACGCCGACACTCCGAACGGCACGATCAGCGGCAGCCACAGCCAGCGCGCCGCCCGCCCCCACCAGGCGATCGCCAGCGCCACGACCAGCAGCCCGATCCCGAACGCCACCCACAGCAGTGTCCGCAGGTACGCGCCGCGGCCGTCGGCGGTCATCGTGCCAGCCAGCAGCGACAGCCCGCCGGTCACCGCGCCGATGGACAACGGCCAGACCAGGATCCGTATCCACGGCACGCCCATCCGCCTGCGCAGCGCGGCGGGCAGTAGCGCACCGGCCGCGGTGAGCGCGCACGCGAGCACCGATGCCGGGCTGGTCCGGGCGGCGATCAGCACGGTCCACCCGGCCGGTAGCACCAACAGCGCCACCGTGAGCACCGTCGCGGGCAGTCCCGCCACCCAGCCCAGCCAGCGCCGGGGCCTGCCGCCGGCGACCAGCGGCCCGCGCATGCGGCGGGTGGCCAGCTCGATGCGCAGACCGTTGACCTCGAAATCCTGCGGCGGCGTCATCGCAGCCGCTGTTCGACGTCGTCCAGCGCGGCGATCGCGCGGTCGGTGGCGGCGGTCGCTCGTGCCTGCCCACCGTCGCCGATCGCGATGAGGAACTCCGTCAGCACCCGCCACAGTCCTTCCCGGCCGCCCACCGGCCCGATCCGGTCGGACAGATCGAAGGTGCTGCGTGTGGCGAGCTCACGGGCCGAGGGCGCCAGCAGCGGCGAGTAGGCGGCCTCGGTGCGCAGGTTGGGGGCGAGGAAGCCGCCGTAGCGCTCGATCCACGGCAGGGGGGCGCGGGCGGCGGCCAGTTTCTCGACCAGTTCGTCCGCGAGCGGGTTCGCCTGCTCGGTCACCACGATCACGTCGCCTCCGACGATCTTCGGCCGCCCCGACGCGGTGGTCACCGGCGGAAAGGGGACCACTCCGACCGCGTCGTCGATCGCTCGCCCGGACGCGTGGACCGCGCTGCGCACGATCGGTTCGGCGAAGTCGGGGGCGACGACCGCCGCGGCACGGCGGTGCTGGAACACTTCCCGGACAGCGTCGGAGAACTGCCTGGTCGACGCGACGCCCACGCCGCCGGGAAACGCGTGCCGCTGCCCCCACAGGATCCCCAGGTGCCCGAACGCCGCCCGCACCGCCGGGTTGTCCCATTCCCGATCGTCCTTGGCGGCCAAATCGTCGTAGATCCGCGGTGATTCGGCGAGCAGGACGTTTTCGAAGAAATCGGTGAGCACCCAGCCGTCGGCGGCGGCCAGTGCCAGCAGGCGGATCGGCGTCTGCGCGAGCACCTCCATCCGGTCGACCCAGCCGCCGAGGGTCCATGCCGCCGGCTCACCCAAGCCGTAGGTGTCGAACTGTTGCCGGTCGAACCAAACCAGCGATTTGTCCGCGGCTTTGAACGGCACACCGTAGAGCCGGTCGTCGGAGCGCAGCAACAGTTGCCAGGGCTGGGCGTAGCGGGTGCCGAGTTCGTCGGCCCACACCGTCTCGGCGACGGGCCGCAGCTTGCCTCGTTCGGCGAGTTCGCGGACCCGCCCGGCCTGCGGAAGCAACACCACGTCCGGCGCGGAGCGGCCACCGGCGGTGAACGCGGTGTCGGTGTTGTCGCCGAGCGGGATGACCTCGACCTCGAAGCCGAGGTCCAACCCGTCCAGAACGGCGTGGAAGGCGGCGAGCTCCTGCCCGCTCCAGGACACACCGACACGCACCGCGTCCGAGCTGCCCAGCAGCAGCTCCGGCGCGCACGCGGCGGCCAGCGGAAGGACCATTCCCGCTTGCAGCACCGCTCTGCGCGTCCCCATCGACCCCCGATGTCATTGCGTGCCAGTCGAAATCGATTATGCGTCACAGTCGTCGCGACGGTGGGCGCTTCGGAAACTCCCGTGCGCGAGCGCGGATGCCTCTGCTACCGTCGCTGGCGTGGAGCGCGCTGCTGTGACGACGACGCCGGAATTCGTCCCGGCGCGCTGATCCACGTTCATTCCAGCCCCGGGGCGTGTGCCCCGGGGTTTCGTCTCGTGGTCACTCGCCCCCTGTCGACGAGGAGACCACCATGCCCGACCACCGCACCCTCGGCCGTGCGCTGAATCTGTTCGACACCGACCCGCTCATCGGCGCGGGACTGCCGTTCTGGCTGCCGGACGGCGCGGCCGTGCGCCAGGCGCTCGAGGACTACCTGCGCGCCGCCGAACGCCGCGCCGGCTACCACCACGTGTATTCGCCGGTGCTGGGCAAACGTGAACTCTACGAAGTGTCCGGCCACTGGCGGCATTACCGCGACGAGATGTTCCCGCCGATGGATCTCGGCGGTGAGCAAGTGGTGCTGCGCCCGAGCCTGTGCCCCCATCACGCGCTGATGTTCCGATCCCGGGCGCACAGCTATCGCGAATTGCCGTTGCGGATCGCCGAATCGGGCGGCATGTATCGCTCGGAACTGTCCGGCGTGCTGGGCGGATTGACCCGGGTGCGCGGGATCCAGCTCAACGACGCGCACATCTTCTGCACCCCTGAGCAGGCCGCCACCGAGGTCGCCGGGGCGCTGGCGATGATCGCCGACGCCTATGCCGCGCTGGACATCCGGGCCGCCCGCTACCGGTTGTCGCTACCCGGTCCCGGCGGGAAATACGTTGCCGCCGCGGGATTGTGGGAGCGGTCGATCGCCGTGCTGACCGCCGCGCTGGACGACCGCGGTCTGGGTTACGACGCGGTGGAAGGCGAGGCGGCGTTCTATGGCCCGAAGATCGATGTGCAGGTGCGTGACAGCGCGGGGCGGGAGTCGACCCTGTCCACCGTGCAGGTCGATTTCCATCAACCCGAGCAGTTCGACCTGCGCTACACCGGCGCCGACGGCGTCGCGCACCGGCCGGTCATGGTGCACCGCAGCATCATCGGCAGCGTGGAGCGTGCGGTGGCCCATCTGATCGAATGTCACGGCGGCCGGTTCCCGGCATGGCTGGCGCCGACCCAGGTGGTCGTGCTGCCGGTGACCGAGGCCCAGCACGCCGCTGCCGCGCGGTTCGAGCGCCGCTGCCGCGACCGCGGGCTGCGCGTGGCGTCCTCGCCGCCGGATCGCGGCAGCCTCGCCGCTCGCATCCGCGAGCACCGACTGGTGCCGTATCAGGCGATCATCGGCGCCGAGGAGGTCGCCGCCGACGGTGTGGCGTTGCGGTTGCGTGACGGTCGTCGCCTCGCGGTGTTGCCCGCCGCCGAAGCGCTCGACCGCATCGGCGCACTGCTCGCCGTCCACAGCGCCGCGTTGTGGGACGTCTCCTGACGAGATCGCGGCGACGGCGCGAATCGGCGTTGTGTAATCCTTGCCACAGTTGGTACGTGCGCGTACCGTACGAGTGGTACATCGAAGTACCACACGAGGAGGTGGGCGCATGCCCGCTGTGCGACTTCCCGACGGGCCATCCACCCCGCCGATCGTGCAGAACCTGCAGATCCTGGCCGGGCGCACCCGGACCTGGCGGCGCATGCACGACCGTTACGGATCGGCCTTCACCGTCCAGATGCCCCGATTCGGCCGGTCGGTCGTGCTCGCCGATCCCACCGAGATCAAAGCCCTCTTCACCGCGAGCGCCGACCTCGTCGACAACATCGACGTCAACCTCGGCCAATTCCTCGGCCCCGGTTCGCTGTTCGCACTGACCGGCGCCGACCACCGCAAGCAGCGCAAACTGCTCACCCCGCCGTTCCACGGCCGCAGGCTGGCGGTGTACGAATCGCTCGTCGAAGCCGAAGCCGTCCGCGAGATGGCATCATGGCCGTCCGGGCGCGAGTTCGCCACGATGGACTCGATGATGCGGATCACGCTGAACGTGATCCTGCGCGCGGTCTTCGGCGCCGAGGGCGCGGAATTCGAGGAACTGCGCCGACTGCTGCCCAAACTCGTCCTGGTCGCCTCCGCCCTCGCCGCGGTCCCGGTTCCCCAGCGGGCACTGGGCAGGTTCGGCCCGTGGGCCCGCTTCGCGGCCTACCGGCGCCGCTACGACGAGATCGTCGGCCGACTCATCGACCGCGCCGCGAGCGACCGGATCGACGAGCGCGACGACGTGCTGGCGATGATGCTGCAAGCACGCTACGACGACGGCTCGGCCATGTCCCGCGGTGAGATCGCCGACGAACTGCTGACCCTGCTCACCGCCGGGCACGAAACCACCGCGACGACGCTGTCGTGGACGATCGAACGGCTGCGCAGACACCCGGATGTCCTGCGCCGCTTGGCCGCCGAAGCCGACGCGGGCGGATCGCAGCTGCGCGAGGCGACGCTGCTGGAGGTGCAGCGTGTGCGGCCGGTCATCGACGCGACATTCCGCCAGGTCCGGGCCGAAACCCTGCAACTGGGCCGCTGGACCCTGCCCAAGGGGCAGAAGGTCGTGGCCAACATCCGGCTGATGCACGACAACGAGGAACTTTTCCCCAACGCCCGCGCCTTCGACCCCGACCGGTTCGTCGGTGTCCGTCCGGGCACCTTCAGCTGGATCCCGTTCGGCGGCGGCAGCCGCCGCTGCATCGGCGCCGCGTTCGCCACGATGGAGATGAACATCGTCCTGCGCACGCTGCTGCGTGATTTCACCCTCGAACCCACCGACGCCCGCGACGAACGCACGCATTTCCGCGGCGTCGCTCTCGTTCCGGCGAAGAAGGGCCGCGCCGTGGTCCACCGGCGCACGCCGTCCCGCGGCGGGCACGCGCTCGACCGCACCGCCGAGGCGGCGGTATGAGCGAGCAGTTCGCCGACGTCGGTCACGGCATCACCCTCGCCTACGAGCAGCGCGGCGCAGGCACCCCGCTGCTGCTGATCGCCGGATTGGGTCAGCAGGGACACGAATGGCCCGACGGGTTGTGCGAGCTCCTGGTGGCGCGCGGCTGCCAGGTCACCCGTTTCGACAACCGCGACGCCGGCCGCTCCACACATGCGCATTTCCCGCCACCGGCTCCGGTCGAGATGCTGCGGCGGCGCTGGCACCGCGATCAGTACACGCTGGCCGATCTGGCCGCCGACACCGTCGGGTTGCTCGACGCGCTCGAGTTGCCCTCGGCGCATCTGGTGGGCATGTCGATGGGCGCAATGATCGCCCAGACCGTCGCCGCCCGCCATCGCGCCCGAGTCGCCTCGCTGACCTCGATCATGTCCACCACCGGCGCCGCGCGCGTCGGCCGCCCGGCCTGGTCGACCTGGCGGTTGATGTTCGCCCGGCCCGCACGCACCCGCGACGAGCACATCGATCGCAGCGTGCGCATGTACCGGCACATCCGCTCGGCCGGATACCCGTTCGACGAGTCCGCGGTGCGAGCGCGAGCCACCCGGGCCTGGGACCGTGATCCCCTGCCCGCAGCGGGCGTCGGCCGGCAACTGGCCGGCATCCTCAAATCCGGGGACCGGACCCGCGAGCTGCGCGCGGTCACCGCCCCGACCCTGGTGCTGCACGGCGACCGCGACCGAATGGTCGCCCCCACCGGCGCCACCGCCACAGCTCGCGCGATCGCGGGCGCTCGCCACCACACCGTGGCGGGGATGGGCCACGACCTGCCCGCCCCGCTGTGGCCGGTGCTCGCCGACCTCATCCACGAACACATTCGCACTTCCGAAAGCAGGACCGCCGATGCCCCGAACCCGTAGGCCGCTGTCCGGCCACCCGGTCATGATCACCGGCGCGGCGTCCGGGATCGGCCGCAGCCTCGCGCGATCACTGTCGCGCACCGGCTCCCCCGTCGCGATCGCCGACATCGACCACGCCGGGTTGAAGGAGACGGCCGCGTCGCTGACCGGGCCGGTGCTCACCCGCGTCCTGGACGTGCGCGACGCCGCCGACCAGCGCGCCTTCGCCGACGAAGTCCGCGACTGGCTGCCCGCGCCGCTGGCCGCGGTCTTCAACAACGCCGGTGTCGCGGTCTCCTCCTCGGTGCTCGACGCCGTCGCCGAAGACGACGAATGGTTGCGGCGCATCAACTTCGACGGAGTCGTCAACGGCACCCGCGCCTTCCTGCCCATCCTCGTCGAGCAGGACCACGGCGTGATCGTCAACACCTCCAGCGTGTTCGGGCTGCTCGGGATGCCCAATCAAAGCGCCTACTGCGCGGCCAAATTCGCCGTCCGGGGGTTCACCGACGCCCTGCGCCAGGAACTGCGCGGCACCGGCGTGTCGGCGGTGAACGTCCACCCGGGCGGCATCAGGACCAACATCGCCCGCAACGCCCGCGTCCGCAAGGACCCCGAGGGCCGGGGCCGGACGCACGAGCAGATGGCGGCGGAATTCGAGACGCTGGCGCTGACCACGCCGCAGAAGGCGGCCGAAATCATCCGCCGCGGAGTCGAACACGGCAAGGCCCGCATCCTCGTCGGCCCCGACGCCTACCTGTTCGACGCCTTGGCGCGGGTGACACCCACCCACTACTACGGTGTGGTCGCGCTGCTCGAGCGCAGCCTGCGCAGCCGGGAGCCGAAAGGGGCGCGGGCATGAGCGAACACCTCGACGTCCTCATCATCGGCGCCGGCCTGTCCGGTATCGGCGCGGCCCACCACCTGCAGGCCGCCTTCCCGCACCGCACCTACGCCATCCTCGAAGCGCGCGACACCCTCGGCGGCACCTGGGACCTGTTCCGCTACCCCGGAGTGCGCTCCGACTCCGACATGCACACCCTCGGGTATCGGTTCCGCCCGTGGACACAAGCAGAAGCCATCGCCGACGGTCCCGCGATCCTGCGCTACATCCGCCAGACGGCCACCGACGCCGGCATCGACCGGTTCATCCGGTACCGGCACCGGGTGACCGAAGCGTCCTGGTCCAGCGCAGAAGCCCGCTGGAAGGTGCTGGCCGAACACGACGGAGCCACCCGCGAACTCACCTGCGACTTCCTGCTCGTATGCAGCGGCTACTACCACTACGACGAGGGCTACACCCCGCAGTTCGCCGGAATCGGCGACTTCCGCGGACGGCTGGTGCACCCGCAGCACTGGCCCACCGACCTCGATCACGCGGGCAAACGCGTGGTCGTCATCGGCAGCGGCGCCACCGCGGTCACCCTGGTACCCGCACTGACCGACACCGCCGCGCACGTGACGATGCTGCAACGCTCCCCGACCTACATCCTCCCGGTGCCCGCGCGCGACGCCCTGGCCAACCGGCTGCGCGCACTACTGGGACCGAAACGGGCCTACACCGTGGTCCGGTGGAAGAACGTGCTGGTCAGCACGCTGATCTACCAGCTGAGCAGACGACAGCCCCAGCGGATGCGCAAGTTCATCCGCAACCTGACCGTCAAGCAACTGCCCGCGGGCTATGACGTCGACACCCACTTCAAACCCGTCTACCAACCGTGGGACCAGCGGCTGTGCCTGGTCCCCGACGGCGACCTGTTCCGCGCGATCCGCGACGGACGCGCCACGGTGGTCACCGATCGTATCGACCGGTTCACCGCGAACGGGCTGCGCCTGGCCTCCGGACGTGAACTCGACGCCGACGTGGTGGTGACCGCGACCGGCCTGCGACTGCTCGCGCTCGGCGGAATCCGCCTCACCGTGGACGGGCACGAGGTGCAGCTGCCGCAAACGATGGCCTACAAGGGCATGATGCTCAGCGGCGTGCCGAACTTCGCGTTCACCATCGGCTACACCAACGCGTCCTGGACACTGAAAGCCGATCTGGTCAGCGAATTCGTCTGCCGACTGCTGCGGCACATGGACGCGGGCGGCTACCGGCAGACCACCCCTTGGCCCGACCCCGCCGTGACACCCACGCCGCTGCTGGACTTCCAGGCCGGTTACGTCCTGCGCGACATCGACCGATTCCCCAAAGCGGGCTCCCGGGCTCCGTGGCGGCTGGGCATGAGCTATGCCCACGACGTGCTCACCCTCCGCTACGGCCGCATCGACGACGGCACCATCCGCTTCACCCGTGGCGGCACACCGTCCGGCGAGGACCACGCGGTGGCATCGGGACACGATTCCGGGCAATCCACGCCCTGACATCCGGCCGCGGGCTCGGGCCGGAAGCGACGAACGGAAAGGAGTAACTAACCTGATTCTCGTGACCCGCGCCGCGCCCGTACCCCGCACCTCCGCCGACAACGGCCCGGATTCGGGGTTCCGCCGCCGCCTGCTCGACGCCATGGCCGCCGCCGTGCGCGAACGCGGCTACCAGGACACGACCGTCGCCGACGTGGTCCGGCACGCCCGCACCTCGCGCCGCACCTTCTACGAGCACTTCACCAGCAAACAGGACTGCTTCATCGCCCTGCTCAGCGAGCACCACAAGGACATGATCCAGCGGATCGATGCCGCAGTCGACCCGCACATGCCCTGGCGCACCCAGGTTCGCCAAGCCATCGAAGCGTGGATACACACCGCACAACACGAACCCTCCCTGACCCTCAGCTGGATCCGTGTCGTTCCCGCCCTCGGTGACGACACCCGGCAGTTGCAGCGCGAGGTCGGCGAAGCGTTCGTGACACTCATCCAAAAACTCGCCGACACACCGGAATTCGCGGCCGCAGGCCTGCGCCCGCCATCCCGCCAGGTGGCCACCATCCTCTTCGGTGGCTTCCGGGAACTCATCGCCACCACCGTGGAAGACGGCGACGACATCGCCGACATCATCGACGTGGCGGTCGAATCCGCGATCGGGCTGATCGGGCCCCACCCCTAGCCCCCCGCCACGCTTCACCGTTACCGTGCCGCGTCGACGAACGATCCGTCGATCAGCACCGGCACCACCGCGCTGCATCCGAGTTCGGTGGCCACCGCGACATCCTGCGCGAACCCGCCCTCGGACAGCTCCCGGCCGGAAGCACAATCCCGGATCAGCGCCGCGACGTCGGCGATCCCGTCGTGCGCCGCTGCGGCCGCATACGCTTCCGGAGACAGCGGCCCCGCTCCACAGCGCGCCAGTGCCGCGGCGACCGCCCCCGCACCGAGCCAGTCCTCCACGGCGGGCCGCAGTTCGTCACGGCCCGGCCAGTGCTCACCGGCCGCGATCACAGCGACCGGCTGCCGCGCGTTTCCCCATCCCCGCCCGGCGATCCAAGCAGCGACCGCACCCGCGTTACGCAAGCACGCGGCTACCACCGGCACACCACTGACCGCCGCGGAGATGGCAGAACCGTTGGGCGAGGGCAGCACGAGCCGCTCGGCGACCGGCGCGCGCCGCAACGCCGCCGGAGACAACGACCACGGCTGCCGCTCCGACACCGCTCGCCGACCCACCGCCAACTCCGCGCCGTGCCGCGCGGCGAACTCCGCGGCAGCGCCGTCCCGCCACGGGTAGGGCAGCACCCGCGTCCCCGCTTCCACCGCGACCGACACCGACGTCGTGAACGACAGAACGTCGACCACCACCACACACGCGCACTCCGACGCCAGCGCCGCCGCGCCCATCACACCCCACTCCAGCCGCACACCCCACGACCGCTGCCGCGCCCACTCGGCGATCTCCGCCATGAACTCCCTCCCGATGGTTGGTCCCGGCGATCCGGCACCACCGGACCACCGGGGCGTCGAAGCGCCTGCCGGGCTAGCTCTGCTCGGGCCGGTAGAACCACTTCTCCAAACCGAAATCCTCCCGGATCTTCTTCTGGTCCACCAGGAACTGCTTGGTTCCCGTCAGCAACTGGATGCCCAGCGGCGCGAAGATCTCGTCGGGGATGTAGCTTTCGCGTGCGGTGGCACGCACCACCGCTTCCGGCGATTTGGACTGGGACACCTCGTAGTTCACGTAGTCGTCCCAATGCTCTTTGGCATACCGGTTGGCCTCGACGATCACCGACTGCCACGCTCTACCGAATTGGGGGTGGCTGTCGAGGAAGTCCTGGCTGCTGACCGAGGAACTGGTCCCCGCCAGCTCGGGGTGGTTGTCGTGAATGGAGTCGACCTGGTGGAAGCCCTTGGCCAGGAACGCGTGGAAGAACGACGACGGGTTCACATCCGGCAACGCGACCGCCGCGATGTCCCCGCCGTTGAGCGGCGCCTCCGCGTCGGTCGCCAGCAGATGCACCAACTGCGCCTGGATCCCCTCGGCCTTCAGCGCTCCCTGCAGATAGCGGTCGATATAGGAACCGGACTGTACGCCGACCTTCTTGCCCGCCAGATCCTTCAAGGTCCGGATCGCCGGATCCTTGGCCACCACACCCGCGTTGTAGTTCACCGCCGCGATGGCGAGCAACCGCGTCTTCAACCCGCTGCCGCGCGCGACCAAGGCGGGCGTGTCACCGTAGGTCGCGACGTCGAGGCGGCCGCCGACCAGCGCCTGATTCAAATCCGGGCCGTTGGGGAAGCTGTAGACCTCGATGGCGTCCACCCCCAGCGGCTTCAGCGCGGGCAGCAGCGCCCCGCGCTGATGGGCGAAGCCGACCGGTCCGGTCAGCACGTTGCCGGTGCCGATGGTGCCGATGCGAAGGATCTTGATCTCGGCGCGGGTCGCCGAGCCCGCGTCGTCCGACCCGCAGCCGGTGAGAGCCAGCAGCAGGGCGGACACGACAGCGGGCACGATCAGCCGAAGTTTGCGCATGATTCGCTTTCGTTCTTCAGAGTTCCGACAACCGCGGCGGCGGAGTGCCGTGCGGCAGACGCGGCCCCACCGCGACGAGACTGCCGGGTTTGCGGCCGCGGCCCCAGCCGATCTCCTTGCGGTAGCGGCCGATGTGCTCGCCGCTCACGGTGTCGTGATCGGCCAGCGGCGTCGCCTCCGGGTCGACGTACAGCGCGTCCGTGGGGCAGTAGGCCTCGCACATGAAACAGGTCT
Source organism: Nocardia araoensis NBRC 100135 (assembly GCF_000308435.1). GTDB lineage: Bacteria > Actinomycetota > Actinomycetes > Mycobacteriales > Mycobacteriaceae > Nocardia > Nocardia araoensis. The sequence goes on along the minus strand of NZ_BAFR01000100.1, from coordinate 46,879 downwards.
GGCAATCGGATTGCCGTGCGATGACCGGGATTCCGCCGTCGGTACGGTCGAAGACATTCGTGGGGCACACGTCGACGCATTTGTCGCAGGCGATGCAGTCACCCGCGCGCAGGATCTCGATCATCACGCCACCGCCAGGGTGGTGGTCGCCGCGGACGTCGCCGTCCACACCTCGTCGAGCCCGCCGGACAGGATGTGGTGGTGCTGCTTCGGATCCAGATCCGGATGGTCGGCCCGTTTGCTCATCCCGCGCGTCTCCGTGCGCGCCAGCGTCGAACGGTACATCAGCCGTCCCACCGCAGTCATGGCCGCGGCCTGCCGGGCCCGCACCCGCTCGTCTCCGGTTCCGCCGCCCAGGCCCCGGGTGGCGTCCTCCCACACGCTGTCCAGCCGCTCCAGCGCAGGCCCGATCCGGTCACCATGGCGCAAGTAGTTCTTCTCGAACGGGATCACCTCTTGCTGCACGGCTTCCACCACATCCGCCGCTCGGACCGACTCGGCATGCTCCGGCCGCAACCCCGTGCGCCCGGCGCCACGCACATCGGCACTCCCGGCCCGGCCGGCCCGCAACGCGAACAGCGCCGCGCCGCGGCCTGCCCAACTGCCCGACGACATCGCCCACGCCGAATTGTGGCTGCCCCCACCGGTGAAACCGCCGCAGATCCGTTCCCTCGTCGCCGCGTCACCCGCCGCGTACAAACCCGGAACCGTGGTGGCGCAGTCGTCGTCGACGACATCGATGCCACCGGTGCCGCGGACGGTGCCCTCGGCGAGCAGATCCACCTCGAACCGGTCGGTGAACGGGTCGATACCGCGCCGATCGAACTGCAGGAAGAAGTTGGGCTGTCCCAGCCGCATCTGCGCCTGCACCACCGCGTCGGCACGATCGAGCTGCGCGAACACCTTCTCGTGCAACAGCGTCCGCGCGATCACCGAACGGCCCTTGGTCGAGCCCGCGCCCTCGAGCACCCGCCCATCCTCGTGGAAGAAGGTCGCGTAACCGTAGTAGGCGGTCTTGGTGATCGTCGATCCCTTCGGCACGATCGCGTAAGCGTTGGAAAATTCCATGCCCGAGAACCGAGCGCCCACCTCGGCCGCCATCAACGCGCCGTCACCGGTGTCGACGTTGGTGCCCAGCGCCCGGGACAGGAACGCACAACCGCCGGTCGCCAGCACCACCGCACCGGCCACGATGCGGTAGTCCCGGTCGGCCTGGCGCTGGTAGCCCGCCGCGCCGCGCACCACGCCGTCGTCGTCGACCAGCAGCTCCAGCGCCGGCGAATGGTCGAGGATACGCACCCCGGCACGTTTCACCCACGCCCGCATCCGGCGCATGTACTCCGGGCCCTGCACCCCGGTGCGGATCTGCTCACCGGTGCCGGAATCCACGGGGAACGGATACCGTCCCTCCACCGCGAGCCGATTCATATTCGCGTAGGTCTGATCGAGCACACGGTCCATCCAGTAGTGGTCGGCCAGATGCCCGCCCAGCGCTTCCCGGCTGGCCTTGGCGTTCGCCCGCGCGGTGGCCTCCGGCGCCACGTACCACACGCCGGTGCCGGACGGAGCGGTGGCGCCGCTGGTCCCGCAGTAGCCCTTGTCCACCAGCGTCACCTCGGCGCCGGCTTCACGGGCATGGATCGCCGCCCAGCAGGCAGCGGGCCCGCCGCCGATCACCAAGACGTCCGTACTGATCTGCAACGGTTCACTCATGCGTCTGCTCCTGTCGGTGCCTCGGGATTCACGCCGAGTGCGAGCAGCAATCGGCGGCGGAGTGCGGAGAATTCGGGGTCGACCACCGACCGGGGGCGGGCGACGGTGATGTCGAAGGATTCGGCGATGCGGCCGTCGCGCAGCACGAGCGCCCGGTCGGCCAGCAGCAGTGCCTCTTCCACATCGTGGGTCACCAGCAGCACCGACTGCCGGTGCAGCGTCCACAGGCGAGCCACCAGAGCCTGCACTTTCAACCGGGTCAGCGCGTCGAGGGCGCCGAACGGCTCGTCCAGCAGCAACAGTTCCGGATTGCGGACAAGCGCCCTGGCCAGCGCCACCCGCTGCGCTTCCCCGCCGGACAGCGTCGCGGGCCACGCATCCGCCTTCGCGGTGAGCCCCACTTCCTCCAGCGCCGTCAGCGCCAGCGCCCTGCCTGCCCTGTCGACGCCGAGAACGACATTGCGCCACACGCTGATCCACGGAATCAGCCGGTGTTCCTGAAACACGATCGCCTTGGAAGCAGGCACGTCGAACGACCCACTGAAGCCACGGTCCAACCCGCCGATTCCGCGCAGCAGCGTACTCTTACCGGATCCGCTGGCCCCGAGCAGAGCAACGAATTCCCCCGGCGCGATATCCAGGTCGACCCCGCGCAGTACCGTGCGGCCGCCGAAGGCACGCACCGCCCCGCGAATGCGAACACCGGTCTCGATGGTGGCGGTCATCTACTTCCCCTCGTATCCGGTGCGCCAGGCCAGCAACCGGTGTTCCAGCACGCGCACGAACAGATCGGTGAGCAGCCCGAGCACCGCGTAGATCACCAGGACCAGGAAGATCTGATCGGTCCGCAGGAACTCCTTGGCGTCGTTCATCAGGAACCCGAGACCGACCGGCGTGGTCTGCATCTCCGCGACCACCAAGGTGAGCCAGCCGATGCCGAGTGCCTGGCGCAAACCGACCAAGATCTGCGGCAACGCGCCGGGCAGGATGATCTTCGTGGTCAACTCGAACCGGTTGAGGCCCAGCGACTCCGCCGCCTCCACCAGCCGCCGGTCCACACCCCGGATCCCGGCCAGCACGTTCAGATAGATCGGGAAGATCGGCGCGACGATGATCAACGCGATCTTGAACGAATCACCGATACCGAACCAGATGATGAACACCGGTACCAGCGCCAGCGTCGGCAACATCCGCAACGCCTGCAGCGGGCCGTTCACCAGGTCCTCGGCGACGCGGAACAACCCGGCCGCCACCCCGCACACCAGACCGATGCCGATGCCGATCGCCAACCCGACCGCCACCCGACGCCCGGAGGCGGCCAGATGCTGCCACAGCTCACCGGACTCGATCAGCTCCCACCCGGCCTCGAGCACCTCGGTCGGCGCCGGAGTGGTCGCGCCGAGCCAGGACCGGGCGCCCAGCTGCCAGACGATCACCGCCAGAATCAACCCGGACGAGGCCCGGGCCAGGCCGATCAGCCTGCGAGTGAACGACACCGGGCTTTCGGTGGCCGCCTCGGCCGGGGCGGAAGGTGGCGCAGATGTGGTCGGATCCAACTGCAACGTCATCTGACACGGTCCTCACACGAGAAGTACTGTCCGGAACAGTAAGGTGTGCAGACGGTTCACAGAACGATTGCGATCAACGCGATCCTGAACCGGTGCGGGATACGCCCACTCCTACCGCACCGGCCTCCATCAGGCGCGATGCGACCCTGAGCGGGCGGGACCGACCTCACGGCCAGAACTTCGCCGGGGTGAGCGAATCGGCGCTACGCGCGTCCGGCCGCACCCCTGTCACGACGTCCGGTGTCACCCGTTCTCGGTGACGGTGGTGTCGGGGTGGCGGCGGCTGGTGTCGGGCTTGACGAAGTGCCCGGTGATCGCCGAGCGGTCACGCCGGTTGTCACCGTCGTGCGGCTCGTCCTCGCCGAGGGTCGTCTTCGGGTTCTCCGCCGCGGTCTCCTCGCTCACATATTCACCGGTGTCGGCGGAACGATAGCTCTTCTCGGCCACGAGATCCTCCTCGAACTGTCTACTCGAAACCCCTAGCAGGGCACTTGTTCAGCCCTTCCCGGAATAGCACCGCCACGCCGCGGGAAACGTCCCCTCGGTCGACAACCACAGAACAGGTGACCGTTACTGCGCTGCACCGCGGTTGCCGTAGAAACGACGCGGACCCAGCGTCGACCGGGCTCAGGCCCGAAACCACACAGGGTGAAACGCCGTTGTCCGCGTGTTGACCGGGCGAGCCGATCGGCACTATGCAGGCCAGGCTGATTCAGCCGTGGCAGGAATGCGCGTCCCCTCCAGGCGATCGGCGAGCGCGGGCAGCACCGCCGAACACCCCGCGTCCAGCGTCAGCGCGGCCAGCTCGTCGCCACGCGTGCGGCCGCGATTGACAATGACGACAGCACGACCGCGCTTGGCCGCGTGACGCACGAAACGCAGACCCGACATCACGGTCAGCGACGACCCGGCCACCAGCAGCGCATCCGCGGCGTCGACGAGCTCGTAGGCCGCGGCCACCCGCTCCTTGGGCACGTTCTCCCCGAAATACACGATGTCCGGCTTGAGCATGCCGCCACAGTCCGCGCAGTCCACCATCCGGAAGCCACCGGTGTCGGCCACCACCGCGTCGGCGTCGGGTGCCACCTCGAGCCCATCGGTGGTCGCAGCCTCCGCGAAGCCGGGATTGACCGCCTCCAGCCGGTCGGCCAGCGACATCCGGGAAATCAGGAACCCGCAGCGCAAACAGCGCACCCGCGCGTAGGTGCCGTGCAGGTCGATCACCCGCCGATGCCCCGCCTTCGTGTGCAGCAGGTCCACGTTCTGGGTGATCAGCCCGGTCACCACGCCCATGCGCTCCAGCCGCGCCAGCGCTCGATGCCCGGGATTGGGACGCGACCCGTCCATCCGCCGCCAGCCGACGTGATTACGCGCCCAGTACCGCTGCCGGAACACCGGATCGCCGACGAACTGCTGAAAGGTCATCGGGTTGCGCGGCGGCGAGGACGGACCACGGTAGTCCGGGATCCCGCTGTCGGTCGAGATCCCGGCACCGGTCAACGCGACGACCCGGCGCCCATCGAGCAAGCGCACCAGCCGCTCGAATCCGGCGCCGGGAGGCGTCCGCGTCAATTCCGACATGCCGTTCAGGGTACGGCGGGACGCCGCGGCGACGACACCGGGTTCGCCGAGGTCAGACCCGCCGCATCACCGACACGACCTTGCCGAGCACCACGGCTTCGTCACCGTCGATCACCTCGTAGGCCGGATTGCGCGGCTCCAGGTACACGTGACCGTTACGCCGCCGGTACACCTTCACCGTCGCTTCCCCGTCGATCATCGCCGCCACGATCTCCCCGGAGTGCGCCTCGTGCTGCTTGCGCACCACCACAATGTCGCCGTCACAGATGGCCGCATCGATCATCGAATCACCACGCACCCGCAACCCGAACACCGTGCCCCGCCCGACGAGCTCCCGCGGCAGCGTCATCGTGTCGTCCGCGTGCTCCTCGGCGAGAATCGGAGCGCCCGCGGCGATATCGCCGACCACCGGCACCGTCACCGAATCCTCCGCCGTCTCCCGCCGCACCGGAGCCTGCAGGAACATCCGCACGTCGATCGGACGCGACACCGTCCGGCTGCGGCGCAGAAAACCACGCTCCTCCAGGCTCTTCAGATGCTTCGACACCGACGACGCCGACCGCAGACCCACCGCGTCACCGATCTCGCGCGTATTCGGCGGATACCCGTACCGCAGCACCCAGTCCCGAATCGTGGCGAGAATCCGCTGCTGGCGCGGCGGCAACGTCGAGGTGTCGAGATGCTCGAACGCGTCGAGCGGGTCGTATCCGGTCACCCGGGGAATAGTAGAGGCACGGGCCGACACGACGGATCGGCCAGCGCGCCGGGCACGCCGAACAGCGCCCGATCGGGTTCGGGAACCCAGCAGACTGCGGCGGTGTCCCGGTTGTAATTCCCCGCGACGTGCTCGACCAGATGCCGCAGACCCGGATGCCGGTTGCCCGCCGACCACAACAGCGCCAACGGATAGGCCGGCGTGGGATCGACGATCATCAGCCGCCGCACGTTCGGATGCCACGGCGTCTGCCCACTGTCACCGCTGAAGGTCGCCAGCGTCGACGAATCCGCGATGCGTTCGACGATCCCCGCCATACCCTCCAGCGGCCCGCTGGTGTCGACCGGAATCCCGCTGAACGCACTGAGTTCTCGATAGAAATCGGCCCACTCCGACGGCACGGCCGCACCGGGCACCCACACCGGATGCCCCGCGATCTCCCGCAACGCGATCGTCGACCGGCCCGCGAACGGGTGGTCCTTACCCACGAGCAGATACAGCGGTTCCAGATAGGCGGGTGCAGCAACGATGTCGCCGGACAGCTCCACCGGGCCGCCGTGCGCGCGGGCCAAGGCCGCATCGACGAGACCACTGCGCAGCGCCTCCCGTGAGGTCGTGATCATGTTCGACAGCACGACCTCGGTGTCGCAGCGCGGATGACGCGCGAGATAGAACTCCATCAACTCGGTCGCGGCCATCCGCTTGCCCAACACCGCGACCCGCAACGGCCGCACCTGTTCCCGCACGGCCCGCACCGCCGCCTCGGCACCCACGAGCAGCGACCGCGCGTGCGGCAACAGCCGCATACCAGCGGCGGTCGGCGCACTGCCGCCGCGTCCACGGTCGAAAAGCTCCACACCCAGCTGCGATTCCAGTTTCGCGATGCGCTTGGACACCGCCTGCTGGCTGATGCCGAGCACAACGGCGGCGTGACCGAACTGCTCCTCCTCAACTACCGCGACGAACGCGCGCAACGCCGCGAGATCCAGCTCCACCATGACCTCCATCGACAACCATCCATCGTCGACACCGCCGAACTCATCGCCACCACCGCCACCCGTCCTGTGCAGCGCACCAGCAGCCTCCGCCATCCTCCGCGATCTCAGAACGCACTCGCGCCCATCGTCTCCGGTGGGCGGATCACATCCACGTCCGTGAGCGGGCCGACATAGCGCTCTACCTCCACCAGCGTGAGCTGCCCGGCGCACCCCTGGCTGAGCGTGGAGGACGGGCGATCGGCGACGAGCACGTTCGGATTACCGTGGCGGCAGAACGTCGGATCCGCCGGGTCGGGGTCGTACCACGCACCGGTGGACAACTGCACGACACCGGTCCGCACCCCGTCATCGACCACCAGCCCGGCCAGACAACTACCCCGCTCGTTGAACACTCGCACGATGCCACCGGCACGCAGGCCACGAGCCTCGGCGTCCGCCGGATGCATCCGGATCGGTTCCCGCCCGGAAATCTTCACCGACCGGCTGTAGGCGCCCACGTCGAGCTGACTGTGCAACTTCGTCCGCGGCTGATTCGCCACCAACTGCAAGGGAAACCGCTCCGCCGCCGGGCCGCCGAGCCACTCCTCCGGCTCCAGCCACACCGGATGCGGCGGACAATCGGCGTACCCGAAGCCGTCGATGGTCGCCGAGAAGATCTCGATCTTCCCGCTGGGCGTGCTGAGCGGGTGACGGTCCGGGTCGGCGCGAAAGTCGGCGGCCAGCACTTGCCGTGGGTCCGGCACCGGAAGCTCGAGCGCTTCGCCGGACCAGAACGTGTCGAAATCCGGGAATTCGTATCCCGCACCAGACTGCTCGGTTCGCCACCGCTCGTACAGATGCCGCAGCCATTCGCCGACCGAGCGTCCTTCGGTGAACTCCTTGCCGACCCCGAGCCGATCGGCCGTCTCGGCGAAGATCCGATAATCATCGCGCGCCTCGGCAGCCGGACGGGTCAGTGCCGGCATCGGAAAGAACGACCGGTCACCTTCCCCGGCGCCGTAGTCGTCGCGCTCGATGGACATCGTCGACGGCAGCACGATGTCGGCATGCCGCGCGGTAGCCGTCCAGAACGCATCGTGCACCACGACCGTGTCCGTACGTTCGAACGCCGCCCGCAACCGAGCCAGGTCCTGGTGGTGATGGAACGGGTTGCCGCCACACCAATACACCAATCGCACAGTCGGATACACCAGTTCCTGACCGTTGTACCGATACGGCGCGCCCGGGTTCAGCAGCATGTCCGCGATCCGCGCGACCGGAATGAAGGAATCGATACCGTTGCGCCCCTGCGGAAGTCGCGGCACCGGCCCACGCGCCGGCTCCCCGACGCCCGCGGCCGATCCGTAACCATGCCCGAACCCACCCCCGGGCAGTCCGATCTGCCCCAGCATCGCCGCGAGCACCACACCCGCCCACAGCGGCTGCTCACCATGTCGCGCCCGCTGCAGCGACCAACTCACCGTCACCAGAGTCCGAGCCGCGGCCATCTCGTGCGCCAGCATCCGGATACGCTCGGCCCGCACGCCGGTGATCGCCGCGGCCCAGTCCGGATCCTTCACCACTCCGTCCACCGCGCCTCGGAGATACGCAGCGAACCGGTCGTAACCGACTGTGTAGCGGCGCAGAAACTCCTTGTCCGCCAGGCCTTCCGCGTCCAGCACCTGAGCCAGCGCGAGCATCATCGCCACATCGGTACCCGGCAGCGGCGCGATCCATTCGGCCTCGCTCTCCGGCGGGGTGTCGTCGCGCAACGGACTGATCGACACGAATCGGCAGCCCCGGGCCCGTGCCGCGGAGATCCAGCCCCGCGCGTTGTGCCGGGAGACGCCACCCGGTGACACTGCCGAGTTCTTCGGCGACAGACCACCGAAAGCCACCACGAGTTCGGAGTGCTCGGCCAGCACCGCCTTCGCTGTCGCCTGTTGTGTCAACCAGCCGATGCCACCGATGACGTACGGCAGGAAAACCGTCGAAGTCCCCAGGCTGTAACTGTTCACGTGCCGGACATAGCCGCCCAGACAGTTGAGGAAGCGGTGCAATTGGCTCTGCGCGTGATGGAAGCGCCCCGCGCTGGCCCAGCCGTACGAACCGCCGTAGACCGCCTCCGCCCCGTACCGCCCGTAGACCCGGCCGAGCTCGCCGGCCAGCAGGTCCAACGCCCGCTCCCACGACACCGGAACGAAAGCTTCCGAACCGCGCGGACCCGGCCCCGGTCCGTTGTCCAGCCAACCCTGCCGGACATACGGCCGAGCGATACGAGTGGGGTGATGCTGCGCCGAAGCGACGTTGCCGATCAGCGGCATCGGCTCCGGGTCACCACGCCACGGCCGGACCTCTGTGAGCCGTTCACCGTCGCTGTCCGCCTCGAACGCGCCCCAGTGGGTCAGATGCGTGGTCACCGCCCTACCGTAACCGGCCCCACCGACACCGGAGCGCCGCTCGTCTCGCGATCCACGCTGCCTCAGCGGGATATGCGGCGCAGTTCGAAGATACGGAACTCTCGCCCGCCGGAGAGCTCGTACTCCATGGCGTAGCCGGGCCAGAACTCGACCGCCAGATCCCACACGGGCTTGCGCTCCACGCCGCTGATCTCACGCACGGCGACCAAGAATCGCTCGCCTTTGTGCCGGACCGAGGCAGTCTGCGCGGCACGCAGATTCGCCGACCATGCCGGATGTTGCGGACTTCCCCAATTCGAGCCGAGGACGAGGAAGTCCGCGCCGTGCGGAACGTACAGCAACGAGGTAGTCCGCGGGATCCCCGTCTTCCGGCCCGGCACAGTGACTTCGATGGACGGCAGCCCCGCCACATCCAGTACACCCTTTCGCCCGCCGCTCATCCGGCGGATCAAGCGTTCGAGTCGTAGCACGACCGGCGCCGACCGCATCGCCCAGCGCTGCTGGGCGAGCCGTCGAGCTACTCGCGGCAACGGATTCGCCATAGAGGAATCCTGACACGCTCTCGCTTCCGAGCAGGTCACGCGGTCCTGGGTCGAGGGACATCTCACAGCCCCTCGGCTTCTTTGCTCTGTTCTGTTGGGGCTGCAAGTTGGGGCTTGAAGTCCGATTGGAATACATATTTAGATGCGCATATCTACGTAACAACATAAAATTTGCCTTGAAACCCGTTGTGACATCTCGCTTACGAGCTGCGTCCAGCGCAGGTTCTCGGAGAACCGCCCTCCCCGACTTCGAGAAAACGGACAAGTGACCAGTTACCCTGTCCCCCGTGCCGTCCTCCCCGCCCCGGTCCGCGTGCCGGAGGTCCACGTGGGCCACCCCTATCTCGGAACAGGAGTTCGATGCGTTCATCCCGCCGCCACGTCTCGGTCGCCTTGGCGGCCGTCGCCGCGGTACTGCTCGGAGGCGCTGCTCCGGCAGCCGCCCGTCCCGCGCCACCCGCTGTGGTCACACCGATGGGCCCCGATTTCCTGTGGGGCGTCGCCTCGTCGGGATATCAATCGGAAGGCCACGCCCCGGACAGCAACTGGTCCCGCTACGTCGCTTCCGGGAAAACGACTGATCCATATCGTGATTCGATCGACTTCTACACGCGCTACCGCTCGGACATCGCCCTCGCCGCCGCTCTGGGCGTGAAGGTGTATCGCATCGGCGTCGAGTGGGCCCGCCTCCAGCCCCAGCCGGGCAAGTGGGACCCCGAAGGGCTGAAGTTCTACGACGATGTGGTCGCCGCGATCACGGCCGCGGGGATGCGCCCCATGATCACCATCGACCACTGGGTCTACCCGGGCTGGGCGGTCGACCGCGGGGGCTGGAACAACCCGGGCATCGTCGAGGACTGGCTGGCCAACGCACGCGCGGTCGTCGATCGCTATGCGCCGTACCAGCCCTTGTGGGTCACGTTCAACGAGCCGACCTTCTACTTGGTGAACGAACTGCGTCACGGCGGATTGCCGCCCACCGCCGCGCCTGCGATGCAGGACCGGATCGCCCAGGCGCACGACAGCATCTACGACTACATCCACCGGGTTCAGCCGGGCGCCATGGTGACCAGCAATGTCGCCTACATCCCGGGTGGCGAGGACGTGGTGAACAAGCCGCTGGTGGACAGGATCGGCACCGAACTCGACTACATAGGCATCGACTACTACTACGGCCTCTCCCCCGACAGCCTCACCGCCGCATCGAGTTTCACGGAGCTGTGGAAGAACCCGCTGCAGCCGGAAGGCATCTATTACGCGCTGCAACACTATGCGCGTCAGTTCCCTGGCAAGCCGCTCTACATCGTCGAGAACGGGATGCCCACCGAGAACGGCCTGCCCCGCGCGGACGGATACAGCCGCGCCGACTCGCTCCGCGACACCGTCTACTGGCTCCAGCGCGCCAAGGCCGACGGCATGAACCTGATCGGCTACAACTATTGGAGCCTCACCGACAACTACGAGTGGGGTTCCTATACACCGCGCTTCGGCTTGTACACCGTCGATGTCCTGACCGACCCGGCGCTGACGCGCGAGCCGACGGACGCGGTGTCGGCGTACACGGACATCACCCGAGCCGGCGGCGTCGCGCCCGATTACCGGCCGACCCGTGCGCCGAAGGATTGTTCCTTCGTCGACGTGCCCGCCAGCTGCTCCGACCCGGTCACCGTGCCCCGATGACACCACGAGGTACACCATCGACTGGAGGTGGACGATGACCGACGACCCCATCGCAATCCTGCGGCGCTGGACCGATTCGGGCGGAATTTGGCGGGTCGCCGGACGCCGAGCCGATTCGGTCACCGTCGCCCTCTACCAGTGCACGGGCGGTGAGGAGGTCGACCGGCTGGTCTCTTCCGATCCCGCGCTGATGCGCTATCTCGGTGAGCGAACCAGCAGCGAGGAGTGAACCGCTCAGCTGGCCACAGATCCGGTCGCCCCAGTCCACAGCCGCTCCAGCACTCGCGCGGCAGGTTCCACGGACGTGACCAGGCCGACGCCCTCCCCCGCGTCGATCGGCGTGACGGCCGGATCGTCAGCGGCGAGCGCCGTGGTGAGCGCGCGCTTGGCCGCCGCATCCACGGCGAGTTCTTCCTCTCGTCCGGTCCACCGGTCGGTGAATCCGGTGCGCAGCACCCGCGCGGGAAACCGTGCGGGCCATGGCAATCCCATTCCGACGTCGTATGCCCGGCTGAGCACCGTATCGTCGCCGCGCGCATCGATCAGAGCGCGGCGGCCCGCATCCGACAGGAGCGATTCCGAGCAGGCCGCCAGGCAGGTGCCGAGCCATGCGCCGCAGGCCCCGGCCCGCAGCACGGCGGCGAGGTCTCGCGGTGCGCCGATGCCGCCCGCCGCGAGCACCGGGACCGACGCGGCGTCCAGTACTTCCGCCAGCAGCGGCAGCAGTGACGCGTTCACGGCGCCGTGCCCACCACCCTCCACGCCGCGAGCCACGAGGACCCCGACACCGGCCCCTTGCGCACGCCGCGCCTCCTCGCCGCTGTAGATCTGGGTGGCCGGGACGATCCCCGCGTCCGCGACGCGGGCGGCCCAGTCGAGGTCCTCCCCGAAGCTCACCGAGATGAGTGCGGGACGGGCCTCGATCGCGACTTCCAGCAGTCGCGGCTCCTTGGCGACCACCCAATCGACCAGACCGATGCCGAACGGGCCGTCGATGCCGCGGACGTGCGGCAATTCTCGCTCCAGCGCCCGGACCGATCCGGCACTGCCCATCCCGATCATGCCGAGGCCACCGGCCGCGGTCACCGCCGCGGCGAGCCGTCCGCCTGCCACCCCGCCCATCGGCGCGTTCACCAGTGGCATGCGCGCACCCATCCGGTGCGCCCATGAGATCGCGTCGTGTGCGGGAAACTGTTCGCCGGGCGTCGTCACGAGTTCCATCGCAGCACACCGTGCGACGAGCGGTGACAGGCTGCCCCGTCCCGGCGGCGAATCACCCGCGGTGACCGAGCATGTCCAGCAGTCCGTCGAGCTGGAGTTCGAACAACTCGTCGCGGTCGGCGAAGGTGTCGGTGCCGTACATGTCGAAGACGTCCGCGCTCACCGCCCCGAACAGGCCCACCCAGAACGTCACGCCGCGGACGACCAGCCAGTCGGGCACCTCGAGCTGGAACCCGTTCCGGATCAGCGCGAAGCTGCCCGCCAGAGGGGCGGATATCCGCGGCTCGGTGCCGGGCGCGGCGAGTCGTCCGGCGCTATGGGCGCGAGCGAACAGGGTCAGCAGTGCGGCGATCACGCGAGTACCCGGTGCGGTGGTCTCGGTGGCGGGTGCGTCGTAGCCGGGAACCGGCGTGCCGAAGAGCAATCCGTAGCGGGCGGGTTCGGCCAGCGCCCAACTCCGCACCGTGCGCCCGAGCACCCGCAGCCCTTCGATCGGATCGTCTCCGCCCTCGGCCAGCGCCTCGTCGACCGCGTCGCCGAGGGCGTTGTAACCGTCCACGACGAGCAGGGTGAGCAGCTCGTCGCGACTGCGGACATACCGGTAGACGGCCGAGGAGACCACGCCGAGGTCACGGGCGACCGCGCGCAGCGACAGGGCGGCGGCGCCCTCCGTCGCCAGGTGTTCGCGCCCGATCCGGACGATGTCGTTCATGGTCTGGGCCCTGGCGCGGGCGCGAGGTGTCGTCGGCACACCAGAAACGATGCGCGTTTCAGAGAGCGTTGTCAACTATTGAGAGCATCGCTCTGAAACGGGGCGGGCAACCGCCGGGGAACTCGATTACCGGAGCGATCGGCCGCTTCCAGCCGACTTGCGAACCGTTACTTACCCGGGAGTAGTGTTAGCCGAGTCACTGGCGACACGATCGAGGAGTTCCACATGGACCAGCGGACGACGGATTTCGACGTGCTGATCGTCGGTTCCGGGTTCGGCGGCAGCGTCACCGCGCTTCGGCTGGTGGAGAAGGGTTACAAGGTCGGCGTACTGGAGGCGGGCCAGCGCTTCGCCGACGACGAACTGCCCAAGACCAGCTGGGAGCTGAAGAAGTTCCTCTGGGCGCCCGCGCTCGGCTGCTACGGAATCCAGCGCATCCATCCGCTGCGCAACGTCCTCATCCTCGGCGGCGCGGGCGTGGGAGGCGGTTCACTGAATTACGCGAACACCTTGTACGTGCCGCCGGAGCCGTTCTTCCGCGATCCGCAGTGGCGTGACATCACCGACTGGCGCGACGAGCTCACCCCGTACTACGAACGGGCGCAGCAAATGCTCGGCGTGGTACGCAATCCGCACATGACGCCCGCCGACGAGGTCTTCAAGGCCGTCGCCGACGACATGGGCGTCGGCGACACGTTCGTGCAGACGCCGGTCGGTGTGTTCTTCGGCGAACCGGGCAAGACCGTGCCGGACCCGTATTTCGGCGGCGTCGGGCCGGAGCGCACCGGGTGCGTCGAGTGCGGCGACTGCATGGTGGGCTGCAAGTACGGCGCGAAGAACACACTCGTGAAGAACTACCTCTATCTGGCCGAGCAGGCGGGCGCCGAAGTCATCCCGATGACGACGGTCACCGAGCTGCGTCCGCACCCGGACGGCACCTGGGACGTGTCCACCGCCCGTACCGGCGCCTGGATTCGCAAGCAGCCCCGGACGCTCACCGCCGCGCACGTCGTGCTCGCGGCGGGCACCCGCGGCACCCAGAAGCTGCTGTTCGCCATGCGGGACAAGGGCGTGCTGCCGGACCTGTCCGATCGCCTCGGCGTGCTCACCCGCACCAACTCGGAGTCGATCGTCGGCGCCGCGACGAAGAAGGTGCGACCCGGCACCGACTTCACCAAAGGCGTGGCGATCACCTCGTCCATCCATCCCACCCCAGACACGCACATCGAGCCGGTCCGCTACGGCAAGGGCTCGAACTCCATGGGCCTGCTCCAGACGCTCATGGTGGACGGCGGTGGCCGGATCCCGCGCTGGCTGCGCTTCCTCGGCATGGTGCTGCGGCACCCGATGAACCTGCTCAGCTTCCTGAGCACGAAGAATTGGAGCGAACGGACCATCATCTCGCTGGTCATGCAGCACCTGGACAATTCGATCACCACCTACACCAAACGCGGCCTCTTCGGCCGCAAGCTGACCAGCAAGCAGGGCCACGGCGAACCCAATCCGACCTGGATCCCGGTGGGCAACGACGTCACCAGACGGGTCGCGGAGAAGATCGGCGGCATCGCGGGCGGCAGCTGGGGCGAGATCTTCAACATCCCGCTGACGGCCCATTTCCTGGGCGGCGCGGTGATCGGCGCCGACGCCGAGCACGGCGTGATCGACGCCTACCACCGCGTGTACGGCTACCCCACGCTCAGCGTGGTCGATGGCGCGGCGGTCTCGGCGAACCTGGGCGTCAACCCCTCCCTGACCATTACCGCGCAGGCCGAGCGGGCGGCGGCGTACTGGCCGAACAAGGGTGAGGTGGACACCCGTCCACCGGTGGGCACGGGATACCGGCGCATCGCCCCCATCGCACCGGCGCATCCGGCGGTTCCAGCGAATTCGCCTGCGGCGCTGGTCCTTCCGAGCGTGGAGATCCGGGAGACACCCGCCGCCGGATAACCCCGCCGCCGGATTTGATCAGACGGCGGCGGGTGCGCTCGTGACCCGCCGCCGCGAAAACCCGAACCGGCCGCGCAGCAACCCCGCCTCAACTAGCCTTTATCTGGTCTTTTGTCGCTGCGACAGCCAGGAGGCGATCCGTGAGCACACTGCGGCGCGCGTTACTCGGACCTACGGCGATGGCGACGGCCCTCCTGCTCGCGACAACGGGATGCGGCGGCGACGAAGCGGACTCCACGCAGGTGGGAGCGCCGTCCAGTTCCGCGGTGGTGCCCAACCGGATCGCCGGTGTGCCGATACCGGACGGTCGGATCGATGATGCCGTGGGCGAGCTGGACGGCCTCGCGGATGACCTGTTCGCCTCCTCCGGCGTTCCCGGCATGGCGATTGCCGTGGTACACGGCGGAAAGGTCGTGTACAGCAAGGGATTCGGCGTTCGCAACATCGTCACCAAGGAGAAGGTCGACCCGGATACGGTCTTCCAGCTGGCGTCACTGTCCAAGCCGGTCGGGGCGACGGTCGTCGCCCGCCGGATCGCCGCGGGTGGCGTCGAATGGGACACTCCGGTCCATCGGCTGCTGCCGTCGTTCGCCCTCGCCGATCCCTACGTCACCGAGCATGCCACGATCGGCGACCTGTACGCGCACCGCTCCGGGCTGCCCGATCACGCCGGCGACCTGCTGGAGGACCTCGGCTACGACCGCGGCCAGATTCTCGACCGGCTTCGGCTGTTGCCGCTGGGCCCCTTCCGCACTTCCTACGAGTACACCAATTTCGGGCTGACCGCCGCCGCCGACGCCGTGGCCGCCGCGGCGGGGACCGACTGGGAGACGTTGTCCCAGCGGACGATCTACGGTCCACTCGGCATGAAATCGACCAGTTCCCGCTACGCCGACTTCGTGTCCCGCGCGAACCGGGCGGAGGGGCACGTGCTGATCGACGGGAAGTACGAGCCGGCGAACCCACAGCGTCAACCGGACGCGCAGTCACCGGCTGGAGGGGTCAGCTCCTCGGTGGCCGACATGGCCAAATGGATGACGATGGTGCTCGCGGACGGGTCCGTGGGCGGATCGGTGCTGGTGCCGGCGGAGGATCTGCTGCCGGCCATCTCCCCACAGGCGGTCTCGGCGCCACCGAAAACGCCGGACGCTCGGGCCGGGTTCTACGGATTCGGCTTCAACGTGAGCGATTCCGCCGCGGGCCGCGTCGTGCTCGGCCACTCGGGAGCGTTCGGTCTCGGCGCGGCCACCGCCTTCACCCTGATCCCCTCCGCCGACGTGGGCATCGTGACGCTCACCAACGCCGCGCCGATCGGCGTGCCGGAGACACTGAACGCGGAGTTCGCCGACCTGGTCCAGTTCGGGAAGGTCCAGCAGGACTGGCGCAGTCTCTACCGAACGGCGTTCCAGCCGCTCGGCGCGCCGACAGGGGCGCTGGCGGGCAAACAGCCGCCGGCCGACCCGGCTCCCGCGCGACCGCCTGCGGCGTACGCGGGTACCTACGACAATGCCTACTACGGACCTGCGACGATCAGCGCCACCGATCAACTCCTGACGCTCACCCTTGGCCCGAACAACATGACCTTCCCCTTGCGGCACTGGAACGGCGACACTTTCGTCTTCACGCCTTCCGGCGAGAACGCCAATCACGGATCGATCTCCCAGGCCACCTTCGACGGCGACAAACTCACCCTCGAGTACTACGACACCGAACATCTCGGCGTGTTCACCCGACGGTGACGGTACTGCCACACCGACCTCGATCGCGGGCGCCTGCGCAGAGGTCGCAACCGGGTCCATCGTTTCCCGGGGGTTTGCCGACCACCGTTGCGGGAAGTCGCTGGATGCAACAGAGGAGGCAGCGATGACCGAACCGCACGAGACATACGACCCGCCGCAGGACACCGGCACGCCCGACTCGGTCGAAACCGATCCGGCGGCCCTCAACAGCGCCGAGGACCTGGACGAGGACCGGCTGCGTTCCGACCCGCTCGAGGCCGGAATGGACCCGCCGGAGCACTGGAGCGGCGTCACGAAGTACGGCGTGACCCAATGGGAGCAAGCTCATCCTCGATCGATCGGAGACCGGCTCGCCGAGGAAGAACCCGACACCGATCCCGACCGGGTCTCCGACACCGAGGCGACCGGAAGCGAGGGCGAACGAAAGCTCCAGGACATCACCGACGACCGCGACCAAGTACTCGCCGCACGCCGCTACGAGGAGGAGATCGGCGTGGCGGCCGACGTCGCGGGCGGTTCGGTGGGCGACGAGATCCGGCACCCGGCTCCGCCCGAATGACGGGTGATCGCCGTGGCCCGGCCGCCACCGGACAGCGGCATCCGCGGCAGATCGCGGATCGCTGCCGGCGCGGCAGGCCGGGCCGCGTGCGCGCCGGTTCTTACTCGTCCGGGAGCCACACCAGGCAGAACGTGTGTCCCGCCGGATCGGCATAGACGCGGAACGCGCCATCGGTTTCGTCCTGCACGAGTGTCGCGCCCAGTGCGAGCGCCGCAGGCTCCGCGCGCTCGATATCCTTCACCAAGACGTCGAAATGTACTTGCTGCGAGCCCTCGGGATCGGGAAACCGCGGCGGTTGGTAATCGGGTGCCGTTTGGAATGCGATGCGCCGACCCGAAGCCTCGACCAGTACCACCCAATCGTCGTCATCGTCCGCGAGCAGGTCTCCCCCGAGCAGCTCTTGATAGAACCTGGCGAGTTTGCGCGGTTCGGGGCAATCCAGCACGACGCTACGCAACTGCCCGATCCCATTGTTCGATGCCATACTCCGACCTCCTGACCTTATGCCATTCGTCGTTGCCTACCCGCGCCGCTCGTCGGCAAACGCGGGCGGCACCCCTGAAACGCAACGGCCCGCCCGGCGCCACGAAACACGCCGGACGGGCCGCTTCCCCGTTGGCCATGCGACGCCGCCACGTCACACAGCTCGATCATGGTAAGCCCCCACGCCTGGCATATCCGGCAGCCACGCCGAATCATCCGATGTCCGATCGTTTCAACCGCATCGCCGTGCGAGTCTCGCCAGATTGTGTGCCCACGGCTGATCGCTTCCTCGGCGTCCGGATAAAGCGTCGGCCCAAGCGGCTTCGGTGTCGTTCTGTTCCAAGAGCTCGGCGACGATGCTCAATTCGTTCGAGGCGACGACGTAGGCAGCGACTGTTCTGGCGAGCCGACGACCAAGCGGCCGCCCCGCGACCGCGGAGGCGAAAATTCCAGCGCCCCGGCGACACCCACGACCTGGAAAGACGTGCGACAGCGTGCCGAACAGCTGGGACCTGCGCTGGCGGTACGAGATTTGGTCGCATACCACCGGTTGTTGTTCCCGCATACGGTCGTTCAGATGGACGCGCCGAGCGGGCAACTCGCTGTCGCCCATTCCGCTGACCATCGGCGGCGTACCGTCCCGCCCCCGTGCCGACGACTCACCACACGCCGACGTCCGCGCCCGCCGCTTCGGCGATACGCCGTGTACGTCAGCCGCTTTCACCGCCGAGCAGCAGTATGGACCCGAACCGGTCGCGGCACGTCCGTTGCCGCCATACGCGCGTTCTTCGCCGACGACCTGGCTGCCCGCGCCTATCCGATGTGGACCGGCGCGGACTTGGGGAAGACGACCGGCAAAGCCATCAGTGCCCGGTGGAACGGCCCCGGCCGCCATTGCAGTTCGGCCTTCGCCTTGCCCAATTGAATTTCCGGCAGAGCGTCGAACAGCTGATCGATGGCGTTCTGCACCGTCATGTAGGCGACCGATTTGGCCGGGCAGGCGTGCGGGCCCGCGCTCCACGCCAGATGGGAACGATTGCCGATCCTGCTGCCACCGGGTTCGTCGGTCCCGCGGATCTGGGGATCGTTGTTGCATCCGGCGAGGCTGATGACGACCGGCTGGTCCGCGGGCAACCAGACGCCGTCGACCATGATCGGCTGCCGCGGGTACGTCGTGCAGAAGTTCGCCATCGGCGGGTCGTTGAACAACACCTCGTCGAGCGCGTCGGTGGTGGACAGGTTCCGTCCGAGGACGTCGCCGAAGCGGAACCGGTCGTCGGTGATCATCAGCAACACGGCGTTGGTGAGCAGATTGCGCTGGGCCTCGAATCCGGCCCCGTAGAAGCTCATGAGCTGGGCGAAGATCTCGATGTCGTCGAGTTCGGTCGTGTGATGCGCCAGCCGCGAGGTGACGTCGTCGCCGGGCTGCTGGCGCTTGAGCCGGATCAGCTGCATCAGCGCGTCCTTGAGCATCTTCATGCCCTCCGGCCCGCGGACGGTGTCGAAGCGCGCGGCCATACCGGTCGCCACCCGCTCGCCGATCTCCGCCGGGCAGCCGACCATCTGGTTGAGCACTTCCAGGACGAGCGGAAACGCGTACTGGGTGACCAGATCGGCGGAGCCGGTCGCGCAGAAGGTATTGATCAAGGGGACGGCGATGTGCTCGACCATGGCAGGCACATCGAACAAATCGATGCCGTCGATGGCGTCGACCGAAGCATGCCGATAGCGATCATGGGCGAGTCCGGTGTTGTATCGCGCGGCGGGATACCACTCCATCATCGGCCGCACGGGCGAGTCCTCGGGAATGGTCTTCTGCCAGGTGCGCGGATCGGCCGGGAAATGATCGGGATCGCTGAGGATTCGCACCGCGGTCTGGTAGCCGATCACCAGGGTGGCGGGCACACCGGGCGCCAGCTCGATCGGGACCAGCGTGCCGTGCTTGTGACGCATCTCGCGGTAGGCGCGGTGCGGGTCCGCGACGAACTCTTTCGTGTACATCGGGATGCGTGGAGCGTCCGCTTCCGTCATGGGTCCGTGCTGGACGGGGCACGCTCCGGCTCCAGTGGTGTGCGGCGCGGCCATCGGGGACTGTGGTGTGGTCAAGAACGTGACTCCAGGTAATGGAACAGCTATTCGACGAAGGTGATCTGTGAGCGGGTACGCGTGCCTTCCAAGACCTGTCGTCCAGAACTCGGAGACCCGCTTACGCTAGCAACATAGCAACGCTCCGATCCCGCCGCTGACGAAGGCGCACCGGCGCACTCCGAGAGGTAGGTCCGGACAACGGGATTCACCGCGTCACACCACGAAATCGCGCCGGACGGCGGTGCACGAGACGTCCTCGCGCACCGGCTCGCACTCGCGCTCGGCGCGTGGCGATCGCCCCTCGCCACCGACGGTTACATGCCACCGGCTACCTCAGGGCAGCTCACTGTTCGGGTGCGGCGCCGCCACCGGCCAAGGCAACCGTGGTCGCGACCGCGTGCCGCGCGGCGTCGACGGTGCATCGGCCGAGTCCGCAGGCAGTGGCGACACCGTAGGCCTCACGTCCGGCGGCCTGTTCGAAGAGAGCCAGCGCCCGGGCGCTGTCCTCGTCGGAATCCGGAGACACGACACCGGCGATCACATTCCAGTCGGGATCGAGCTTGCGCAGCGGTGCGTAGAACCGGGGGTCGAGCGGCGCGGGCTCGGCACCGTAGGCGCACGGGATGTGCACCGGGGGTAGCGGTGTGCCTTGTTCGCGCAGCAACCGTGCGGTGCGGCCGAGCAACTTCACCGCCGGGGCAAGGCTGCGCGGGGTGAGCAGGCTCTTGTGCTGATAATCGCCATAGCACAGGTGCACGATCGCTTCCGCGCCGATTTCGTGCATCCGGCCGAGGAAACCCGCGAGTTGTCCTGCGACGAGTGGTGCGAATGCCCACTGGGACCGTAGTCGCTCGGCCTTGACCATACTCAGCAGCGCGATCGGCGACTCCAGTTGCCAGACGACACGGTCACCGTGCCGTTCGACGATCTCGGTCATCTCCTGCACCACCGCTTCGGTGAACACCGGCAGCTGCCGAAGCGCGCCGACCACGAGTCCGGAGCGCCGCACGGCAGGCCATACGGGAAGCCCGCCGGAGACCGCGGCGCCCGCGAAGACGAACATCGCCAGATCCAGCGGACTGGGTTGGCTGATCTGGACTTTCGTCCCGGCCAGCTCCGGGCGGTCGCTGCGCAGCGACTCGAACGTCTCCACGACCTGGCCGATCCGCTCGACCCGGTCCATCGAAACGTGCCGCGGCTGCAACGTCGCCCCGGATTTCAGCCCGTAGCTGGGGAAATCGCTGTAGTCGGTGTAGTCTCCCGGGTGCACGATCTCGAAGACGTCGGCATGCCGCTTGCGCGTGCGCAGATAGTCGAGAATCCAGTCCGGATCGAGATCGCAAGGTACGGCGGTCACCGGCCGTCCCTCGCTGTGGTCGGCAAACCATTGCATGACGGCACGATCACCCGTCATCAGCTCGGCAGGCAGGCTGCCGACATAATGCGCGTATCTGGTCATCTGTGGCTCTTCTGTTGTCTGGATGCGAGATCCGCGACCCAGGGGCATTCCCGTTACGCCGATCGTTAGCTGTGCAAGCGTACATGGATGCGCACGAATCTCGCACCTGCTCATGTTCCCACGCTATCGACCAGCGGATGACAGTTTTCGAAGCTGGTCCGGCGTCGCGGCGAATGGTCCGGCCTCCGCCGATCGGACTTGCCGGTGAACCAGATACGTTGTGGGCCAACGTCTTAGCTTCATACGCTGCGCGAAGCCGGAATCCTGGACCCGATTGCGACAGACCGGCCCGGCGGACCGAACGCCGCATCGGGACCGGCGCAACGGTCACGATTTTCGTCGCTTCGAGTCCGGCCCGCAGCCGATACCGGGTGTTGCCGGCAGTGTCCCGCGGTCGGCGGAGCCGCGGGTCACGCGTCCCCGGCGGTGCGGCAGCAACTCCCCGCTCGAGACCGATCCGGCGCACGGAGCCGCAGGCGTCAGAGTGACCGACCGCGCCATTCCTCGCCGCGTCCCTAAGGGCATGTGGTGAGGCATAACGAAATTTCGCCCCGCGCGGACGGATTCGCGGTCTACTATCGGTGTCGTCCGAACCGACTTGCCGGATAGGACGATTCGACGCCCGGCTCGTAGCGGCGTCGTGTTATCGCTTTGCTGTGCACCACTGACCAGATCCGAACGAACGCAGACTGTCGACAGCATGATCGTCGATCGTCTCGGTATCCATCTCGGGGGTGAGGGCCACGCATGACCATCGAAACGCCTGTTCGCAACGAATCCGGCTCGCCTGGTAGCCGAGACCCGCTGAGCGTCTCGACCGGCTCGCGGGAGCTTGTGATGGCCGGCCGGCAGCGCTGAGAGCTTTCCGGTCCGAGCACGATCCGCTCGGGAAAACCAGGTCGCCTCGGTACCGATGAGGGCAGGCGCCGATCGATCTCGGATACGGCGCATGCCCGCAACCCGCTCGGTCGCCGAGCCCGTGGTGCGACATGCCTGCGGTAGTCGCCGAGGCGGCGGTCGCGAGAACCACTCACAGAGAATGGAGTTCCCGCATGGCCTTCGAGTTTCTCGTGCCCGCTCTCACCGCGCTCGTCGCGGTGGCCGTCTTCGTGGCCGGGGACCGTCTACATCCGACAGCATGGCGGCACACCGACGACGACACCGTCGGCGCGCTGGTGCTCAACCTGATCAACACGATCTTCATGGCGGTGGTGGCGTTCATCGTGGTGATCGCCTGGCAGCAGTACGACAACGCGCGCAATCACACCATCGCCGAAGCCAAGGCGCTCATCGACACCTACTGGTCCGCGCACGGGATGCCCGAACCCGACCACGCGCGTATCCAGGGTCTGGTACGCGACTACACCCAGCAGGTTCTCACCGAGGAATGGACCGTCATGGCCGACGACGGTCATCTCAGTCAATCCACCCAGGACACCCTCGACCGCCTGCGCGACGCGGTGGCCTCGGTGAACGCGGCGGATACCGAGATCGACACACTCCGTACCAATGCGCTGACCAGCCTCGACGCGGTGGCGCAGGCACGCGCCGATCGCGCGCTGGACGCCGGTTACCGAGTTCCCGGCTTCCTCTACCTGGCCATGTGGATCTGCACGGTCCTGCTGCTGTTCAGCGTGGTCCTCTCCGGCGTCCAGGTCACCAAGCGCACCGTCGTGACGACCGCGCTGCTCGGCGCCATCGTCGGGGTGGTGATCCGGGCGATCTACAACCTCGACGAACCGTTCTCCGGCGGGAACGTGGTCCCGAAGGAGGCCTTCGAACTCGCCCTGTCCCGGTACCAGCACACGACGTGATCTTCCGGCCGGTTCCGACTACGACGAGGCGACTGCACATGCGACGCAACCGAGACGCATCGAGAACACCGAAGTTGGCAAGAGGATTGGCCACCGCGATGCTGCCCCTGACCATCGCGGCACTCGCGGCCCAACCGTCGCAGGCCTGGGCGGAGGCGCCGTCGTGGCCCTCCTTCGGCGAGCTCGCCACCGGGAGTTCGGGCACGGCTGCCGGCTCCGAACCGGTGAGCGCCTTCCCTGGCGGTGGTTCGAGCCTCGGGCCCGCCACATCATTCGGCAGCGCCGGTCCCGCTGCCGAGGACGAGACTTCCGGCGGGTCCCTGAGCCTGGGCCCGATTCGGCTGCCTTCCGGCAGCGCCGGCCTCGTCCCCACCGGCAGCGCCGGGACCGGTGGCGCTCGCGGTGGTCCGCTCGCCATCGGCGCTGCGGAACTCGGCGGCGCGTCCCACACGGCGGACGCGGCGACTCACCCTGATGTCACAGACCATCCCGCCGCGGCACCGGGAGTCGACACGGGCAGCGTCCAAGCGGCATGTACCGGCAGCGCCGTGACGGGGAGCGCCCTGTTGCTGCTCGGACTCGGGACCGGCAGCGGCTTCGGCTCGCTCCTACCTGGTCTCATCGGCCCCGGGTCGAGCGGATCCGGTGCGGGCAGTGCCGCCGTCGGCAGTGCCGCCACCGGCAGCGCAGTACTGACCTGTCTGCTGCTGCTTCCCACCACCCCACCAGCGCCCATGAGCCCCCTCCAACTCGGCCCGCCTGCCCCCGTATTTCCCATCCTTCCGTCTCCCGCGACGGCCCCCGCACCGACGCAGCCACAGGCCGAGCGTCCCCTGCCCGAGCCGCGCGCCGTCCCACCGAACCGGCCACGGGGAAAGGATCTACCAGCCGTCGAACCGACTTACGATCCGGGCGCCTGGAATCTGATGAAATTGATGACGGTGCTCGTGGTCACGGTCATCACCGTCGTCGGCATCCGTCTCGCACCCGGCCCCAGACGAACCCGCTAGGTCTCCGCTCGGCGCTGGGTGCTGCCCGCCTACAGCCGGTCCTGACGCAGGTGAGGGTGGCGCGGGTTGTTTCGATACCCGCGCCGCCCTCACCGGAGTCCATTCGGGACTACGTCAGCGCGGCGCCATCCGGATGGCGCCGTCGAGACGGATGGTCTCGCCGTTGAGCATCGGGTTCTCCACGATGTGGCGCGCGAGCGCGGCGTATTCGGCGGGGTCGCCGAGCCGCGAGGGGTGCGGAACCTGCGCGCCCAAGGACGCGATGGCCTCGTCCGGCAGCGTGGCGAACAGCGGAGTGTGGAACAGGCCCGGCGCGATGGTCACCACCCGGATCTTGATCGCCGCCAGGTCCCGCGCCACCGGCAGGGTCAGGCCGACGATTCCGCCCTTGGACGCCGAGTAGGCCGCTTGCCCGATCTGGCCGTCGAAGGCCGCCACCGAGGCGGTGTTGATGATGACGCCGCGCTCTTCGCCCACCGGGTCGGTCTTCGCGATCCGTTCTGCGGCCAGCCGGATCACGTTGAAGGTGCCGATCAGGTTGACGTTCACCACCTTGGTGAAGTCCGCCAGCGGGAACGCCCCGTTCTTGCCCACCGTCTTGATGGCATTGCCGATACCCGCGCAGTTCACCGCGATCCGCAGGTCACCCAGCTCCTGCGCGGCGTCGAGGGCCGCCGTGACCTGCTCCTCGTTCGTGACGTCCGCGGCCGCGAAGACCACACCGTCGCCGAGTTCCTTGGCGACGGCCTCGCCGGAAGACGACGGCAGGTCGATGATCACGACCTTCGCACCCTTGCCGTGCAACTCCCGCACGGTCGCCAAGCCGAGTCCCGACGCACCACCGGTCACCGCAGCGACCGAGTTGCTGATCTCCATCCCACTCCTCTTCTCCGGGTTGCCGAACGACGGCGCGAAACGCCGTCCGACTGGCCTGCACCGCCTCCCCGGCACGGGAAGCCAGTGCCGTGACCAATCGAGACACGGCGACAGGCTAACCGGACGAAGCACATTAAGTAAACAGTCATTCTCATTCGAATCTCTGCGGCGGTCGCCCGGTGGCGCGCGAACCCCCTGTAAGAGCGCCGATGTCGGCGTGATGGCAAGCTGTCGGTTATGGCCGATATTCGCCTGGACGTCTCCGACGCCATCGCCACCATCACCCTCGACCGCCCGCGGCAGCTCAACGCGTTCACCACCGCGATGGGCGCGGAGTTGATCGAGGCCCTCGACAGCTGCGACCGCGACGATCGGATCCGCGCGGTGATCATCACGGGCGCCGGACGCGCCTTCTGCGCCGGCGCGGACCTGTCGGCGGGTGCGGAAACCTTCGTCGCGGGCGACCAAGACGCCGCGGAGTCCTTCCGTGACTTCGGTGGCGAGGTCGTCTTGCGTATGTTAGGGCATCTTTCCGTAGCGAACTCGCAACCTGGCAGGCGCTCTACAACGGATCTGACACCTTGTACCCAGGGCTGTTCACCTGTGGTCCGCGGTCCGCTCGTGGGAGGTGGTCGGCATGAGCGATATCCTGCCGCCGATCTTGCCCGGTGGAAGTCCGCGGCTTGACGCAGCTCCCGTACTGATCAATTACCGGAATGATCGTCCGCTGACGACGATCTATCAGCACCCGTCTCGGCATGAGCCGCAGTGGCTTTGCAGCGTTCGCCGTGTGGACGCCGGAGGCAGGGTGATCGAGAAGAGACTTCTACCTGCTCTTGGTTGGCGCCCCGGCAGGCGGCTCGGGTATGCGCTCGAGGGCGCGATGGTCATCGTCGGGAGCTTCGGGGATCCCGAACTGTGGATTACGGCCGCTGGCGACCTCCGGATGCCAGCCCGATTCCGTCGCAAGGCCGGTTTCCACACCTCCGATCGGATCCTCTTGGCGGCGCACCTCGCAGAAGGCATTCTCCTCATGTTCGGCCCTGGCGCTGTCGATCAGATGATCACGCGGCAACGGCAGACAGCGCCTCCCGCGGGGGGCGGCCGATGACACCGTCAGCCTCGAGCGTCGAAGTGCAGACCGCCCAATTGCTCCTCGAACGACTGGGAGTAAGTCTCGAAGACCTCATGTCGGCTGAGCCGAAACGAACCATACCGACTTTTGCCGAGTATGTATCAGTCGTCTATGCGGCCATGCCACCCGGCGTGACCCGCAAAAACTACATGTCCTATTGGAAGAGAATCGTCGAGGCATGGCCGGATCGCCGACTCGATGAGCCAACTGTCACAGAATTCAAACAACTCATCGGCGACTTTCGGGCGCAACGCAACATCCGGTGCACCGATCGCGACGGATACGGCATCGCAAGAATGGCAATAAGCGCCCTCCGCTACCTATACCGACACGCAGTCGAGGACAATCTGATCCGTTCTACGGACAATCCCGCAGCCCGATTGGTCAAGCCAAGGATGCGCTCTTCGAGCCGGGGGGCCATATCGACCGACCGCCTCTCGGAGATCAACCGTGTCGTGGCCGAGTACGGCGATGAACCTGAACTCACCACACTGATCCTCCGAATGTGCACCGAAACCGCCTGCCGGCGGGGCGGCATCCTGGCCTTGCGGCCGCAAGATCTGGATCCGGACCAATGCCTCGTTCGGCTGCGCGAGAAAGGTAACACCGAGCGTTGGCAGCCTGTGTCACCAACCCTTATGCGAGCACTAGTGGAGCATTACGCATCCCGCGCTCGCTTGCGGACTGACCGGAACCGGCGAGCACAAAATGGCAGACTGATCACCAACAAAGCTGACGAAAGACTATTTCGGTACAAGAATGGCGATCCGATCAGCGAAAGACGATTTCACATCATGTGGCGTCAGATCGGTGAGCAGCTTCCATGGGTCAAACAGCAAGGAATCACGTGCCACTGGCTGCGTCACACCACCTTGACATGGGTGGAGCGCAATTTCGGGCACGCTGTCGCGAAGGCATATGCCGGGCACACCGATACCGCCAGCAACGGTGCCACCTCGATCTACACCCGCGCGACCCGGGAAGAGGTGGCCTATGCACTGTCGGTCTTGACCGGGGAGCCGCACCCTCTGGTCCCGAATCTCCTGCCCCCGTCCACGGAGGACCTCCCGAGATGACTCCCGTTCCGGATCCAACGGATCCGACTATCAGGTCAGCGGACGCGCCGACGTGGAAGCGCCGGCGCGGTTCGTGGCTGCCGCGCCCGCGCGGGCGGCGCGCTGATGCGCTGGATCCGGATGAGCTTGCGCGGCACCTTACGGCGGCGAACGCGTGCCTGCCGTCTCTGCGAGATCCGGCACTGTACGAGGCGATCGACAAGAGCGAACTTGACGCCGAGCAGAGACTTCACCGATGGATTCGGGCGCGGGACCGGCGCGATCGCCAGAGCCAGGTCCGCCGGGAGCGTGCATCAAGGAATCGCTCGCGACGCACCGCAGAGCGGATCCGCGCCAGCGAGCAGCAGGAGCTGCGGTGGCATGCGCGTGCTCGAGCCGAGCGCCGTCGTGCCACCAGTCCGGATGCGTTGGAGGGCATGCTGCACCGTCGCGCGACGTGGTCGTCGTTGCGGCTGCCGGCGGTCATCGTGGTCGGGCTGGTGTGGTCGGCGGTGAACGTCGGACGCAACCTCGCGCCCGAGGGCGGACCAGCAGGCGCGTCGTGGTGGCTGTTGCGGCTGCTGCCGTTCGGCATCGAGGGATGATCTCGGTGCCGATCCTGGAAGTGATGGCACAGGCCGCGACCGCTGCACGGCTGGGTGTGACGGCCGAGCGCCGCAGGATTCTGCTGTTCGAGGCCTGCCTGTTGACCGCGACAGTCGGCCTCAACAGTGGTCCTCATCTCGCGGCGGGAGACTTCGGCCGCGGCGGCGAGTATGCGGTCGCACCGGTGATGGTGGTTGTCCTGATGTGGTTGCATGCCTGGCTGGCTGCCCGCTACGCGCGGCTCATCAACATGGTCAGCCCAACCGGCGTCCTCGACGATACGTCGGGCTCCACAGATCGCGCGGACGGCGATCATGGCGCCGATCAGGCCATTGGTCTTCTGCATGTGGACGACTCCCCCGCTTCGGTCATGGCGCAGACCACTGCATCTCCTGCACTGGTGGCGTCGACCATCGAACCTTCCGCGGGTTCGGTCCAAGCGCCGCCTCACCACCAGGCGCTGCAGCAGCAGCGGGTGGCGATTCCGGAACGGGTGCTGATCGACGTGTCGGAGCCTGACCAATGCTGTCGCATCGCACGGGAGTTGGTGCGCGGCAGATTGACTCAGAAGCCAGAGACAGAGCTCGAGGAGCTCCTGCGGCTTGCTGAGCGTGGGGTGAACGCCAACGCAATCGCGACCGAACTGAGTCAGATCACGAAGGTCAAATGGACGCGCTCGACGGCCGATCGCATCGGGGGTCGCGCGGAGTCGATGGGCTTCCGCATCGGATCCAGGCAGGGGGTGGGGCCTGCGGTCACCTCCGTCTGAAGCGACGGCCGGGGTGCGCGCGTTAGTCGCACGCTAAGCCGCGCACCCCGCGCTCTCGTGAACCTCAGCTCACTACAACTCCAGATATGACGAAGGCCCCCAGCTGCAACTGAGGGCACTTCTGAAACACAACCCCAAGGTTGCGCATGAAAGGCACCTCCGAGGGTAGCGCACGCCCTGCCACGGCATCAAATGCCGCCAACGGCACAGCGACCATCGCCCACCGGCCACTCCCGCAGCTACCCCCAACTACCGAAAACACCGCCGCGCCGACGACGGACGACGAGGCGGCGGCCGCGCACGAAGCGTTCGCTCGACTCGCACCCCTACTGGCTGCCCGCCGCTCGATGCGTTTGTGGAACTCGAGCCTTGACGGGTACAACGACCGCGCCCGAACACTGACCCGTAAACTGCCTGACCAGCCCGCGGCGGTGCCGATCTATCGGGACGGCCGGACGCGTCTGCTCGCATTGGATTTCGACAGCGCCCGTGGCGGCACCGTGGCGGTTGCTCGCGATGTCGAGCGTTGCCTGGGATGGGTTCGGGCAGCCGGGGGCCGCGCGATCACCGACTGCTCCACTAGCGGCGGCCGCCACATCCTCATCCCGCTGCCCCTCGGTGACACCCTCGACCTCATACAAGCCGAATCCCTTGTGCGCGCACTGGCCGCGCGGCTGCCCAGCTTGGACATCACACCGATGCTCAACCCCGCGACCGGCTGCATCACTCCACCCGGATCGCGCTGCAAGCAAGGCGGATTCCGCAGTCTCGGCGGCAGCCTCGACGATGCTCTCGACGCCTTCACCACCCGATCCGCACCGGGGTTCGTCGCGCGTTTGCGGCACCTGGTGGCGGGGACCGCGCACGAGACGGCCACCGCGTGCGGGGCATGCGCGATCCCGCGCGCGCCGCGCGCGGCCGACGACATCACGCGCGAGGTGCAGTTGTGGGAAGGCGAGGGTGAGCGTGCGCGGCTGCGCGCACAATACCGCCGCCGTAGCCCGCTCTCCCCCACCATCCACAGCTTCGCGCGCGACGGCGCCGCCCCCGCCGACGGCCGGTGGACGACCCGCGCGGGCCGGTTGGATCGCTCCGCGGCACGTCAATCCGTGCTCGCCGCCGCGGTCGTGCGCGGCTACTCCTACCTCGACGTGCGCGCGCAACTGCCTGGCGCTGGTGGCAGCTGGCGCGGGTTCGCCGACGCCTACCGCCGCTACGGCCGAGGCGCCGACGCCGCGATGCGCCGTGACTGGCTCTCCGCCTGCCGGTGGGCCGAACGCGTCGTCCCCGAATTCCTGTCCGTGGCGCACAAGAAAAAAGACACAGGGGGTACACCACGGCTCCGGTCGGCGGCGCGTCTGCAGCAGCGGTGGCTGGCGGCCGCGACGGTGTGGGTGCACGCGCAATGGCCTCGGTCCCCGCGGCGGTGGACGGTGTTGGCGGTGCTGCAGGCCTTGGCGTGGGCTTCCGCAGTCGGAGGGCAGGTCGCGCGCGGGGTGCCCGTCGTCGAGTTCGGGGGCCGGTCACTAGCACTGGCGGCTGGTGACCTTCCCGAATCCACCGTATGGGGCGTGCTGCGGGAGCTACGCGACATGCCCGGCGCACCGATCCTGCGCACCCGGCCCGGCCGCCGACTCGCTGCCGACCGCTACGCCTTGGTCATCCCGCACCACGGCCATCAACCTATCCGCCCGAACCCGGCCCAGCTGAGTCGCGCGCGGGTCGAACCTGTCCATCCTGCCTGGAGCGTCCTGGGGCTGCATTGCCGCCGCGTTTACGAACTCGTCACCCACGACGGGCTCGCCACCCCCGCCGATGTGTTCGCCGCAGCATCGGTCAGTCCCAGCGCGGGTTACAACGCCCTGGCCGTCCTGACCACCGCCGGACTCGTCAAACACACCCACGGCCACCTGCAACCTGGACCAACCAGCCTCGATGACATCGCCCACGCGCACGGCCTTCACCAGCAGCGCATCCGACGCCGGGCCTGCCACCGACGCGACCGCACGGCATGGAAGCAATGGCTCACCCAACACGACGGACACACCGGTAGGCATGTAACGCACACCACCGCATCCACACAGACGAATCCCATTCGCACGCCAGGTGTGCAACACCGCAATCAGGGAAGTGGACAACAACTCAACTCAAGCGGGGGTACCGCCCTGGCATCCCGCAGTCCCCGGCCAGCCGAATTCGTTGTGATCGACTCGGCGACGCCGGTGCTATCCCCCGCGCCGACGGTTGCCTCCGCCGCCCCGGGACCGACCGCGCGCAGTACGCGCGCCGTGACTGTCTCCGAGAATCTTAGGGGTTGCGCATCACTCGAGTCGTCCGGCCCTCGCGCGCACTCCTGGACCGGCACGGTCCGCGAATGCGCGCGCGTGCCCTCACGCGCGAGCTACGTGCGGGCAGTAGCCGAAATCTACGTGGAGACCTCTGCTACGCCGATCGCGGGTGGGCGTTGGCTGATCGCGACGGACTCGACCGTCATCTACGAGCGCCCCACCGGTGTGCAGGTAGCTTCCACCGTTCCCGCATCACTGCTTCGACGCTCATCATCTTGGACGCGCGTGTCCGGGCCATCCGAATAGGTGAGCTGATGAAGTGACGCGGCGCCCTTTCCCTGCCTGTTCTGAACCGGTTCGGCACCGCAGAGGACCGTTGAAACGCGACGCGTCCCAGGCCGGTCGGGAATAGCATTCGATGGTGCAGTCCAGAAAGTCCCGTCGACGGCGAAATGGTAGGCCCCGCAGGCGAACAGCGGCCCCGGTGCGAGGCGTTCCGCAGGCTGCCCGTGCTGAGCCGACCATCGGGCAGGTACTGCTGTTCCTGTTCGGGTGGCCGTTCTTCGTGCTGTATTGGTGGGCGAACCCGGACGCCCGGCCGCAGTGGGTGCGGGAACTGATCAAACTAGTCCGCACGTACCCGAAGCTGTCGGCGGGCATCGGGATCGCGGTCGGTCTGTGCCTGCTGATCGGAGGCCTCGTCAACAACGCCAGCGAGAACTTCCCCGCCTCGATCGCAGGCGCCGTTGTCATGGCGGCGTGCGCCGGGTTGCTGCGGTGGCAGGTGGCGCGGGAGCGGGCCGCCGCAGCTGCTGAGGTCGCGGCACGCGCCGACGCTCAGCATGCCGCGTACTTGCGGGGTGAGAACTTCGGGGTCTACGGCACGAACGATCTGCCGGAGCTGTAGAGACTGCGCCGAGGGTGTGAGGACGTGATGTGTCGACGTCACCGCCGCTGGATCGGACACTGCGACAAATAAATTCGGTTGGAAACCGTGCCCGAAGTTGTCGCAGCCAACCGCCGCACCGCCGCACCGCCGCCTCGCGCGCCTGCACGGCTCCGACCAGGTCAAGAACGCCTATCCGGACGCCACTCACATCATCGACTTCTGGCACCGTCGCCGGAGTTCTCCCCGCGACCGCCTGTCGCCTGAATCGGCTTCTCGGTCACCAGACTGGATTCCCAACGACCGCAGCGTCACACCTGCACGTCGCTCAATACCCCGAAACCGTCCAGCTCGTCGCCTTACTTGCCGACGTCAGGTGGATTCAATGGGCGTTTGACAGTCCAGCGAACTGGAACCAAGCGCTTAGCAGGGTGGTAGCCACCGTCACTGGCGGCGACCGACCGGACGGGATGTTCGACGCACTTCTGCGCTGGAAGTGCGACCGCAAGGAAGTGCTCCGAGAGTCGTTGTCCTGGGGTAGCTGAGTGGACACGCAGGTCGTACCAGCAGGTATTCGCAAGACTGGCACTCGCGGCCCGCGAGCGCCAATAGTTGTCGGTGGGTGGCGGTATGCTGTGCGAGGAGGTCCAGCCCGACCTCCAAGAGTCCGGACAAGACGTAGGCCCCGAGTCAACGTGATGTCTGATCTCAGGGCCTACGTGGTACTGCTTGGTCGCGTACCAGCATAGGGTGCATTCCGTGTGCGTGCATCATTTCGCGCACACGGAATGTTGCCATGCGTTCCTAGGTCGAGATCGGTCTCGCCGACTCCTGTGTCGAGTTCGCTGCACGCCCTCATCGACCGAAGGAGATCAGTGCACGATCATGTGCGTCACGCCGACTTGGCGAAGTACGCCCAAGCCAAGGTCAACGTCCCAAGTGACAAGGCGAAGGCGAGGCGGACCCAGGTCGCTCACCTGCGCTCGCGCTTGGAGAACTACATCGCCGAGCACCCCGACTACGACTTGGTGAAGATGCGCGAGTCGGGAAGCGTCGCAAAGCACACCGCGATCCGCGCTGGCTCAGACACCGATGTCGCCGCCTATGTCCGCGCGTCCGCGGTCGGTGGGATCGACCCCGAGGAATCGAAGCTGCTGGAATGGCTGCGTGACCGATGCATCGAGGTCTACGGCGACACAAAGGACGCCGACGATTTCCAAATCTCTCATCACGCCGTCGGTATCACGATGCACGGCAGCGGCTTGAAGATCGATGTCGCGCCCGTGCTATACGAAGGGGAGGCCAACGACCGCGGCCACCTGATCACCCCGTCAGGCGAGAAGGTCCTCACCTCGGTGACCCAGCACCTGGAGTTCCTGAACAAACGCAAGAACCAGGTGGGTTCCGAGTACAAGGAGTTCATCCGGCTGGTGAAGAAGTTCATCAGCCGGGCCACGAAGGAAGCCGAGGCCGTTGGGCCGGAGCTGCGGTTCAAAAGTTTCCTCGCCGAACTCATCGTCGCGCACTTGTGGGACAACGGCTGGAACGGTGAAGGATTCGCGATCAAAGACTACCCGCGAGCCTTCGAACAATTCTTCGGCTACATCGTCACCACCGAGTTGAGGAAGCCGATCATGTTCACCGACTACTACTCCGCCAGCGACGTCGGCCAGTCCGACGCACCGGTGCAGGTGTGGGATCCGGTGAACCCACTCAACAACGTCACCAAGTCTTATACGGACGCCGATCGGCAGCGACTGGTCGAGCGGTGCGCGCAGGCATTGGAACAGATCACCTGGGCAGGAACGGCACCGTTCAAAGGCGAGGCGGTTGATGCCTGGCGCACGGTGTTCGGCCCGACCTTCTCGGTGGTCTGACATGACTACTTCGACTACTCGCAGCTCCAGCTTCACGATCACCGACGCCCGCTACGTCGCCAGCAAACTCGGCGCCAACCTCCGTAACCTCAACGCCCGCTACGGCAAGCCGGAACTGTCCATGATCGACCAGTACATCGAGGAGACCGCCCAGTACCTGAAGGCTGGCTACCTCGACACGGTGGACTTCGGTTTCAAGGATGGCGACCGATGGATTCTGCGGTTACGATATACCGCAGCCGCAGGAGGCCAGCTTCGCGATGAGCCTCCGGGCGGCCTACCGAGCGCGGTAGACGTGGCTGGCTACAGTTTCTACAGCTATTTGAAGCAGAATGAAGAATTCTCCGCGCTGCCATCTGCGGAGCGGGATACATTCAAAAAGAAGCTACCATTCCAGCGCTCGGGGGCGCCAGAGCCGTCGGCGACAGCAGGCAGTTACGGGAGCAGTTCGCAGTATTCGCGCAACGGTGTCGGCCTCAATCGCTATATCTACTGCGCAATCTGACCAGTCAACCTATCGATTTCGGCGCCGCCACCATCTCGTCGGTGCCAATTCCGACTCTGGAGAACGATTAGTGTCAATCGACAAAGAGTTGTTCCATCCCGTAATCACCCTTCCCGACGAGATCCGCAAGGAGCGCTACGCACGTCTTGTCGGCCTCGACGAGGTCAAGACCCGGCTCCGCAAGGAAGCCGCCGTTCTCGCCGATCCGGCGGTGCTGACCCGCTGGGCAGCCAGACATCACCCGAACGTCGCCGTCGATGACCAAGCGTTCACATTGTTGCGCGACCGCGCACCGTTGATCCTGTTCGCTGGGGACGTCGGGTCCGGAAAATCGGCGCTGGCGGAGAGCTTCGGTTGCGATCTAGCCGAAGAACTGGACATCGAGGTCACCCTCTTCCGGCTCAAGTTGACTACTCGCGGCACCGGTCACGTCGGCGAAATGACGGCCCTAGTCGGGGAGGCATTCGCCCAGGTCATCGCAGAGGCAAGGCTCGGCCGCTCCGCCAACGGCACGCTCCGCGGGGTCACCGTCCTGGTGATTGACGAGGCCGACGCGCTCGTTCAGTCACGTGAAGCGACCCAAATGCACCACGAAGACCGGGCAGGTGTGAATGCATTTCTTGCCGGTATCGATGACATCGCGGGTACCGGAATTCCGCTGCTGGTGGTGATGTGCACCAACCGCCTCGCGGCATTGGACCCAGCTGTTAAACGTCGCGCTGCGGTTATTTTCGAGTTCGTCCGCCCGAACGATCGACAGCGTCGAGAAGTGCTCCTGAATGCGTTCGCCGGATTCGACCTGACGAATGAAACGATCGACAAATTGGTCCTCGCGACCGGCGAGCGAGAGGATCGTCGGCCGGGATATACCTATTCCGACATCACCCAGCGCTTGGTTCCGTCGGTCATACTGGCGGCCTACCCCGACACCGCGATCACAGCAGACCTGTTGCTCGCCACCGCCGAAGACTTGAAGCCGACGCCCCCGTTCGATGATCGAGCCGCGTCATGACGACGATTCCCGCCAGAGGCGCCGCCATCCGCGGAGACGACTATCAGCACATCGTCGGCTTGTTCTACGCCAGCCGCATACTGACCGACCCGGAGGTCGAGTCAGTCAGCATCGAGGACGCAGACGGTGGCGCGTTTGACGACATCGTGGTGCGTTCGACAACAACTTCAGGCCGTCCGCACCTCTATGTTCAAGTGAAGTCCGGCGTCGACCGCGGAGCGGTCATCGATGCCGACTGGCTCGTGACGGCACGAACACCGAAAGGCAAGAGCCCCCTACAGCATTTCCATCGCACCTGGGTGGATGTGACCGCCAAGGGGGAGCCATTCGTGTTGCGGCTTCTGTCGAACAAGAATTACGACCACAATGATCCCGTCCTCAAGCTCATCGACAATCTCACCGAAAAGATCGCCCGGACGAAGCTCGACGCGCTTACACCGCGAAGCAAAGGCGGAGTTCAGCTGGCTGCCTGGGCAAAACATCTACGGGTGACCCTGAACGAGCTCAAGGATTTCCTCGGGGCGGTCGAATTCGTTCGTGGCGAGTCTGACGCTTCGTGGGCCTCAAGGACGGCCGTGCTGATGCGAAACGCGGGTCTTCGTGATGACGATGACGCTGTGTCCCGTGGTCGCGAAATGGTCCGTGGGTGGGTCACGTCGGGCGCTGGCGTTCGCACGACGAACGATATCCGGGCTGAGGTTGCCGCCAAGGGATTACTCGCCCGAGGTAGCGAGCTTGTCCTCGCTATCCACGCGATCGATCGTGCAACATTGCCCCACCGACCGAACGCCGAGGTCGACATCATCGAACTCTACCCGGATGTAGACCCGTTCCAGCGGCGGGAGTTGTTGGACCCCGCTGCCTGGGAGGGCGTGGTCATGCCGAAGTTGAAAGCCGCCAAGAAGGATCTCGAGGGCTTCAAGAGTCGCAAGCTCTTCATTGCAGCACACATGCGGCTACCAATGTACTTCGCCGTGGGCCGGACGTTCCCAGATGTCGGAGGCTGGGTACTATCGACCGACCAACGAGATGTCGTATGGGCAACCGATGTCAGCCGTGAAACCGCCGCCGCCGAGGTCGTAGCCGACCGCCACGTCGGCGACGGTTCTGATCTTGCGGTTGCAATCGCTCTCACAAACGACCCGACAGATGACGTCTGTGATTACATCGAATCCTCGGGCATTCCGATCGGACGAATCCTGTCGCTGTCCACGTCCGGTGGCCCCAGCAAGACGTCGGTGCCTGGGCCTGGATGGTCTGCGGACTGGGTAAGGCGTGCTCGCGACCATGTCCGGGCCGCAGCTAAAAAGATGCGCGCGGGACGGGTACACCTGTTTGTGTCGTCACCCGCTGGCATCGCCCTGTTCCTTGGGCACGACTGGAATCTACTGCCAACCACCATCGTGTACGACCACCTGGGCATTCCGGGGTACTCCCCCACTATCACACTGCCCGGATAACACCCCACTGCGGAATCGGGGTGCCAGGTCAACCTACTGCGCGTCTTTAGCGACAAAGTCGGCTACACCTCACGTTGGATGAGACAGCGACACTCCGCATGTCTCACTCAAGTTGAGGCACCGCAGGTCTGAGCCCTGCGGTGCCTCAACTTCGATGAAGCGGGACACCGGTGACCCGTGCGAGCGTCGTGAATCCGTCGTCGGTGCCAGGCCAGTGTGCACGTAGGGCATCCCGACCGGCGCGACGGATGACGCTGCGCAGGACGGCAGTGACGATGATGGGGTGAGTGGCCTGGAGGGTGTGCAAGAAGGCCTTGGCCGAGCCGCGCAGAGTGCGGGGCGCGGTGGTGTGGATCCGGGTGGATCCGGGTCACGGTCGCCGCCATGGGCCACCTCCTCGCTGGCCCCGGATAACGGGGCCGCTTCGCGTCGTCGCTGCGGCGTGCTGGGTGAGGTCGGGGTCTGAAGCGTCGAGTTCGGGCACTGGCCGTAACGCCGCAGGTTCGGTCGTGACGCCTGAGCCTGCGGTGTCGTGTTCAGGGGCTAGTGGATGGCGCGCGGCCAGTATGCGGCTCGGCGCCATCGCAGGGTCAGCGGGGCCGTGGCCGAAGGTGGGCCTTGTGGTTCAGTTTGATGTCAGCGACGGTGCCGAGCTTGTTCGCGGCGGCGCGGAGCTCGTTACGGCGTTCGCGTGGGTCCTTCTGGACGTGGCGGGCCGCGGATCCCGCCCACACCAGGCAGCAGCCGACCAGGTTGACGCACACGGTCGGGGGAAACGGGTCCTTCGACTCCACCCGAAGTACGAAGGGGATCTCGGGATTAGCGTCGTGTCGAGGTATCGGTCGATGAGCGAGGCGCTGGCGTGGGTGAACGTGCTCGGCATCCGGAAGTAGGCGTAGGCGTCGGGACCGCCGGCATCGAAGTCGCCGAGCATCTGCTCGAAGAACTTGGCCTGATCCTTCGATGAAGTCGCCAACTTCGGAAGGTCGGTGTGGGCAACCCGGTCAGCCGTTTGCTGCATGGTGTTCCCAGCAGATCTGGCGCAAGGTGTCTTCGTCGCGGCCGCCGACATTGTTGCGAATGATGTTGCGGACCGAGTGCACGATGCTGACCGCAGCGTGCCCCCACCGGGCCACTCGAGCACGCTCCGCGGGGATGGCGCTACCGTCGGCAACTCGGCGCAGCAGGTCGTGTACCTCCTCGACAGAGCTCATCCAGAGCACGAGCCGCCTGCACCTGCAGCGGTGTCACACCAGCCGCGGATCGTCCTCGGAATACCCGCTCACTCATCGCCCCCTACCTCGATTTCCAATCGGAAGACATCATGCCGCTGCGCAGCGCGAGGCAAGGCGAGTTCGGCACAATCCCCGCAATCGCACTTCGTCCCCCGCAGTTGGTGTCGGGGGTGTCCCGACCGACCTACCATGGACCCTCGGTCGGCCACCACACCCACGAGGAGACGATGTCGGAGAAATCACTGGTAGTCGCCCGCCGCAGGCCCGCACTGTGAACGCAGGACACCGGACTTCACCGTCTTCTGGATCATCCGGCTGCGCGGACAGGCCGCGCGGATCGGTGCGGATCGCGTGGTGGGGCGACAGCCTGATCGAAGCCTACGAAGCGCACAATCCGCGCCTCGTCGACCCCGCAGACCTCCCTCAGGTCGGAAGCATGGTCGAGATCACCCAGTGGCGCCACCGCGGCTTCTCCCACGCCACCACCGTCGCGCTGCAAGCCCAATATCCATCAGTCGATATCGAATCGGCGAACTACGCCCACGGTGGAGCGACCTCAGCTGACGTACTCACCGATGTCCGTGCCGGCGACACCGGCCAGGCGTGGCATGTGGCGGTGGTCGGCTGCGGCACCAACGACGTCTGTTCTCTCGCGAAATTCATCTGTTGTTCATTCAGCTCTGTCAGGGAAATCGTTCCTGGTCGTAGGTACCGCGTGTCGGAGAGTCGAGCAACAACTGGCGAGGAGACCCACAATGGACAGGCCAGAGTGCCCCAACCTCCTCGCACCCAAGCTGTCTGCCAGTGGCGGACGGATCGGTCGACGCCTGCTGAAGCGTTTGTTCAGCTGGGCCGTGATGCCGTGAGAAGTTGGAAGGCGTCGTTGACCCGCTCGACGCGCGGCTGATGGAAGCCTGCCGTCTCAAGCATGGCGACGAGTTCGGCGTCGGAGTGCAAGCGCACGCGTCCCGTCAGCGGCGCGGGCATGACCGAGCGCGGCGGTTGGGGTGCGACGGTGTGCAGGACGAGGCGTCCGCCGGGCGCGAGCACGCGATGCAGTTCGGCGAGCGTGGCGGGAACGGAGACGAAGAACAGCACGTTCATCGCGGTGGCGCAGGTGAAGTGCCGGTCCGGCAGCGGCAACGATTCGGCGGCCGCCTCGACGACCTCGAGCCGGCCCTCGCGCACGGCATCCGCGTTCGCCGACTTTGTGAGTGCCACCATGTCGGCGCTGTGGTCCACCGCAATCGCCCGGCAGCCCGACTCCAGCGCTCGTGCGGCGAAGGTGCCACCGCCACAGCCGATTTCGAGAAGCCGGTCGTCGGCGGTGAGGTGCAGCGCCGCCAGCGTGTCCCGGAAGATGTCGTGGTGGGACTTCATGTCCCGCCACATCCGCCGGGCCAGCGGCCCTCGCGGTCGGCGCAGCAGGCGGTCGATGAACAGGTCGAAGAGAGCCAAGATCGTTTCCTCGGGGGTGTCGGTGCACGGCGTCAGGACCTGGAGCGCGCTTCGACGCGCATGTCTCCGACGAGGGTCCGGCGCGCCATGGGGCGCGCGAGCACGTTGTGCGGATAGCCGGCGGTGATGGCGGATGCTTCCCGGAGCCGGTCGAGATGGTGGTCGTCGAACTGGACGGTCAGCGCGCCGAGATTGTCCTCGAGTTGCACGAGGGTGCGTGCGCCGAGAACGGGCGCGGTGACATCGGGTTGCCGCAGCGTCCACGCGAGGGCCACCTGCGCCGGTGAGCGGCCTAGTTCTCGGGCGACGCGGCGCACGCAGTCGGCTATGGCCAGGCTTCGTTCGGTGAGACCCTCCCCGGCGAGGATCAGGTCCTTGCGGGAGGTGCCCAGCGTCGGCTTGCGTGCCTCCGACGGCAGGTCGGCGCGGGTGTACTTGCCGGTGAGGACGCCACCCGCCAGCGGCGACCAGGCGACGACGCCGAGGCCGAGTTCCCGTGCCATCGGCAGCATGTCGTGCTCGGCGGTGCGCTCGGCCACGTTGTATTCGAGCTGAACGGCGATCATCGGTGTCCAGCCGCGCAGATCGGCGATGGTTTGCATGCGGGCGATCTGCCAGGCGGGGGTGTTCGAGATGCCGACGTAGAGCACTTTGCCCGCGCGCACCAGATCGTCCATGGCGCGCAGGATTTCCTCGACCGGTGTCAGGTCGTCCCACAGGTGCAGATAGAGCAGGTCGAGGTAGTCGGTGTGCAGGCGGCGCAGGCTCGCCTCGACCGAGGCGATCATGTTCTTGCGATGGTTGCCGCCGGAGTTCGGGTCGGTGAGCCGCCGCAGCGCGGAGTACTTGGTCGCGAGGACGAGGGTGTCCCGGTCGGTCGCGGCGAACTCGCCGAGCCACTCCTCGGCGGTGCCGCCGGTGTAGTTGCCCGCGGTGTCGAAGAAGTTGCCGCCGCGGGTGACATACGCGTCGAAGATTCGGCGGGCTTCCCCTTTGTCCGCTCCCCAACCCCAGGCGGATCCGAAGGTCAACGTGCCCAACGCCATCGGTGATACGCGCAGTCCCGACCGCCCCAGCAACCGGTAGCAGTCCAACGCATTGTTGAAAAAGATTGTCATTACTGGTTAGTGTAGGCGCGTCGGATTTGCCGAGCAAGGGCTGGAGATGGCGACCACCGTGGATGAAGTTCGCCGTTGCGCTGCAACGGTTCTGGGAATCGACGCGCGCGAGATCGAGGCGCGGCGCCCGTTGCAGGAGCTCGGATTGGATTCGTTCCTCGCCGCCCGTCTGCATGTGCGCCTGGCCGAACGCACCGGAGTCCGCGTTCCGCTCGCCTCCTTCGTCGGAGCCACGATCGAAACCCTGACCGCCGAAGTCGAGAATCGCGGCCGGCCAGACGATCCCGCGCCCGGTGCCGATCCGGAGCCGTCGACCGCCGACGTGCCCGACGCCGTCGACGAGGAGGAGCTCACTCCGATCCAGGCGTCCTACTGGGTCGGCCGCGAGGAAGGGATGCCACTGGGCGGGGTGGCCACGTTCTACTACTTCGAGTTCGACCGCGATCCGGAGCGGCTCGTGGCGGCGGACGCGTGGTCGGAGGTCGCCGCCCTCGAGGCGGCGTGGCACAAAGTCGTCGCGCGGCACGACATGCTGCGCGCCGTCGTCACCGACGACGGCAGGCAACGGGTGCTACCGGCGGGAGATCCCTACCGCATCGGGATCACCGATCTGCGGGATCCCGGAAGCGACGCCGCCGCCGAACTGGCGCGGCTGCGGCAGGAGAAGTCGCATCAGGTGCGCGATGCCACGACCGGACCGTTGTTCGACATCCACGCCGCGCTCCTGCCGTCCGGTGCGATGCGGCTGTTCGTCGGCTTCGACATCATGATGCTGGACATGGCGAGCTGGATCCAGCTCATGCGTGAGTGGGGGCTGTTCGTCGCCGATCCCGGCGCCGCGGTGCACAAACCTTCCACCACGTTCCTTCGCGTGCTGCGCGCACGCCGCACAGCCGAAACAGAGCGACGAGAGCGAGACAAGGCGTACTGGCGACAGCGACTGGCCGCGCTGCCGCCCGGTCCTCGGTTGCCCTACGCCGCCGCGCCGGAAACGATTCGCACCGCACGTTTCCGCCGCCATGAGGAACGGCTGAGTCCAGCTCACTGGTCGGCGCTCACCGCCCACGCGGCGCGGCGTGGGCTCAGTCCCACCGCCGTGCTGCTCGCCGCCTTCGGTCTGACCCTGTCCCGCTGGGGCGCCACCGACGCGTTCTGCCTCAACGCGACCCTCTTCGATCGTCCCGACAACGTGGATATCGACGGGGTGGTCGGGGATTTCAGCACTACCGCGCTGGTCGAGATGCCGTCGCCGGACCCGGATTCATGGCACAGCTTCACCGATTTCGCCCGTCGCGTGAACGCGCGGTTCTGGGCCGATCTGGAGCACCGTTCCTACAGCGGTGTCGAGGTCCAGCGCGAGCAGTTCCCCGACCTGGCCCCGCGCTACCCGGTGGTCTTCACCAGCGGCGTCGGGCTGGGCCAGGCCGACCGTGCGGCGGCGGGGTGGCTGGGCGACGAGATCTTCGGCGTGTCGCAGACGCCGCAGGTGACCCTCGACCACATCGTCTGGGACGAGGCGGGCGGGCTCCGGCTGGCCTGGGACGCGGTCGAAGCGGCCTTCCCGGCCGACTTCGTGGCCCGGATGCTCGGCGCCCATGCCCGCCTGTTGCGTCACCTGGCGGAGGACGACCGGGCGTGGGAAGCCGTCGACCTGGGTTGGAATCCGCATTTCGAGCAGACGCAGCCGCTCGCACCCGGGCTCGGCGCCGGGCTGCTCATCGACCCGCAACGCGAGCAGTCGGCGGCGCGGCCCGCGGCGGCGGCGGTGCTGTCCAGCCGGGAGACGCTGACGCACGGCGAGGTGTCCGCGCGGGCGCGCGCGCTCGCCGGGCGGCTGATCGCGGCCGGGGTCCGTCCGGACGACCGTGTCGCGGTCCTCGCCCCGAAGTCGGCAGCACAGATCGTCGCCGTCTACGGAGTGCTCTGGGCGGGAGCCGCATT
The DNA here is from genome assembly GCF_000308435.1 of Nocardia araoensis NBRC 100135. Classification (GTDB taxonomy): domain Bacteria; phylum Actinomycetota; class Actinomycetes; order Mycobacteriales; family Mycobacteriaceae; genus Nocardia; species Nocardia araoensis. The sequence goes on along the minus strand of NZ_BAFR01000100.1, from coordinate 4,430 downwards.
CGTGCCGGTCGAGCCCGAGTGGCCCGCGGCGAGGATCGCCTCGGTCTGTCGCCGTGCCGGAATCACCCATGCCGTGGCCGCGCCCGGCGTCGAACTGCCCGGGAACGTCACCGCGCATCCGCTGGAGGCCGCGTCCGGCGCGGTGACGGTGGATCAGCCGATCGCGGCCGCGGACGACGCTCTGGCCTACGTCATCTTCACCTCCGGATCGACCGGTGAGCCGAAGGGCGTCGCGATCGAACATCGCGCCGCGCGCACGACCATCGACGACATTAACGACCGCTTCGGCGTCGGCCCGAGCGACCGGGTCCTGGCCCTCTCGGCGCTGAGTTTCGATCTGTCCGTGTACGACATCTTCGGCGTCCTCGGCGCGGGCGGGGCGCTGGTCGTGCCCGAAGCCGAGCGGCTGCGCGACCCGGGGCACTGGTGCGAACTCGTCGCCGCGCACCAGGTCACGGTGTGGAACACCGCGCCCGCGCTCGCCGAGATGCTCGTCGAATACGCCGAGGCGGATGTGGCGGCCGCGGCGCGGCTGCGCTCGTTGCGGGTATTCCTGTTGTCCGGTGACTGGATTCCGCTGTCGCTGCCCGACCGGCTCCGCTCGGTGATCGGCGAGCATGTGCGCGTCATCAGTCTGGGCGGCGCGACCGAGGCCGCCATCTGGTCGATCTGCCACCCGATCCGGCAGGTGCGGCCCGAGTGGACCAGCATCCCCTACGGCACGGCGCTGCGCGCGCAGTTCTTCCTCGTGCTCGACGAGGAGGGCCGGCCCTGTCCGGTCGGCGTGCCCGGTGAACTGCACATCGGAGGAGCCGGTCTGGCGCGTGGGTATGTCGGGGACGACGAGCAGACCGCGCGTCGTTTCATCCGCCACGACCGGCTGGGCCTGCGGCTGTATCGCACCGGCGACCTGGGCAAGTGGCGTCCCGATGGCACCATCGAGTTCCTCGGCCGCGTCGACCGGCAGGTCAAGGTGCGCGGCCACCGTATCGAACTGGGCGAGATCGAGGCCGTGCTGGCCCGGCATCCGGGCGTGCGCCGCTGTGTGGCGGCGGCGGTGCCGGGGGCGGATGACCGGCCGCAGCTCGTAGCGTACGTCACCGGCGGCGACGCACCGGTCGACACCACGGGACTCGCCGACCACGCGGCGCGGCACCTGCCGCAATACATGGTGCCTTCCCGGTGGGTGCCGTTGGACGCCTTGCCGTTGACGTCCAACGGCAAGGTCGACCATGCCCGGCTGCCGAACCCGTTCCGTCGCGACGCGACCACTGCGGCGTCCTGGATACCTGCCGAAGACGGTCGAGCGGCAACCGTTACCGACGATGATCGGCCCGGGTCCGAAAAGCGCGCTCCAGCAACATATCCGCTGCGATCACCCGTCGTCGCGGCCGACGAGGACACAGCCGCGCCGGCCGGAGCTCCGCACCGGGAGCAGGCGCCGACACCGGTCGACGACTGGCTGCTGCACGCGGCGCGGCACGCCGAAGCGCTCGGGTTGACGCTGACGCTGCGTGCGGAACCCGTCGATGGCGCCGCCACGGACCACGCCGCGGAGTGGATCGGCCGACTGCACGCCTCGGCCACGGCCGCCGGGCTCACCACCGAAACGCACTTCGGCGACGCGGCCGAACTCGTCCTCACTGCCCCGGCCGCGACCGCGACGGCCGCCCGTACGCGCGTGGAGGCAGTGATCGTCGAGGTGTTCAGCGATCTGCTCGGCCCCGGCATCGCGGTGACCACTCCGTTCCACGATCTCGGCGCGACCTCCCTGACCCTGGTTCGGGCCCATCGCAGACTGCGGCATCTCACCCCGGCGCTCACGGTCCCGGACATCTTCCGGCTCGGCACCGTGCGGCGACTGGCGGACTGGATCGCCGACCGCGCTGCACCGGACCCGTCGGCGACCCGATCCGGTGCCGTGCCGATCGATCTCACCGGCGCCGCGGCGCGCGGACGCCGTCGGCGGGCGCATCGATCGAAAGCGAGGCTCGCGGATGTCGTTCGCTGACACGGTATTCCGGTTGCGGTCCGCGGCGAGCCGCGCGACCGACCGCAGACAGCGGTTCACCGTGCGTACCGAACACCGCTCGGGCACGCCGACCGAGATGCGGGTGCGCATCGGCCGCCACAGCCTCGTGGTCGACGAACCCGTGGCGGCCGGGGGCGGTGACGCAGGTCCGGACCCGATCGGAACGGCCTTGGCCGCGCTGGGCACCTGTCAGGCGGTCACCTACCGCTTCCACGCGGCGCGGCTGGGCATCGCCATCCATTCGCTGTCGGTGGACGTTACCGCCCAGGTGGATCTCGGTCCCGTGTTCGGGCTCACGGACGCGGCCCAGCCGGGGCGCATCGGTGTGCGGGTCCGGATCGACGGCCCGGACGCACCGGCCCGATATCGGGACCTGCATCGGCTCGTAGAGTCCTCGTGCCCGGTGCTGGCAATGATGCGCGGACAACTGACGGTGGACTCGGAAGTGGAGATCGAATCGTGAACGAAGACAACGCCGTCGCCGTCATCGGAATGGCGTGCCGGTTTCCGGGCGCACCGGATCTGGCCTCTTACTGGGACCTGATCGCCTCGGGCCGCGAAGGCCTCACCCGGTTCGAGGACTCGGAGCTCGCCGCTCGCGGCGTGTCCGACGAACTGCGCGCGCACCGCAATTACGTGCCCGTCGGCGCGGTCATCGACGGCCAGGACCGTTTCGAACCCGAGCATTTCGGCATCACGGCACGAGATGCCGAATTGATGGATCCACAGCTGCGGTTGCTGCTGGAATGCTCTTGGGACGCGCTCGGCGACGCGGGATACCGCGCGGGCGCGGGCCTCGGCACGGCCGGCGTTTTCACCGGGGCCTCGCGCAGTGACTATCTGGAACACAACCTCGCCGCGTATCGCTCGAACGCCGAACGGGATCCGATCGGCCGGTTGCAGGCGGAGACGGGCACGCTCACCGACTATTTCCCGCAGCAGATCGCCTACCGGCTCGACCTCACCGGCCCTGCGGTGGCGGTACAGGCCGCCTGCGCGACCTCGCTGGTCGCGGTACACCTCGCCGCCCAGGCGCTGTTGTCAGAGGAATGCGATGCCGCCCTCGCCGGGGGCGCGTCGTTGATCGTGCCCCAAGGACGCGGTTACCTGCATGTGCCCGATGCGGTCTTCTCCGCGGACGGCCGCACGCGGGCGTTCGGCGCGGACGGCACCGGCATGGTGCACAGTCAGGGCGTGGGCGTGGTGGTGCTGCGGCGGCTCGCGGACGCGCTCGCCGACGGCGATCCGGTCTACGCGATCGTGCGCGGCAGCGCGGTCAACCACGACGGCGGCGGCAAGGCCGGATTCACCGCGCCGTCGGCGGCCGGGCAGGCGCGAGCGATCGCCGAGGCGCTGGCGGTCGCCGATGTCGGGATCGACGCGGTCGACCTGATCGAGGCGCACGGCACGGCGACCGCACTGGGTGATCAGATCGAGCTGTCGGCGCTGGCCGCGGTGTTCGCCGACCGAACGGCTCCGCAGCCGATCGCGCTGGGATCGGTCAAGAGCAACATCGGCCACACCAACAGCGCGGCAGGTATCGCCTCGCTGATCAAAGCCGCACTCGCCCTTCATTATCGGCGCATTCCGGCGACGCTGCACGCGCGTCCGGCCCATCCGGATCTGGAGCGCCACCGCGGCCTGTTCGAGGTCGTCGAGCACACCCGGGACTGGCCCGAACGCGACGGCACCCGGATCGCCGGGGTGAGCTCGTTCGGTATCGGCGGCGCCAATTGCCATGTGGTGCTGGAACAAGCCCCCGTGCGCAGCGAGTCGAGCGACCCCGATCCGCGCACGCAACTGCTCTTGGTCTCGGCGGTCACGGAAGCCGGTTGCCGGGAACAGATCGCGCAGGCCGACGATATGACGGCCGAAACCGGAGCCGACCATGCCTACACGGTTTCGCGGGGGCCACATCCGGAGTCCGGGTGGCGTGCCACCGCACTGTTGTCGGGCGATGATCCGCAGCCACGGCCCGTCGCCGCCGGACGGGTACCGTCGCAGCGCCCGGACATCGTCTTCGCGTTTCCGGGCGCCGGTGCTCAGTATTCGGGTATGGGGGCCGGGCTCTACCGCGACGAGCCCGTGTTCGCCGCCCGGATCGACGAATGCGCCGAAGCGATGCGGTCGTTGCTGGACTACGACATTCGCGAGATCGTCACCGGCCGCGCCGCGCGGCACGACCTCGACCGCGTGCGCTATGGACAGCCCGCCCTGTTCGCGGTGTCGCTCGCGACCGCGGCGACGCTGCGTCACTACGGCATCGAGCCCGACGGCGTCATCGGCCACAGTCTGGGCGAATACGCCGCCGCCGTCGTCGCGGGCGTGCTGAGTCCGCCGGACGCCGCGCGGTTGGTTGCGGTCCGGTCCAGCGCGCTGGCGGACACCGCGCCCGGAG
>NZ_BAFR01000101.1 GCF_000308435.1 Nocardia araoensis NBRC 100135 | reverse complement strand
AGAAACCATGAGATCCGGCACGCTAGGAGTCCCTGGCGCCACGCTGTACTACGAGGTGAGTGGCGCCGGGCCGGTGCTGCTGTTGCTACCGGGCAGCGGAGGCGACGCGGCGGTGTTCGATCCCATCCTCGAGCCCCTCGCACAACACTTCACCGTGGTCACCATCGACCCGCGCGGTTATTCGCGCAGCGTGCTCGACCCCGGGCCACCGGCCGACATCGAGGTCGAGGTGCAGAGCGAGGACGCCCACTTGCTCCTCGAGCATCTCACGCCCACGGGCGAGGACGCCTACGTGTTCGGCGGCAGCGGCGGCGCGGTGGTCGCGCTCGATCTGCTGGCCCGGCATCCCGAGCGGTTGCGCCTGGTGATCGCGCACGAGCCGCCGTCTTTCGGCGTGCTGCCCGATGCCGCCGAGCACAGGGCGTTCGTCGACGAAGTGTACGAATTGTTCGTCACCGACGGTCTCGCCGCCGCGGGCGCCCGCTTTCTCGAAGGCATCGGCGGAGGTGTCCGGATGCCCGATCCGGCCGAACTCTCGCCGCGCGCCGCGGCGATGATCGAACGCCTGCACGCGAACGCCCCGCGCAACATGGAACACGAGTTGCGCACGATCACCTCACATCTGCCCGACATCGCCGCCTTGGCGCCGGTCGCCGACCGCCTCGTGCTCGGAGCAGGCCGCGAGAGCAAGGGCAAGCTCCCCCACCGCCCCGCGGAGACACTCGCCCAGCAGCTGAACATCCCGCTGACCGAGTTCCCGGGCGGGCACAGCGGATTCACCGACGAGCCAGCCGAATTCGCCCAGTTGCTGCTCGAATTGCTGCTCGCGGCACGCGTGGATTGATCAGCGCACGACTTCCACGGTCGCATCTGATATCGGCGTACGGTCGAGCCACCGCCGCACTCGACTCGAGGCGGATTTCATTTCTCACAACTATGGCGTGAGTAAATTCCAAGTAGTGGAATCGGGGCCGGATACCGGGGTTTCCGAGCACTCCAGTCCTCGGCGAACGACCGCCTATCGTGGCAAGATCATCGATTTCAGATCCGGTAAGTTGCCGATGCGCTGGGATGCGGGCCGGTCCCGGGCATCGGTTTGCGGTGAGCCGGTTTCCCGCAGCCGGGCGCGCACTTCCGCCGGGGTCTTGCGTCCGGCCGCGGCCGCGCTCATGCCCTGATAACTCGCGACCGCGCCCACCACGATCGGCGACGCGCTCGAGGTTCCGCTGAACACGTCGGTGTACCAGAGGTCCTCATCGGGACCGCCTTGCAGGTCGCCGTATCCGGTGGTGGTGACTTCCAGGCCCCAGCCCTGCACGTCGACCCGTTTCCCGTAGTTGGAGAACGGCAACCGGGAGCGGGCCGGGCCGTTGTCCCGGCCGTGGAAGCCGGGTGGGGGTGCGCCGGCTCCGACGATGATCGCCCCGGAGTCGGCCTCGCCGCCGCGGAAGGGATTGCGCCATGTGCTCGGGAACTCCGCGGGGCGGGAGTCGTAGCTCGCGGCGTCGAGGTCCTCGCCGCCGTTGCCTCCCGCCTCCACCACAACGATGCCTTTGCCGACCGCGTACCTGATCGCCGCGAAGTCGTCGGGCCACCACTCGATCGCGATATAGCCGCGCTGGTCCGGCCGGTTGGCGTAGGCCGAACGCGGTCCGGGACGGTGCAGTTCGAGCAGCATCACATCGCCGGGGTTGAGCGCGTCCGCCGCCGAGCGGATCGCGGCCGCCGATCCGGATCCGAAGATCGACACCGCCCGGATGTAGGCTTCGGGCACGATCCCGGTGATGCCGTAGGCGTTCACGTCACCGCTGATCACTCCGGCGACCGCGGTGCCGTGGTCGCGCCAACCTTGCTCCGGCGAGGGGCTGCCTCCGATCACCCCGCCCTGGTTGACCTGCAGATCCTCGTGGGTGAACCGCCAGGCGCCCTCGACATCCACCACGCGCACGCCGGTCCCGCGGCCCCCGGGAACCGTCCAGGCCCACCGGGCGTCGATTCCCTGCGGGGCGGCATCCAGATATCCCTGTCGGACCGCGAAATCCGGCGTGACCGGCGGGGCCTCGGCGGTGGAGCGGCCGGTGATCGCTCGCGCGCCTTCCGGCGCGATCGGCGGTTCGGCGGGCGGCTTCACATATGCCGCCGCCACATCGTCGGCGGCACGCATCCGCTCGGCCAGTTCGTCGAGCCGGCCGGTGACGCCGCGGACGTAGAAGTAGTTGAGGTATTCCGCCCCGGTCTCCAGGTGCGGGGTGCCGGTGAGCCTGCGCTCCAAGCGGTTGGCCGGCCCGAAGATCCGCACCAGTTCGCTCCCGGCCGGAAGCAGTTCCGTCAGACGTGCTTGCGCGCCGTGACTGTCGCTCAGAGCGATCGGTGTGATCGCGGTATCGGTGCCGTGGGTGACCACGACGAGTTCCGCGGGCGACCGGAGTTCGGATTGCTGGGAAGCCATGGCGCCCAGTCAACCTCGATAGCATCCGGTTCGCCACCGGATGCGCTGTCACGGTCAGCCGTCCAGGCGCAGGGTCGGCACCATGCCCGGCAGGGCTACCGCTTCACGCCGGGAGCCGACGGCGAACAAGGCCTCCAGCGTTCCGATCGCGATCAGACATGATCCGGTCACCCAGCCGAGCGTGTCCGGCGACTCGAACGGAACCGAACCGACCAGCACGCCGAGCGCCAGCGTGACCAGCCCGAACAGCTCCTGCCGTACCCGCCCGGGCAGATCGTCGACCCAGACCGCCACGGTGGCGTGACAGATCCCCCGGACCGCCCACGCCAATCCGATCCAGAACGCCAGCAGTGGAGCCGAATTCCCGCCCGCCAGGCACAGCGCCGCGAGTAGGGCCGACAGCGCGCCACTGACCAGCACCAGCACTCGCAGCGGGGTCACAAAGCGGGCACCGAGCGCCACGACCAGCTGTAGGACACTGTTGAGCAGTAGGTAGCCGCCGGACAGCAGTTCCGCCGTCGGCAGCGACTTGTGCGGCCACACCGCTAGGGCCACACCCATGATCATCGAGCAGGCACCGGCCACCAGTACCGTCTGCCGGGCTGCGCCGGCCAGTGGTTCCGAACGCCCTTCGACCTCGGTTTCGGGCATAGCTACATGATATGACCGAAATTGCGGTTAGCGAGTCGTTTGCCTCATCACAGTCATCGTCGTGCGTGCGCAGGTCGCCGCCACGCGTGCCGTCGGAGGCGAATTACGTGACGAGTTCCATGAATACGCCCCTGGCGGTGGCGCCGTCGTCGAGCCGCCACGGGGCGCTGACCCGGCCGGCGACCGCAGCCTCAGCGGCACCGCGCAAAAGGCGATGGATCCGGACGATCCGGTCGCCCACCGGGATGTCTGTGTACGACAATCCATCCCGGACCTGGCCGAATCCTTCTGTCAGAGAGACTTTCTCCGCGACAGACACGGTGACCGAAGGGTCCGGTGTATCGCTTTCGCTCTGGGCCTGTGGCTGCGCGTCCCCGGTGAGCAGGGCGACGATCCGAGTCACCGCCACCGGGTCGCGAGTGGCGTCGTACACCCATCGCGTGCCGAGGACACCGTGTTCGGAAGTGCCCACGAGTGCCTCGGCGGCGTCCGGCAGCGACGAGCCTCGGTAGGTCAGCGGCACGTGATAGGTGCGCGGCTCCGCGCCGGAGTGATCGGTGACCACCATGAATTCGATCCCGACTTCTCCGTCCGGGTCATCGAGCCGGAAACCACCGGCTTTCCGCAGATCCGGTAGCCTTTCACCGCGATACCATATGCGGCCGGGCAGCCACGAGGCCAGCAGTTCCATCTTCGTGGGAACCATGGTGGTCCGGTGGATGACGGCCATGCCCGGATTCTCCTCCACGTCACGCAACACCTTGCATCGAAAGCCTAGTACGGAAACCCGTGCGCCTGTTCAGGTGTCGTCGCGCCGACCAGGTTCGGTAGCGGACGATTTGCGACGCGTTTCGGCGAGGAGTCGGTCGAGCTGGGCTTCGGCGCGTTCGGCGCGCGCGAGGGTCTGCACGCGCGCTTCGTCGAGCGCTTCCAGCCGCTGAGCGGTTTCCGCGCGCGCCTGGTCGACGGCCGCGGCGGCTTCGGCACGGACGGAGGCGAGTTCGGCTGCGGCGGCGCGCCGGGTTTCGGCGAGTTCGGCGCGGGTGGTGTCGAGTTCGGCGCGTACTCGGCGCCATTCGGCTCGCGCTTCGTCGGCGGCTTCGGCCCGCTCCGCGGCGGTTCGCTCGGCTCGTTCGGCCGTTCGTTCGGCGTCCGCTGCGCGCTGCACGGCGACATCGCGCTCGGAATGGGCGGCCGCGACCAGGGCTTCCGCCTCGCGCCGGGCTTGTGCGATGTCGGTCTGTGCGCGCCGCTCGGCGCGCTCGATTCGTTGTGCGGCTTGCTGTTCGATGCGTTGGATCTGCTCGGCGGACTCGCGGCGCACGGTGGCGACTTCGGCTTCCGCGACGCTGCGGGCGGCGAACACGTCGTCGGCGGCCTGCTTGGTGACGCGTTCGACTTCTCGCAGCGCGTCGTCGCGCGCCGAATTCGCCTCGGCGATCAATGCTTCGGCTTGTTCGGCGGCGTCGGCCGCGTCGTCGGCGGCGGATTCGGCGATTTCCCTGGCCTCCTGCGCCTCGCGCCGCGCCTGCTCGGCCGCTACCGCCGCGCTCTGCGCCTCGGCGATCCGGCGCGCCGCGTCCACCTGCACCGCCTGTACCTGGGCTTCCGCGACCGCCGGGTCGGCCAGTGTGGACAACTCCGCGACCGCGGCGCTCAGCGTGGTGTTCAACTGCTCGGCGAGTCCGCGGAACTGGGTGAGCAGTTCATCGGCCCGCAACCGTGCGACGGTCACCGGTCCCGGTTGCGTCACAGTGACGGTAGCAGTCGCGGCCTCCGACTCCTGCTGTTGCCGTTGCCGTTCGCGCCACGCCCGCCATCGCGTGTGATCGGGCCGGTCGCAGTACTCCGAGGGACGACCGGGCCCTGCTCCGCTCGTGATCGGGCGCGTACAGCCCGGATAGTTGCACACCTTCGACACCGCCAGATCGTAGCGTTCGAGTCGCCCACGAGGGGTTGACCCTCGCGACGAGGTCGATCGTGCGCGGATCGGTGGGCGGAGGCGGAATCGGTCGATTCCGCCCTCCCTGTCGGCTACGAGATGTCCCGGACGATTCCGTCGGCCGCTGACTTTTCGATGGCGGCGAGGAGCCTGTGGTGGCGCAGGGCGGTCTCGAAGTTGGGATGCGGTCGCCGGGCTTCGGCGATGGATCGGGCGACTTCCTGGTAGAGGGCCGCGATGTTGGCCGGTGGACCGGACCGGACGCCGGCGGGGACGGTGCGATAGGTGTCGGGCACGGTCAGGCTCTGGTCGCCGATCCGGATGTCCCAGTCGCCCCAGTGAATGAACGTCCCCGGCTGGGCTGGGGTGGCGGTCAACGTTCCGTCGCTGCCGACGAGCTCGAGGCGGAACCCGTACCGGGCGGGACCGTTGCCGCCGTGCACGGCGACGGAGGCGGTGGCGCCACCGGCCAGCAATCCGTGCAGCAGTACGTGACTGGGCGTGGCGTTGGGCACGGTCTGCTCCGTTCCGGTGATGAGCACGCGGTCGTGCGTGCGGGGCAGCCGTGCGGAGACTTCGGTCAGT
>NZ_BAFR01000102.1 GCF_000308435.1 Nocardia araoensis NBRC 100135 | reverse complement strand
ACCATGGTCACCGCGGGCGTGTACCTGATCGCGCGCTCCAACGCGATCTTCGACCTCGCACCGAACGCGCGCCTCGGCGTCGTGCTGGTCGGCGCGGTCACCCTGCTGTTCGGCGCGATCATCGGCTGCGCGAAGGACGACATCAAGAAGGCGCTCGCCGCCTCCACCATGAGCCAGATCGGCTACATGGTGCTGGCCGCCGGACTCGGCCCCGCCGGATACGCCTTCGCCATCATGCATCTGCTCACCCACGGATTCTTCAAGGCCGGGTTGTTCCTCGGGGCCGGCTCGGTGATGCACGCGATGAACGACGAGACCGACATGCGCCGCTACGGCGGACTGCGCACCCTGCTGCCGATCACCTACGTCACCTTCGGCCTCGGCTACCTCGCCATCATCGGGGTTCCGCCGTTCGCCGGATTCTTCTCCAAGGACCGGATCATCGAGGCGGCGTTCAATCAAGGCGGTCTCGGTGGGGTCGCGCTGGGATTGGTCACACTGCTGGGCGCGGGACTGACCGCGTTCTACATGACACGGGTCATGCTGATGACGTTCTTCGGCGAACGGCGCTGGAAACCGGACACCCACCCGCACGAAGCCCCCGCGGTGATGACCGGGCCGATGATCCTGCTCGCCGTCGGCTCGATCGGAGCGGGCGCGGTGTTCGTCTTCGGCTCCGCACTGCAGAACTGGCTCGAACCGGTCGTTGGCGCCCACCACGGCACCGAAACCGTTCCCGCGGCGCTGGTCACGATCCTGGCGCTGGGCGTGGTCGCCGTCGGGGTCTGGGTGGCCTACTCGCAGTACGCGCAGCGTGAGGTCCCCGAGACCGCACCCGAAGCGGTGTCCGCGCTCACCGTCGCGGCGCGCCGCGACCTGTACGGCGACACGGTCAACGAGGCCGCGTTCATGCGGCCGGGACAGTACCTGACCCGGGCGCTGGTCTTCCTCGACAACCGCGGCATCGACGGCGTCGTCAACGGCACCGCGGCGCTGATCGGCGGGTTGTCCGCACGCGCCCGGCGAGTGCAGTCCGGGTTCGTGCGCTCCTATGCCCTGTCCATGTTCACCGGCGCGGCCCTGGTGGCCGCCGCCCTGCTGGCGGTGAGGTTGTGGTGAGCGAGTTCCCCTGGTTGACGGCGCTGTGGCTGGCGCCGGTCGTCGGCGCGGCGATCGTCCTGACCCTGCCCGCCGCGCGCCGCACCCTCGCGCGCGCGGTGGCACTGGGCTTCTCGGTGCTCGCGCTCGGTATCGGCATCGGGCTGGCGGTGCGCTTCGATCCCGGCGGCGCGCAATTCCAGTTCGTCGAATCCCATCAGTGGATCCCGGCGTTCGGCGCCGGTTACACCCTCGGACTTGACGGCATCGCACTGGTGCTGGTGCTGCTCACCGCGGCGCTGGTGCCGTTGCTGATCCTGGCGGGCTGGCACGACGAACGCGAAGTCGGCAGCGGCAGGCGGGTGGCCCACACCTACGTCGCGCTCACCCTGCTCGTCGAGGCGATGGTGCTGATCTCCTTCCTCGCCATGGACATCCTGCTGTTCTACGTCTTCTTCGAGGCGATGCTCATCCCGATGTACTTCCTCATCGGCGGGTTCGGGCCGCGCACCGGCGACGCGCTGCTGCGCAGGCAACGCTCCCGCGCGGCGGTGAAGTTCCTGCTGTACAACCTGTTCGGCGGGTTGATCATGCTCGCCGCGGTGATCGGGTTGTACGTACTCACCGCCCGCGAAGGATTGGGCGAAGGCTCCTCGGGCACGTTCGATTTCCGCACCGTGGTCGCCGCCGCCAATGCGGGGCAGCTCGGCGCGGGCCCCGCGGTGCTCAATGCCCTGTTCCTCGGGTTCATGTTCGCCTTCGCGGTCAAGGCGCCGCTGTGGCCGCTGCACACCTGGCTGCCCGACGCCGCCGTCGCCGCCACGCCGTCCAGCGCGGTGCTGATGATGGCGGTGGTCGACAAGGTGGGCACCTTCGGCATGCTGCGCTACTGCCTGCTGCTGTTCCCCGCCGCGTCGGACACCTACGCACCGCTGGTGATCACGCTCGCGGTGATCGGCATCGTCTACGGCGCCCTGCTGGCCATCGGGCAGACCGACGTGATGCGCCTGATCGCCTACACCTCGATCTCCCACTTCGGCTTCATCATCCTGGGCGTCTTCGCCATGACCAGCCAGGGTCAAACCGGCGCGACGCTGTACATGGTCAACCACGGCATTTCCACCGCCGCGCTGTTCCTGGTGGCCGGATTCCTGGTGTCGCGGCGCGGAACCCGGCTCATCGCCGAGTACGGCGGCGTGCAGAAGGTGGCGCCGGTGCTGGCCGGCACGTTCTTCATCGCCGGTCTGGCGACCCTGTCGCTACCCGGCCTCGCCCCGTTCATCAGCGAATTCCTCGTGCTGATCGGCACCTTCACCCGCTACCGGTTCGCCGCCGTGATCGCCGCCAGCGCGCTGGTGCTCGCGGCCCTCTACGTGCTGTGGCTCTATCAGCGGATGATGACCGGACCGGTGAAGAAGGGCAACGAACGGATCTGGGATCTCGCCCCACGTGAACTGGCCGTCGTGATTCCGCTGATCGCCGCGCTGCTGTTCCTCGGCATCTACCCGAAAGTCCTGACCGACTTCATCGATCCCGCGGTGAGCCAGACGCTCACCACCATCGGCCGGAGCGATCCCGCGCCGTCGGTGCCACCGGCGGAAGCGGGATCGGCCCACCATCCCGGAGGTGCCCACAAATGACCGACCTCGCCTCCACCGCGACGCTCGCCGCGAGCGTTCCCGCACCGAGCATCGAATACGGGGCCCTGTCCCCCATGCTCATCGTGTTCGGCGCCGCCGTGCTCGGCGTACTGGCCGAAGCGTTCGTCGCCCGGCGCTACCGCTATGCCACCCATCTGGTGCTGAGCGTGGCGGGCTCGGTCGCCGCGCTGGTCGCCGTGGTGCTGTTGGCGGGCACCGAAACCACCGCTGTCGCCGGTGCGGTCGCGATCGACGGCGTGACCCTGTTCCTGCAGGGCACGATCTCGGTGGTGTCGCTGCTCGGGATCTTGTTCATCGCCGAGCGCGGAGCCGAGCCGCGCCGACGGGCGCGGTCGGGCCCCGGAACCTGGAGCAGGGCCGCCGCCACCCTCGAACACGGTGTGGACGCCTTCACCCCCCAGGCTTCGGCGGTGCCCGGCAGCGCGGCCGAAGCGGCGGCGCTGCGCGCGGGTGTCGCGACCACCGAGGTGTTCCCCCTGACGATGCTCGCCGTCGGCGGCCTGCTGCTGTTCCCGGCGTCCAACGACCTGCTGACCATGTTCGTCGCGCTGGAAGTGCTGTCGCTGCCGCTGTATCTGCTGTGCGGCCTGGCCCGGCGCAAGCGATTGCTCTCCCAGGAAGCGGCGTTGAAGTACTTCCTGCTCGGCGCGTTCTCCTCGGCGTTCTTCCTCTACGGCGTCGCGCTACTGTACGGCCAGGCCGGCACGGTGCGGCTCGGCGGCATCGCCGACGCGATCGCGCAGCATCCGGACAACGCGACGCTGGCGGTCCTCGGGGTCGCGATGCTCGCGGTCGGTCTGCTGTTCAAGATCGGCGCGGTGCCGTTCCAGTCCTGGGTGCCCGACGTCTACCAGGGCGCTCCCACCGCGATCACCGGATTCATGGCCGCGGCCACCAAGATCGCCGCGGTCGGCGCGTTGGTGCGCGTGCTGCAGGTCGCGGTGCCCGGCCTGCGCGACGACTGGCGGCCCATCCTCGCGGCCGTCGCGATCGCGACCATGGCCGTCGGCGCGGTCATGGCGATCACGCAGACCGACGTCAAACGGATGCTCGCGTATTCCTCGGTGGCCCATGCCGGATTCCTGCTCACCGGCCCGGTGGCGGCCAACGATCGCGGTGTCGCGGCGGTGCTGTTCTATCTGCTGGCTTACGGAATCGGCACGCTCGGCGCGTTCGCCGTGGTCAGCCTGGTCCGCGAGCCGGACGGCGACGAGGCCACCGGTCTGCCGCGCTGGGCCGGGCTCGGCCGCCGCTCGCCCTGGCTGGCAATGGTTTTCGCGCTGTTCCTGCTCTCCTTCGCGGGGTTGCCGCTCACCAGCGGCTTCGTCAGCAAGTTCACCGTCTTCGAGGCCGCCGCTTCGGGCGGCGCGACATCGCTGGTCATCATCGGCGTGATCTGCAGCGCCGTCGCGGCGTTCTTCTACCTGCGGGTCATCGTGCTCATGTTCTTCACCGACCCGCCCGCCGACGCGCCGGTGCTGGTCAGCCCGCCCCTGACCACGACGATCGTGGCGATCACCGCGGCGGCCACGTTCGCGCTCGGTGTCTTTCCGCAACCGTTGCTCGACCTCGCCGATCGAGCGGCGACGTTCGTGCGCTGACGAGTCGATCGCCCTGATGCCGCCGCTGGACGACCGCGGCGGCATCGTCGTTGCACGGCTCGACCCGCTCAGGCGCCGCGGCGGCGTTCCAGCGCTTTCGCGATCAGCGCCCGGGCTCGATCGCCGTACTCGGCTTGCTCGGCGAGGATCGCGAAGGTCTTCTCGTGCAGAGCGATCTCCGACGGCCTCGTGATGGTCAGCTCCGCCGAAACCGTCTCCGTCAGCACCTGCGAGCGGTCGTAGATGACGAAGTTCGTCGCGGGCGCGCGGTATTCGGCGCAGATCGGGATGATGCCCAACCGGACGGTCGGGTTGGCCATCACCGCGAGCAGGTGGGCGAGTTGCTCGGCCATGACGGTGGCGTCGCCGACCGTCCGCCAGAGCGCGGCCTGGTTGACCACGAAGTGGAACCGGTGTTTCGCCCGGAAGAGCACTTGCTTGCGGGTCATGCGCGCGGCCACCGCTTCTTCCAGATCGTCGCGCCCGCCGGTCACGGCGATGCAGGCGGTCAGGATCGCCCGCGCGTAGCCCTCGGTTTGCAGCAACCCCGGCAACGTGTCCGGCGCATACCAGCGGATCTGCGTTGTCTGCGCCTCCAGGTGGATCGACTGCCGTTGCCTGCGCGCGTGCCCGGAGGCCACGGTGCGCTGCCATTCCAGGTACATCGACTGCAGATTGCGCGCGTTGGCGACCAGATCGTCCAGTACGGCGGTATTGCCGCAGGCTTCGCACCACGCGGCGAGGTCCGCTTCCGACGGCGTCTGCTTGCCGCCCTCGATCCGGGAGACCTTGCTCGAATGCCAGCCGCACCTCGCGGCCAGCTCCAGGCCGGTCAGGTGGGCAGCGCGACGAAGTTCACGCAGGCGCGCGCCCAGCACCTCGCGTGCGTCCGACACACCGTTCACTCGGGTACGTGCTCACTCTCGCAATATCGTTGATGATCGATGCCCATGGGCCACAGCCGTTCCCGCACCCACAGGTACCGGGCGACCAGCGCCGGGTCGGTGCTGATCGACAGCCCGGTGAACGCTCCGTTCGCGGCGAAGGTGTTGAAGGCCACCGTGTTCGTGTCGAACAGCCAGTAGTCGTCGTGCGGCAGGTCCGCCGGGTCGACCAGATGCCGCGGCAACCAGCGCACCACCTCGCCCGTGGCGATGTTGTCGTCGGTCGCCGACAACAGCCACCGGGTGTAGCCGGTATGCGGGACCGTCACGACTCGTAGTCGTTCGAGTGCCACTCCGCGGCCTGCCGACTCGACCATCAGAGCATCCCAGGCTTTCCACGACTCGGGCTGTTCGTCTCGCTCGTACGCTACTCCGGCATCGAAGCGGCGCAACGCTTCCTGCTCGTCCTCCATCACATACTGATCTCTGACCTCCAAATGGAAAGCGCGGAATCGAGCCGCCCGGAAGAGCGGCTCGAAGCAGCGGTCACCCGCGACGTGCAGCATCAGCGCACCACCACGGCGGTTTCGTGACAGTCGAGGGTCAGCTGGGCGAGCAGTTCGGGGTCGGTGACCGGTTCACCGGCCACCAGCACCGAACCGCAGGTTCCACTCGCCTCCACCCGTAGCCACATACCCGGTTCGAGCCAGTCCAGCAGTTGGTGCGGCACGCGGACCGTGCCCGTGCGATCGGTCGCATCGCCCTGCACCACCAGCACGCCGGTGTCGGTCGCGTACACGGCGGGGCAAGCTCCATGGTCGGATCCGGATCCGAGAAGTCGCAGGTTCATAGCTGATCCTTTGCGAGAGCTGGCGGACGATGTCGTGCAATCGTCCCCACCGGACCCGATGCCGGTCAACGCACTTCGCAAAGTCGCGCAAAATCATGGCGGGGGTATCGGTGTGGCTTCTACCGTCGATTCGGCAACCCAGGGCCGCCGCGCCGATGTCGATCCCGGGCTGCCTTCTCCTCGAGGGAAAGGGCTGCGACATGATGAGACGACCCAGGACTGCCGCCGATTTCGCGGTGCTGGGTGTGCTGGCGCCAGGCGGATTGCTCACCGTCGACCAACTGGCGCAGCAGGCGCGACTGACCGCCTGGTCGGTGCGCAGCGCATTGCTGCGCCTGCAGTCGCGCGGTTTGATCATGGACTGCCAGCACCGCGGCCGCTGGGCCATCACGCCGCGCGGCCGCGGCGAGTGGGCCGCGAAGGGACGCAGATTCACGTTGTGAACCGATTCCGAGCCTGCGCGTCGACTCTGCTGATTCAGGACGCGCGGAGGATTTCGCGCAGCCGGTCGACGAAGGCTCCGGGATCGTCGACGAAGCCGGTGTGTCCGCCGGGGAACAGCGTTGGCGTCAGGTCGAGCGCCGCGGCGAGGGCCCGCGAGGTGCGATCGCAGAATTGCCCGGCGGAGTCGGCGCCGATACCGACGACGAGACGAAGGGGCGCCTGGCGCAGCGCGGGGATGTCGGGCTCCCACATTGTGGTGCCGCGGATCTCGTGGGCGAACCAGTAACGCTCACTGGCCAGTTGCCGCGGGTCACGCTCCGGGCCGAACATCTGCTCGAGCACCGGCTCGGGCATCGCGATGTTCGCGGCCACGAAGAACTTCCGCCAGGCGCCGAGCACGTCGCCTCGGGCATAGGTGGCGACGAGGTCGTCGGTCGCGGCACGGTGCGCGTCTCGGTCGGCGACGAGCGCGTTGATCGGCGGTTCGTGCGCGATGACGGTGGTGACGAGATCAGGACGAGACCGGGCCAAGGCGAGTGCGGTCACCGCACCACCGCTGGAACCGAAGACCACGGCAGGCCCGGCGTCGAGGTGGGCGATCAGTCGAGCGAGGTCGTCGGCGCGCAGTTCCGGCGTCGAGTCCGCTTCGGCGTCCACCAGTGTGGAGTTCTGGTGCCCACGCGGATCGGTGGTGAGCACGGTGTGATCGGCGGCGAGCAGATCGGCCAGTGGCGTGAACGCGGCGGCGGCCATCGGCGCGCCCACCAGCACGGCCAGCGGTCCCGCGCCACGCAGTTCGTAGTACAGGCGCGCACCCGGGACGTCGAGGGTCCGCGCGGTGACCGCGGACGGCAGCTGGGTCATGAGTTCTCCTCGTGCAGTCGGTTCTCGTCTTCGAAATGCAGACGATGTGCACGAACGGAATTCATCGACCCCGAACCCCGTTTTCGGCCGAAGCCGGTTAGATCACGGGTAGCTGCTCGCCTTGCACGACTTCGACGTCGAGGTCGAGTTTGACGGTGGTGCCGACGGCGGCCACTCCCGCGCGTACGACCGCGTTGTAATCGATCGCGAAATCGTTGCGGTGCAGAGTTGTTTCGGCGTGGAACGCAGCACGCACACCACCCCATGGATCCGCGCCGAACCCACCATAGGTCACCTCGAGATCGACCGAGCGACGCTGCCCGTGCAAGGTGAGCTCACCCGGCATCACCCAGGTGTCACCACCGGTACGACGGAACCCGCTGCCGGCGAAGGTGATCAGTGGATAGGTGTCGACATCCAGGAAGTCCGGCGAACGCAAATGATCGTCACGCGCGGAGATACCGGTATCGATACTCGCCGCTTTGATCTCCGCGTGCCCGGTGGACCGTTCGAACGGCTCGGCGATGTCGAGCCGCCCACTCACCTCGGCGAATCGGGCCTTGATGCTGGCTATGCCCAGATGACGCACCGTGGCGATCACCGTCGAATGCACCGGATCGATCGTCCACGGCCCCGGTGGCGGTGCCGCCACCGTCCCGACGACCGGTGCCAGCACCACCTCACCGAGCACGCCTGTCCCTGCCGGGGAGATCCGCACGGTCCGCGCTACGGGCTCGAACCCGGCGGCGGTGAGCACCGCGGTGTGAACACCCGCGGGCAACGGCTCTGTGCCCACCGCACCGGTTTCGTCGACGACCGCACGGGCGATCTGGCGCCCCGTCATATCCGTCACCGTCAATACCGCGTTCGGTACCGGCCACCCCTGCGTGGTGCGAACACGACCGGTCAATCCGCTCATCGACGATCCTCGGTCTCGTAACCGAGCCGCACATCGTAGGCGACCTCGCCGCCGGACACGGTGACCTGCCCCGTCACCGGCGGATAACCACGCGCGACGACGGTGTACTGGCCTTCGGGCAGATCGGTCACGACGTACCGGCCGTTGTCGTCGGTGCGTGCCGTCGCGGTCACCTGCCCCGCGGCGTCGAGCACACTGACCAGCACATCCGGCACCGCTCGGCTGTCCCCCGCCCACGCGGACCCGGTCAGCACCGCCACCGCGGCCAGCTCTATGTCATGACGCAGCACACCGCTTTCCGGCACCGTCAACGTGGTGGCACTGGGACGCATATGCTCCGCGACCGCGACCAACGTATAGACACCTGACACCACACCGCGACAGACGTAGGTGCCGTCCTCGCCCGTGACGGCCGACCCGACCACCTCGCCACGCAAATCGGTCAGCGTGACGGTCGCACCCGACAGCGGCACACCCGGGCCGGCGGTACGGACCACACCCGACAATTCACCGGAACCCACCAAGGTCAGGTCCACCCGCTGGGGCCGCCGGCCGACCGACACATTGACCGCGGTCGGCTGGTGCCCCATCGCCGACACGATCAAAACGTAGTCACCCGTCTCCGGCGCGGTGATCGCATAACCACCATCAGCGGCGCTGTTCGCCCGCGCGACCTGACGGCCACCGTGATCGACCACCGTCAACACCGCACCCGGCACCGGACGACCGTCCTCACGACGGACACGACCACCCAACGCCCCGCCATCGAAGTCCGACCCCGCCAAGCCGCCGGCCGGGAGACCGTTCGGTGACGACGCCGCCACCCGGTACACACGGCCGTTCTGTTCTACCACCGCATGCCGCCCGATCGACGCGGCCTGCACCGGCTCGGGCTCGGAGAACACGCGCTCGGCGCCATCCCAGACTCGGTTGTCGTCCCAGCTCGATTCCGCGAAGGCAGCCAGTTCGGCATCCAGTGCGGCCATGTCATCCGTGACGGTCGGATCGTCCTGCGCGGCAGACTTGTTCGCGGTCGGGTCGAGTGCGGGATCGATGTCGATCGTGCGGCGCAGCGGACGGTTCGGCAGCAGCGCCGCCGCGATGAGGGCGACGACCGTGGCACCCGCGGCGATGAGGAAGATCCGCCCGGTCGCATCGCCGTAGGAGGCGCGCACGATGGTGGCGATGGGTGCGGGCAGGGCGTCCAGGTTCAGGTTGCTGCCGCCGGAGGTGGTGGGGTGGATGCCCAGCCTGGCGAATCCTTGCGCGGACAGCTCGCTGACGCGGGTGGCCAGTACCGACCCGAGTACGGAGACGCCGATGGCGCCGCCGAAGGTGCGGAAGAAGGCGACGCTGCTGGAGGCGGCGCCGATGTTGTGCACGCTGACGGTGTTCTGCACGGCCAGGACCAGGTTTTGCATCATCATGCCGACGCCGAGGCCGACGATGGTGATGTAGGTGCCGACCAGCCACAGGTTGGTGGCGTGGTCGATTGTGGACAGCAGCGCGAATCCGGCCACAAGCAGCGCGGCGCCGGAGACGACGAAGCTCTTCCATTTGCCGCGCCGGGTGATCAGTTGGCCGGAGCCCACCGAGGCGATCAGCATGCCCGCGACCAGCGGGATGGTCAGCACACCCGCGATGGTCGGCGAGTAGCCGCGTGCGGTCTGGAAGTACTGCCCGAGGAAGGTGGTCGCGCCGAACATGCCGACACCGACGGCGATGGAGGCGATGATCGCCAGACCCGTGGTGCGTTCGGTGACGATGGGCAGCGGGATGATCGGCGACTTGGCGCGGGACTCGACCCACACGGTAGCGATCAGCAGCAGCACACCGGCACCGACGTAGAGCGCCGACTCTTCGGAGATCCAGGGGTAGTAGTTCGCCTTCCCGGCGAAGGACACCCAGATCAGCAGCACCGAGACACCGGCGGTCAACAGCGTCGCGCCGAGCCAGTCGATCGACACGCCTTCCTTGCGCTCGGTGGGCAGCCGCAGCGTCCACTGCAACAGCGCCAATGCGATCACGGCGATGGGTACGCAGACGAAGAAGCACCAGCGCCAGCCGAGTGGGCTGTCGACGATGACGCCGCCGAGGATGGGGCCGCCGGACATGGAGACCGCCATGACCGCGCCCATGTAGCCGGAGTAGCGGCCGCGTTCGCGGGGGGCGACGATGGAGCCGATGATCGCGACGACCAAGGCGGTGAGTCCGCCCATGCCGATGCCCTGGACGACGCGCGCGGCCAGTAGCACAGGCACGTTGTGGGCGAGTCCGGCGATGACCGAACCGGCGACGAAGATGACGATGGCGGTTTGGACCAGCAGCTTCTTGTTGAACAGGTCGGCGAATTTGCCCCAGATCGGGGTGGAGGCGGCGTTGGCCAGCAGTGCGGTGGTGATGACCCAGGCGTAGGCGGTCTGCGATCCCTCCAGGTCGCCGATGATCGTGGGCAGCGCGGTCGAGACGATCGTCGTGCTGAGCAGCGCGGTGAACAACGCCGCCAGCAGGCCGGTCATCGCCTCCAGGATTTGACGATGGGTCATCGCGTCCGGATCGCGCCTCGTCCCCGCATCGACTGAATTAGACATCCACTTCCTGACTCTCTGTCGAAACCGGCTCGCTCCCGCCCACCGCGGTGTGGTGCGCGACTGCGGCCAGTGAATTCCTGAGCTTCTGAACAACCACGGTGGCCTGCTCGGCTTCGTCCTCGCTCCAATCGGCGAGAGCGGCCTGCAATCCCCGTGCCCGCGACACCCGGATGCGCCGCAGCAGATCCCGTCCTTGATCGGTGATCTCGATGAGGGTGGCCCGGCCATCGCTGGGATCGGCATGGCGGGCGATGTCGCCGGAATTCACCAACTCGGCGACCTGCCTGCTCAGCGTCGATGGGCTGATGCAAAGGTCCAGGGCCAGATCCACCTGCCTGCATCGCCCCCTGGCCTCGAGGGTGCCCAGCACGCCGACACCCCCCGGCAGCAGGTGCCCTTCTTCCGAATGGGACAGGGCAGCGCGGATCGCACGGCCCATGAAATAGAGCTCGGTTATCAGGCTCCGAGCCGCATCAGGTGAAACTGCCATGCCTACTCCCAGCACACGATTAGTTGCTTGTGCTACGCAACTATAGTCTACTTACTTGCGCTAAGCAAGTAACCGCACAGAAGGTATCGGCGTCGGCGAATCGGCGCGCGCGGACAAGCTGCTGGTCGGCGTCGGCCGGGGCGCAGCGCGGAGCGCCTTCGCGATTGCCAAACCTAGGATGATTAGGTAATAAATAAGTAGGCCAAGTTTTTGGAGGTGTGCGCATGATGGCCCGAGCGGGACTGACCGCAGAGCGGATCACACGGGCCGCGGCCGATCTCGCCGACGAAATCGGTCTGGAGAACGTCACCATGTCAGCGGTGGCCAAGAAGTTCGGCGTCCAGGACGCCAGCCTGTACTCGCACGTCAAGAATCTGCGAGATCTCCGGGCGCGGGTATCCGTTCTGGCGGCCACGGAGAAGACCGAACTGATCGCGGCCGCGGTGGCCGGTCGCGCCGGACGTGATGCGCTCGCCGCCTACGCCCACGCCTGGCGCGACTACGCGCTGCGCTACCCCGGCCGCTACGCCGCGACCCAGCTTCCGTTCGATCCCGAAGTGGCGCGCACCGCGACCGGCGCGCTGCGCGCCGTCGATCTGACCTACGGCATGCTGCGCGCCTATGGTCTGGCCGAACCCGACCGAACCGACGCGGTCCGATTGCTGCGCAGCACCTTCCACGGATACAGCGTGCTGGAGGCTACCGGCGGCTTCGGGCACACACGCTCCACCGCCGAGTCATGGGAACGCATCATCGACGCCCTGCACGTCGCCCTCGAGCAGTGGCCGACCGACAAGAAGGAAT
>NZ_BAFR01000103.1 GCF_000308435.1 Nocardia araoensis NBRC 100135 | reverse complement strand
AGTTCGCCCACAGTTCGTCCCGCGCGGCGGCGTTCGCCGGTGGCAACGGCCGGTCCAGCACACCGCGGTCGAAGGACACCGCGCTCGCGGCCGCACCGAAAAATCGGCACCACGCCGAAAACGTCGCGGTATCGCTCGACGTTTCGCGGACCGGCGTGCCGGAAGCCGACCCGCCGCACCGGGAAGCCGCAGGCGAACAATTCCCGATCGAAGGCGGGCACCCCGGCCAGGGCCGCCTCGGCGAAGAACGCCCGCATGCCGGGCGGAATGCCGGTGTCCTCGAACACCAGCCGAGCTTCGTCGTCGGCTTCCTCGACGGACAGTCGCCCGAACGGCATCGTGCGACCGACGTAGCGCGACCCCACCTCGATCAACTCACGCAGCGTCCGGCTACCCAGCAGCGCGAGCCCCCACGGCCCGCGCGACCGCAGATCGTGCGGGATCGCCGCCGCGAGACCGAGTCCGGGCTCGTCGCCGAACCGGCCGAGCACCGTGTGCACCACCCGCAGTTCGTCCTGCACGGTGATACCGGCGGCCGGGTCGCCCAGTTCGGAGGGCGCCAGCGCCGTACCGGCCAGGCACTCGGCGGGCGGCATGCCCCGCTCTCCGGCGATGCGTACGAGGGCGCGCACGCCCGCGGTACTGCGGAGGGGATCCGGATCGATCATGACTCGCGTCCTCGATGAAGCGGTACTGCGCGGTATCGGCGCAATGTATCAATCGGGTGTCGCGCGCATCGGCGGTTCGCCGAAATGGCGTTCCGGCAACCGGGCCGCTTTCCGTCGGGCCGGTAGCGGTGTCCGCTACCGCGCGAACTCCTCCGCGATCAATCCCGCACCGTGATACCGATGGAGTGCGCGAAGGCGGGCGCGAGATCCATGAGTTGCGGACTGGTGATCGTCGCGCCGCGCAGACTGTCGAGCCCGTCGGTGATATCGAGCGCCGTCGCGCCGCGCAGGTCCACCTTCGCCGTGCGCGCGTTGCGCAACGAGACCCGGACGAGTGCCGAGCCGGGCACCGTGATCTCGGTCAGGTCGGCCTCGGCGAAGTCGCAATCCCGCAGCACACAGTCGGCGAAGGACACCTCGCGCAACTGGGCGCGGCGAAAGTTGACCGCATCGAACTTGCAGCCTTCGAACCGCACCCGCCGCAGGTTCGCCCCCGCGAAGTCGACGCCGGACATCGCGCCCGCAACCACCTCGCTGTCGAGCCATGCCGTGTCGGCCAATTCGGTACCGACCCAGCGGACGTGGCGCAGCCACACATCGGTGAACCGGCTGTAGCGCAGCGTCCCCCGGGTGAAGGTGTTCGAGGTGAACGCCGACTCGTTGAAGCGCGCGTGCGGTACATCGATGTCGTCCAGCGCACCGCCGTCCACCCGGACGCAGTCGTAGTCGCGCTCCGCTTCGAGGTCACCGTCCAAGGCGGTGAGGTATCGCGCGTAAGGCAGGTCGTCGAGTTCGCGCGCCATGCGCTCCTCCAGTTCGTCACGAAGATCGGTCGGCGCCGAGTATTCCGGTGTGCCACGACAGTTTCCGCCGCCTGATCGCGGTCGTTCCGCGCTCGGCGCCGACCGGGCGGCACGAGACAGCAGGTAGCGCTGCTGCGGGATACTCGTCGTCCGCCGCGCGGCGGTCGGATACGCCACGCGGGCGTCGGCGATGCCCGCCGGGCTCTGCTGCGGGGCCCCGGACCGGTTCCGCGAAACACCGGACGGCCGGGCACCGCGTCTGTTGAATGATAGTTTCAAGGCGATATGCGCGGGTGTATCTGTGTTCAGCAGCCAGCACAGCACCGCTGGTCGGCGAACCCGTCGTGCGCGGCATCGCGTCCGAATGGGGTGGGGCAGAACGAGGATGAGCATGACGGACACGGCGGCACCCGCCCGCACCGCTTCCAAGCAGGCTGCTACGGCCACGGATCAGATCGAGCTGCGCCAGCTGCTGGCCGGGTTGACGGCCGTGCGCGACGGCGATTTCGGCACCCGTTTGCCGACGGACGCCGACGGATTACTCGGCGAGATCGCGACGGTGTTCAACGGCATGGTGGACCAGCTGTCGCTGTTCACCTCGGAGGTCACCCGTGTCGCGCGCGAAGTCGGTACGGATGGGCGGCTGGGTGGTCAGGCCGAGGTGCCCGGCGTGTCCGGTACCTGGAAGGACCTCACCGACTCGGTGAATGCGATGGCGGGCAACCTGACCAGCCAGGTGCGCGACATCGCCCAGGTCGCCACGGCCGTGGCGCGGGGCGACCTGTCCCAGAAGATCGACGTGGACGCTCGTGGTGAGATCCTTGAGCTGAAGGACACGGTCAACACGATGGTGGACCAATTGTCCGCGTTCGCCGACGAGGTCACCCGCGTGGCGCGCGAAGTCGGCTCGGAGGGCCGGCTGGGCGGTCAGGCGGAGGTGCCCGGCGTCGGCGGCGTGTGGCGCGATCTCACCGCTTCGGTGAACTTCATGGCGGGCAACCTGACCGACCAGGTCCGCAATATCGCGCAGGTGACGACCGCGGTGGCGCGGGGCGACTTGAGCCAGAAGATCACGGTCAGCGCCCGCGGCGAGATCCTGGAACTGAAGAACACCATCAACACGATGGTCGATCAGCTCTCGTCCTTCGCCGACGAGGTCACCCGGGTCTCGCGCGAGGTGGGCACCGAGGGCATCCTCGGTGGCCAGGCGGATGTCAAGGGCGTCTCCGGTACGTGGCGCGACCTCACCGACTCGGTGAATTTCATGGCGGGCAATCTGACCGCGCAGGTGCGTTCGATCGCCCAGGTGGCCACCGCGGTGGCGCAGGGTGATCTGTCCCAGAAGATCAGAGTGGACGCTCGTGGCGAGATTCTGGAACTGAAGAACACCATCAACACGATGGTCGATCAGCTCTCGGCGTTCGCCGACGAAGTCACCCGCGTCGCCCGCGAGGTCGGCACCGAGGGCAGGCTGGGCGGCCAGGCGGACGTGAAGGGCGTCTCCGGGACCTGGAAGGACCTCACCGAGTCGGTCAACGTCATGGCCGACAACCTCACCGCGCAGGTGCGTTCGATCGCCCAGGTCACCACCGCCGTGGCCCGTGGTGATCTGAGTCAGAAGATCAGGGTGGATGCCCGCGGTGAGATTCTGGAGCTCAAAGAGACCATCAACACGATGGTCGATCAGCTCTCGGCGTTCGCCGACGAGGTCACCCGCGTCGCCCGCGAGGTCGGCACCGAGGGCAATCTCGGTGGCCAGGCGACCGTGCGGGGCGTGTCGGGCACGTGGAAGGACCTGACCGACAACGTCAATGTCATGGCGTCGAACCTGACCGGCCAGGTGCGTTCGATCGCTCAGGTCGCCACGGCGGTGGCGCGCGGTGATCTGAGCCAGAAGATCACTGTGGAGGCGAAGGGCGAGGTCGCGGCGCTCGCCGGGGTGATCAACACGATGGTCGACACGCTGTCCGCGTTCGCCGACGAGGTCACCCGCGTCGCGCGCGAGGTCGGCACCGAGGGCATGCTCGGCGGGCAGGCACGCGTGCCGAACGTGGCGGGCACATGGAAGGACCTGACCGACAACGTCAACTCCATGGCGAACAACCTGACGAATCAGGTCCGCAACATCGCCCAGGTCACCACCGCGGTCGCGCAAGGCGATCTGACCCGCAAGATCGACGTCGACGCCCGCGGCGAGATCCTCGAGTTGAAGACCACGATCAACACGATGGTCGACCAGCTTTCCGCGTTCGCGGCCGAGGTCACCCGCGTTGCCCGCGAGGTGGGATCGGAGGGGCGGCTGGGCGGCCAAGCCGAGGTCGAGGGCGTCTCGGGCACATGGAAACGGCTCACCGAGAACGTCAACGAGCTGGCGGGCAACCTGACCCGCCAGGTCCGCGCGATCGCCGCGGTCACCAGCGCCGTGGCCGAGGGCGACCTGACCCGCTCCATCACCGTGGAGGCCTCCGGCGAGGTCGCGGAGTTGAAGGACAACATCAACGCGATGGTGGAATCGCTGCGCGAGACCACCGCGGCCAACCAGGATCAGGACTGGCTGAAGACCAATCTCGCCCGCATCTCCGGTCTCATGCAGGGGCAACGTGACCTTCATGTGGTGGCCGGCCTGATCATGGACGAGCTGGCGCCGTTGGTTTCCGCGCAGTTCGGCGCGTTCTACCTCGCCGACGACAGCGACGAGCGGCCGGAGCTGCGGCTGATCAGCTCCTACGGCAGCCAGGAGGAACCGGGCAGCCCGTCGCGGTTCGCCTTCGGCCAGTCTCTGGTGGGCCAGGCCGCACGCAGTCGCCGCACGATCGCGGTGGAGAATGTGCCCGGCGACTACGTCACCATCTCCTCCGGGCTCGGGCAGACGGCGCCGGTCGACCTGCTCATGTTGCCGATCGTGGTGGAGGAACAGGTCCTCGGTGTGATCGAGCTGGCTTCCGTGCACCACTTCACCCGCATCCATCGGGATTTCCTCGACCAGCTGATGGAGACGGTCGGCGTCAACGTCAACACCATCATCGCCAACGCCCGTACCGACGAGCTACTGGTCGAATCTCAGCGCCTGACCACCGAACTGCAAGCCCGTTCCGAGGAATTGCAGGTGCAGCAGGAGGAACTGCAACGATCCAACGCCGAGCTGGAGGACAAAGCGGCACTGCTGGCCACGCAGAACCGCGACATCGAAGCCAAGAACCTGCAGATCGAGCAGGCTCGGCAGGAGCTCGAGACCCGCGCCCAAGAACTCGCGCTCGCGTCGAAGTACAAGTCGGAATTCTTGGCCAACATGAGCCACGAGTTGCGCACCCCGCTGAACAGTCTGCTCATCCTCGCGCAACTGCTGGCCCAGAACCCGAGCCGCAATCTCACGCCCAAGCAGGTGGAGTACGCGGGCATCATCCACTCGGCGGGCTCGGATCTGCTTCAGCTGATCAACGACATCCTCGACCTGTCCAAGGTCGAGGCGGGCAAGATGGACCTCACGCCCGAGCGCGTGTCGTTGCGTCAGCTGCTGGACTACGTCGAGGCCACCTTCCGGCCGATGACCACTCAGAAGAGTCTGCGCTTCCGCGTCACGACCGCGCCAGGCCTGCCGTCGGACCTGCTCACCGACGACTCGCGGCTGCGGCAGGTGCTGCGTAACCTGCTGTCCAACGCGGTCAAGTTCACCGAGACCGGTTCGGTGCAGCTGCGGATCGAACCGGCGGAGGCGAGCGAGTTGCCCGCCGCCGTGCGCCAGCACGGCCCGGCCGTCGCGTTCCGGGTGATCGACACCGGGATCGGCATCGCCGAACATCAGCTGGAGTCGATCTTCGGCGCCTTCCAGCAGGCCGATGGCACGACCAGCCGCAAGTACGGCGGCACCGGCCTCGGTCTGTCGATCAGCCGGGAGATCGCCTACCTGCTCGGCGGCGCCATCGGCGCCGAAAGCGCGCTGGGCCAGGGCAGCACGTTCACCCTCTACCTGCCTGTCGCGCGGCCGGACTTCCAGGACGCGCCGCCTCGCGAGCGGGAGGACGCACAGCAGGCCGACAGCCGCCCCGAGCGGACTCCCGCCCCCGCCACACCTCAACAGCAGCGCAGGCTGCTCGTCGTCGAGGAGCGACCGCAAGGCCTGTTGTCCCTGGTCGCGCAAAGCGCGGTGGCCGAACTCGCGGACAGCAACGATCCGCGCGGTCCGGTTCAGGTCGTCACCACGGTCGGGGTGGAAGAGGCGGTGGCGGCGATGGCCGCCGAAGCGTTCCACTGCGTAGTGCTCGAGCTGGACATGCCCGACGGCGCCGCGCTGCGGTTCCTGGAGACGATGGACGGGGATGTCGCATTGAGAAGCGTCCCGGTACTCGTCCACAACCGCCGGCTCGACGCCGAGCAGGAACGCCTGTTGCACCATCGCACCACGAGCCAGCCCCTCGAGCTGCTGTCCAGCCTGGACGATCTGCGGGAACGGATCGCGCTGCACGTCACCGCCGAGGCGCCCGGCGACATGTTGCCCCTGGTCCGTCGCGAGGACGCATCCGCCGCGGCGCCACAGCGGCCGGATGGCAAGCTCGCCGGCCGCACGGTGCTCATCATCGACGACGACGCCCGCAACCTCTTCGCGCTCAGCAGCATCCTCGAACTGCACGGCATGAGCGTTCTGCACGCGGAGGACGGGCGCGAGGGCATCGACAAGCTCATCGCCCACCCGGAGACGGACCTGGTCCTGATGGACGTGATGATGCCCGAGATGGACGGCTATACCGCGACGGCGGCGATCCGCGAGATGCCGCGGTACGAGAGCCTGCCGATCATCGCCGTGACAGCCAAGGCGATGCTGGGCGACCGGGAGAAGAGCCTCGCCTCCGGTGCCAACGACTACGTCACCAAACCGGTCGACGCGGACGCCTTGATCGCGTGCATCCAGCACTGGCTGGATGCCTGATGACCGATCTGGACAACCCCTACACCGAGGCCGGCGCGACAACTGACGCTCACTCGCCCGTCGGCCCCGCGGTCCACCGCCTCGCGGCCACCGTGGAGCGGCTGCGCGCGCAGATTCAACAGGCCCAGGCCACCGCCGACGGACGCGCGCTGATCGAGATGGCCAAGGGCGTACTGGTCGAACGGCTGCACTGCGGGCCCGCGCAGGCGGCACGGCAACTCGATGCCCTCGCCGAGCGAGCGGGCATCACGCCGCTCGAGTTGGCCGCCGAACTGGTCGACGAATCGGCTCAGGACAAGGTCAGCGCGGTGGTGGGCCAGTTCCTGCTGCGCGCCGCCGCACCGGGGGAGCCATCCGCTGCTGTGCGATTGCGCACGGCCGAAAGCGGACTGCTCGCCGCCGGTGACACGCAACGTGTGGCGGAGTCGGTGCTGGAGCACGCCCTGACGCCGCTGGGCGCCACAGCCGTCGCGATCTGGTCCGCGGGCGCCGACGCGTCGCTGACGCTGGCAGGTTTCGCCGGCATCGGTCCGCACGAGGCCGAGCGCTGGCGATACGTGCCGCCCGGCGTGGCGACCCCGGCCCGCCGGGCGCTGACGGAGCGCGGCGCGGTGTGGATCGACGACCTGGGCCGGGCCGGACTGCCGTCGATCGGTGACCGCGAGGGCGGCCGCGCGGCGGTTCCGGCGGGCGCGGGGGGCAAGCTGCTCGGCGTACTCGAGGTGTGCTGGCCGCAACCGCTCGAACCACAGCCGCCGCAGGTGCATCGGCAGTTGGAGGCACTGGCCGAGCTGTGCGCACACACCCTGGAATCGGACCTCGCCGCTGCGCAGGCACCGGACCGCCCCGGCGTCGCGGATCTCGTGCGACTCGCGGACGGCCTCTTCGATCCAGCGCTCGTGCTGCTGCCCCACCTCGCCGACGACGGCACGCTCGTCGACTTCCGCATCCATCACGTCAACAGTTGCTTCGTCGACCCGGCCGGCCGTCCCGGCGGCCTGGTCAACGGCGCGCTACTGCTCGAGGCGTACCCGATGGCGGCGAGTGACGGGCAGCTGTTCGAGCGAATCGAGCACGTCTTCGCCACCGGCGAGACCTACCGTGCCGACCGGATGATGCTGACCGAACTGGTCGGCCAAGTGCCGCTGACCGTCTCGACCGCGCTCAGCATCGGCCGCCACGGCGACACCGTGCTCATGGTATGGCGGGTGGAGGACGAGACCGCGCGGCTGGCGGCGCTGCTGCAACACGCACAGCGCCTCGGCCGCGTCGGCGGGTTCGAGGAAAATGCGGCAAGCGGCGAGATCACTTGGAGCAGCCAACTGTTCGCCCTCTACGGGCTCGCGCCGACCGCGGACCCCATTCCGCTCGCGCAACTGCCGGGGCACGTCCACAACGACGACGCGAATGCGGTGGAGGGCTTTCTGCGGACCCTGCTGCGCTACCGCCGCGCGGCCTCCGCGGCCTTCCGCTTGATCCGTCCGGACGGCGTGACCCGGCACATCCGGATCGTCGCCGAACCGGTCCTGGAAGGGGACCGCCTGGCCGCGATCCGCGGCGCCTACCAAGACATCTCCGCACAGCACTGGACCGAGGTCGCGCTGTCCGCGACACGCGACCGGCTCGCGCACACCGAACAGCACGCCGCCGAACAGAGCCAGCTGGCACGTCAGCTCCAGCAGGCGATCATGCCGGACGCGCAGCCGTCCATCGAGGCGTTCGGGCTGCGCATCGCGGTGCGATACCGGCCCGCCGAGCAGGAGCACACAGTCGGCGGAGACTGGTACGACGCGGTTGTGCTGCCTTCCAAGCAGATCCTGGTGTCCGTCGGCGATATCACCGGCCACGGTGTCAAGGCAGCCACAGGCATGGTGGTGCTACGCAACGCCCTGCGTGGCCTCGCCGCCACCGGCGCAGGACCAGGGCAAATGCTGACGTGGCTGAACCTGGTGGCCCATGACCTGACCGACAACATCTTCGCCACCGCCATCTGCGGGCTCTACGACCCGCACACCCGGGTACTGCGCTGGGCCCGCGCGGGCCACCTGCCGCCGGTACTGGTGCGCGCAGGCCAGGCGTCCAGCTTGCCCCTGCTCGACGGGTTACTCCTCGGTGCTGTGGCGGAGACGACATTCGAGGAGGCCGAACTGCAACTGGAACCGGACGACACTCTCCTGCTCTACACCGATGGGCTGATCGAGCGACGAGATCGGCTGCTGGACGACTGCATCGAGCGGTTGCTCGCGACGTCGGCACAGCTCACCGGAACCCTGGACGACCGTCTGGACGAATTGCTCGACGGCAGCGATGCCGACACCGACGACGACACCTGCGTGGTGGGTATCCAAGTGGGGCCGGGTCAGGACTCCCCGGGCAGCTGATACCGCGCCGACCGACGACGCCGACGCACCTCCGGTTCGAAGTCAGCGCCCGGCGACGCCGAAAGCTCGGTACCCCATAGCTTTTCGAGGCCGAGTGTCAAGGCGAATCGCGATCGAAGCCGAAGTGGAGCTGGATGGTGGTGCCGTGCGGGGTGGTGTGGATTCGAACGAGGTCGGTGAGATGGTTGACCAGTAGTAGTCCGCGGCCGCCTGGGCGATAGGACTGCGCGGGCAGGCGCCCTGCGAGCGGATCGGTGATGTGTCCTCGATCGCTGATCTGGTAGCGGAGCTCGTTGTCCTCGGTCCACATCGTCAGCCTGCCGTGCCCACCGCCGTGGACGATCGAGTTGGTGATGGTCTCCCCGATCACCAGTTCGAGATCGATCATGCGATGCTCGGGCATGCCTGCGTCGCGGGCGTAGTCGATGGCCAGGTGCCGGATACGGGGGAAGGACGTCGCATCGAAGGCTACGGTGGCGGCGGTTACGGGTGGTGCGGGAAGTTCTCTGTTGTAGAAGTCGACGATGCCGTCGGGATTGTAGGCGCTGCTCGCTCGTTGACCGGTGTCGTCGATGAGGACAGGGTGGGTGGCGTGCGCGTCGTTCAAGACTCGGGCCGACAGACGCTCGGTGTCATAGGGACACAGGATGCTCACCGCCCGCCCGGTGAATGCCGCGTTGATCAGAGCCTCGTGCTGAACGCACGCGGGATATTCCAGCTCCGAGCGGCCGGCCCAGATCGGTTCTCCGATGATTCGCACGCGCCCGGTGGGGTGTTCGTCGGCGAAGGCACGAAGCACGCCGGGAATGATGCGGCCCGGGTTGCGGCCTTCGACAGTCATATCCATCAGCTTGACCGATGCGGCGTCGGAGCCCAGTTCGGCGCGCAGCAGCGACAGGTTGGGACCGGGGACCGCTACCGCGACCGGTTCGTCGTTCTCGAGTCCTCGGCGAATGAAGCCGATGGTGCCCGCGAGGTATTCCTCCGTGTCGCGGTAGAACAGCGCGGGGTGCACGAATGGGTCGCTCGAGTCGGAAGCAGCCGACGCAAGGCCAGGCAAGCTCATGTGTGCACTACCTCGCATCGGCCATCACGAACCATCACGAACAGGACGCGCAGGATATTACGCTTCGTCCGGAACGTCGAATCCACTGACCATTTTCGGACATCGCGGTGGAAGAACTTCTCGATGGTGGTCACCAGGCCGGATGCCGGCTCGGCGGCATCGTGCCATGCTGTCGCGCATGATCATCGAGGGAACGGTCGCCGGCGGTTACGAGGCCGTACGGGAGGCGTTCGCGGAGAATTTCACCGAGCAGGGCGATATCGGCGCGGCGGTCTGCGTGTATCGCGACGGGCGGCCGGTGGTCGATCTGTGGGGCGGAACGGCCGATCCCGACACCGGGCGACCGTGGCAGCGCGACACGCTGCAGCTGGTCTATTCGGCGACGAAAGGCGTCGTCGCCACCATCGCGCACCTGCTGGCGCAGCGGGGCGAACTCGATCTCGACGCGCCGGTGGCCCACTACTGGCCGGAGTTCGCGGCGGCCGGCAAGGCCGACATCCCGGTGCGCTGGCTGCTGACGCACCAGGCGGGCGTGGCGGCGCTGGACAAACCCGTCGCACTGGACGACGCACTGGCTTGGACGCCGATGGTGGACGCGCTCGCCGCGCAGGCGCCGAATTGGCCGCCCGGCACCGCGTTCGGGTACCACGGGCGAACCTACGGCTGGCTGGTCGGCGAAGTGATCCGCCGCGTGTCCGGTCGCACGCCCGGCCGGTTTTTCGCCGAGGAGATCGCGGGCCCACTCGATATCGATTTCTTCATCGGCCTGCCGCCCGCCGAGCGGACCCGCGTCAGCCGCTTGGTGTTCGCACCCGTCCCCGACCTGGCCGCGGTGCCCGAGGACGCCGTTCCCGAGTCGCTGCGTCCGCTGCTCGCGGCGATGCGTGATCCGCAGGCCCTGGTCAATCGGGCCTTCCAGATCACCGACCCGGCGGACATCGACTTCAACTCCCCGGCAGTGCAAGCCGCGGAGCTGCCCGCGAGCAACGGCATCGGCACCGCCCACGGCCTGGCCCGTCTGTACGCGGCGCTCGTCGGCGAGGTCGACGGCACGCGCCTGCTCACCACCGAGACGCTCGCGGCGGCCACCCGGGAACAGGCAGCGGGCACCGATCATGTGCTGATGCTGCCCGGCCGGTATGCCTCGGGGTACATGCTGCCCACCGCGGAGCTGCCACTCGGCGGCAACGCGTCGTTCGGCCATCCGGGCCGCGGTGGCAGTCTCGCGTTCGCCGATCCCGAACGCCGTCTCGCCTTCGCCTACGTCACCAATCACATCGTCGAGGGCGCGCTCGACCTGCGCGCCCGCAACCTCGTCGACGCGCTCAGCGGCGTGCACTGACGTTCCGGGCACCGGTCAGCGCAACGTGCGGATCCAGCGGCGGGTGTCGGCCGGATCGATGACGTCGTCGACTTCCAGGACGGTGGCGGCGGTGAGGGCCTTGCCGTTGGCGTAGGCGAGCTGGACCAGGTTGTCGAACGCTTGCTGCCGCTCCCCCGGATCCTCGATGGCGGCCAGTTCTTTGGCGAACCCGAGGCGGACCGCGCCCTCCAGGCCCATGCCGCCGATCTCTCCGGTCGGCCAGGCGATGACGAACCGGGGCGCGCGGAACGAGCCCGCCGCCATGGCCTGTGCGCCCAGACCGTAACCCTTGCGCACGATGACGGTGCCCAGCGGCACCGACAGCGCGGCGGAGTCGATGAACAGGCGGCTGAACTTCGTCACCGTGGCGTCCTGCTCCGCGTCGGGGCCCACCATGAAACCCGGTGTGTCGCAGAGGGAGACGATCGGCAGGCCGTGCGCGTCGCACAGGCGCAGGAACATGCTGAGCTTGTCGGCGGCCGGAGCGTCGATCGCCCCGCCGTGATGGTGACAGTCGTTGGCGATCAAGCCGAACGGCCGTCCCTCGACCCGGATCAGCGCCGTGACGATACCGGCGGCCCAGTCCCGCCGCAGCTCCAGCACCGACCCGACATCCGCGACGGCTTCGATGGCGGCGCGGATATCGAACGCGCGCAAGCGATTCTCGGGAACCACGTGCCGCGCCAGGCGCGGGTCCGGCGCGGCCCACTCGTCGATGTCGCCTCGGAAGTACGCGAGATAGCGCCGCGCGGTGGCGACCGCCTCCGCCTCGTCCGCGGCGACGATGTGCACGACGCCGTTGCGGCGCTGCACCTCGATGGGGCCGATGTCCTCCGGGGCGTACACGCCCAAGCCGCCGCCCTCGATCATGGCCGGCCCGCCCATGCCGATATTCGCGTCGGGAGTGGCGATCACCACATCGCACATGCCCAGCAGCGCCGCGTTACCCGCGAAGCAGCGTCCGGACACGATCCCGATCAGCGGAACCCGGCCCGACAGCGCGCCCATGGCACGGAAGGTGGTGACGTCCAAGCCGGAGATGCCGGGATAGTCGGTGTCGCCCGGCCTGCCGCCGCCGCCCTCGGTGAAGAAGATCACCGGGAGCCGTTGTTCGCGAGCGAGTTCCAGCATGCGGTCGGTCTTGACGTGGTTGCGCATCCCTTGGGTGCCCGCCAGCACCGTGTAGTCGTAGGACAGCACCACCGCGCGCGAGCGGTCTGGACCGAATCGCTCGGCGTCGATGGTGGCCACGCCCGCGATCAGCCCGTCCGCGGGCGTGTTCGCGATCAGATCCTCCGGACTGCGGCGCAGGCGCTGGGCGGCGATCGCGAGAGCGCCGTACTCGACGAAGCTGTCCGCGTCGACCAGGTCGTCGATGTTCTCCCTGGCCGTGCGCCGCCCGAGCCGATGGCGTTTGGCGACCGCCTCCGGCCGCGCTTCGTCCAGCACCGCGCGCTGCCGAGCGTGGACTTCGGCGAGATCGGCGCGCACCGAGTCCAGGTCGACCGCGGTGTGCTCCGCGACCGCGCCATTGTGCTCGGCGGGAACGAAGATCAGCAGCGGCGCGTGCGGATCGACGACCGCGCCGACCTCCGCGACGTGGCGGCACACGCGCATGTCCTGTTCGGCGCGTACCACGTGCTGCATCTTCATCGCTTCGAGCACCGCGACCTCGCCGCCCGCCGCTACGACCGCGCCGGGCTCGGCGAGCGCGACCACCGTGCCGCCCATGGGCGACCGCACCGCTTCCTCGTCGCCTGCCAGCGTCACCGCGGCCGCCGTGTTCTCGGCCCGATCGGAGGCGGCGGGCAGGGCGACGGCGAAATCCCCCGCGCGGCGGACCAACTCGTCGACATGCTGCTCGAACCACGTGGTCGGGACGACACGGCCGCCCGACAGGTCCGCCAGAACCGCGCGCAGCACGGCGACATTGGTGTCCACCCCGGTCACGACGGTCTCGGCCAGGGCGTCCGCGCACCGGCGCAGCGCGGCCGGATGGGACGGGCCGCAGGCGATGATCTTGGCCAGCAGCGAGTCGAAGCGCGCGTCCTGCCGCATCCCGGCGAACGCGGCGGTGTCGACCCGCACGCCGACACCGGTCGGTGGCGCGAAGCGGGTCAGCGTGCCGGTGCCGGGCAGCACCTCGCCGCCCGCGGTGACCGTTTCGGCGTTCAGGCGCGCCTGCACGGCGTAACCGCGCGCCGAACCGGGGTCGGGCAGCGCCAGATCGGCCAGCGTGGCGCCGCGAGCGAGATCGCATTGCATCGCCACCAGATCGATGCCCAGGACGGCTTCGGTGACGGTGTGCTCGACCTGCAGCCGCGGGTTGACCTCGAGAAACCATGCCTCGTCGCCGCGGGCCAGGAATTCGACGGTGAGGACACCGCGGCAGCCGACGGATTCGGCGAGCCGGACCGCCCACTGATGCAACCGCTCCCGCAATCGCGCGGACAACTCCGGGGCAGGCGCGATCTCGAGCAGTTTCTGCTGCCTGCGCTGCACACTGCAATCGCGATCGCCGACGGCCGCCGCCGACGCGCCGTCGGCGACGATCTGGACCTCGATGTGGCGCGCACCGGTGACCAGCACCTCCGCGTAGACCGCGTCGTCACCGAACCCGGCCAGCGCCTCCGCGCGGCAGCGCTCGAACACCTCCGCAAGATGCGCCGCGTCGCGGACCGCCCGCATACCGCGTCCGCCACCGCCCGCGGCGGCCTTCACCATCACCCCGGCGGGATGCGCGGTGAGCAGGGCCCGCACCTCGGCGAGGTCCGCGTCCCGGCGGGTCGCCGGGATCACCGGGAACTCCGCGCGCTCGGCCGCCGCGCGGGCCGCGGTCTTGTCGCCGAAGATCTCGAGCGCTTCGGGCGACGGACCGACGAACACGAGTTCGGCCGCCGCACACGCCTTCGCGAATTCCGCACTCTCGCTGAGGAATCCGTAGCCGGGGTGCACCAGCGCGCCGGGGCCCGCCTTCCTCGCCGCCGCGACGACGGCCGCGACGTCGAGGTAGGCGGCGGCTCCGACGCCGGGCAACGACACCGCATCGTCGGCCAAGCGCACGTGCAACGCGTCTCGCTCCTCGGCGGTGTGCAGCGCGAGGGTGCGCCAACCCTGTTCCCGGGCGGTGCGCAACACGCGAACCGCTACTTCTCCCCTGTTCGCCACGACGACCTGCATGCCGCCCAGTCTCGTTGACATTGACATCAACGTCAATATGGGTGAGCATATCGGCGTGACCCAGTCCACCTGGTCGGTACGCGCGGCGCGGGAGCGCTCGCACACCTCCCGGCACCGTGATCTGCTCGACGCCGCGGCCCGCGTGTTCGCCGAGCGCGGCTATGACAACACCACCGTCGCCGCCATCACCGCGGAGGCGGGTGTCTCCCGCGCGACGATGTACGTCTACTTCGCCTCCAAGGAGGAGATCTTCCTCGCGCTGGCCGAGCGGGTCCGCGACGACTTCCTCGCCGCGCAGGAGCCGGGCATCGAGGACGACGATCCGCGAACGATGTTGCGCGCCACCATCGAATCCTTCGCCACCGCCGTCGCCACGGCGGGACCTCTGCTACGCCTGATCGACGAGCGCGGGGCGGTGGACCCCAAGGTGGCGGCGCTGGCCGAGGAGATCACCGAACGGCCGATCCGCCGCTTCACCCGATATCTCCAGCGCCAACTCGACGCGGGCCGCATCACCCCGGTGACGACGCCGCGGGTGATCGCGGAAACCATCGGCTACACCCTCACCGCGGGCGTCCTCGCGCGGCGGACCGCCGACGAATCCAGCCGTGCGGAGTATCGCGACGCCATGGAAAAGGTCGCGGAAACGCTGCTGGGCCTGTAGCTCGTTACTCCGTGCGGGAGCGACACCTTTTCCGTAGCGGGTAGATCTCGGTCCAGCAGGTCCTCTATGAGGTCGGCGGCTCGCATGGCGCCGCCCTCGGTTCGCGCGTCGGCACGCAGTCGCGCCGAGCGGCGGGCGACTTCGGCCTCACGCGGTGTGCGGCGCGACGGCTTCCAACTCGGCGATGCTGCCCGACATGATCGTCCGCACGTGTTCGGTGATGTGCTCCAGCGGCCAGTGCCACCAGGCCACCGTCAGCAGCCGGGCGATGTCCCGATCGTCGTAGCGGGTGCGGATGAGGCGCGCCGGATTGCCGCCCACGACGCCGTAGTCGGGCACATCGCCGGTGACCACGGCGCCCGCGCCGATGATCGCGCCGTGGCCGATCCGCACGCTGGGCAGCACCGTTACGCCGTAGCCGAACCACACGTCGTTGCCGACAACGGTGTCACCCCGGTTCGGCAAACCGGTGAGCAGATCGAAGTGGTCCGACCACGAGCCGCCCATGGTGGGGAACGGAAAGGTCGACGGGCCGTCCATCCGGTGGTTCGCGCCGTTCATGATGAACCGCACTCCCGTGCCGATCGCGCAGAACTTCCCGATGATCAGCTTCTCCGGTCCGTAGTGATACAGCACGTTGCGGGTCTCGAACGCGGTCGCATCGTCCGGGTCGTCGTAGTAGGAGAACTCACCGACCTCGATCAGCGGCGAGGTGACGAGCGGTTTCAGCAGCACCACACGCGGCTGTCCCGGCATGGGATGGAGCACGGTCGGGTCCGCGGGAAGGGGCGCGGGCATCGGCAAACCTCACTAGTGCGACGACTGTTGCATTAGGATGCTGGCACAGCCTGTTCCCTCGAGCAACCGGATTACCGACGATGAACTCCCCATCCGCACCGGACGCTTCCGGG
The DNA here is from genome assembly GCF_000308435.1 of Nocardia araoensis NBRC 100135. Classification (GTDB taxonomy): domain Bacteria; phylum Actinomycetota; class Actinomycetes; order Mycobacteriales; family Mycobacteriaceae; genus Nocardia; species Nocardia araoensis. The sequence goes on along the minus strand of NZ_BAFR01000103.1, from coordinate 25,700 downwards.
CGACCCGTGCCGCGACCGGGTGGCCGGACCGCCCGCATCCGCGACCAGGTTCTCGAAGCGGTCCGCGCGGAGCTGACCGAGCACGGTTACGACGCGCTCACCGTGGACACGGTCGCCGCTCGCGCGGGGGTGCACCGCACCACGGTGTATCGCCGCTGGCACGATGTCGGCGGGCTGCTCTCCGACGTCTTCGACGCGGCGAGCGACCAGGACTGGCGCCCCCGCGACACCGGTTCCCTTCGCGGCGACCTCGCGGCGCTCAACCAGGAGATTCAGGATTCCCTGAGCGAGCAGCCCTCGATCGCGGCGGCGCTGATCGCGGTCTCGTTCCGCTCCGAAGAGGCCGCCCGAGCCCTGCGGCGTTTATGGGAGCAGCGGTACCGCCAGTGCGAGGTCATCGTCCAGCGAGCGATCCGGCGCGGGGAACTGCCGCCGCGAGTCGACGCACGCGCCCTGCTGATAGCCGCCACCGCGCCGCTCTACCACGAGTTGGTGCTGCTGCGCACCCCGCCCGACCCGAGCCTCCCTGAGCAAGCGGCCGCCTGCGCCGCGCTCGCGGCCCACGCAGGCGCGTTCATCGGCCCGCGTTCGACGGACGCCACGTAGTGGGGCCGCACCCGCGGGATTGCCTCGCCTCGGTTTGTCCTGCGCGCCCGCGGGTAGGCCGATCCGCGATAGCTACCCCCGAACGAGACATCGGCGTCGACACGCCCTGAGGAGAAGCGGTCATGAATCAGCCCCACGACACCGCCGACAAGGACGACTCGCCCGAAACCTCGGATGCGCCAGAAAACAGCACACGCGACGGCCGATCCGCGAACGCGGGCAATCTGGCGGGTCCAGGGCCACGAACCGGCCGAGACGAAGACCCCGATACGTGAAGCCCGCGACCGGGAAGCCGGTCGGCGTGCGGGATCATCGCGCCGCCACCGGCCAGTTCAGCTCGGTGCGCAATTCCGCCGGGTCCATGTCCGGAGCAGGCCGGGTCAGGTAGACCTCCCAGCGCAACGGCCCCGCGGTGAGTCCCTGCCCAACGATCCAGGACTCGAGCCGCTCCCACGCGGCAGCCAATCCGTCGAACCCACCGGCGTGCACGATCCTGGCCACGCGGCCCGCGGGCAGGCAACCGGCTTCGACATCGCGCTCCGGGCGCAGACACCGATCGACCGCGAAGCCCACCTCCAGATCCAGCGCGGCATCGGAGTCCTTCCGATACACGCAGAATGCCGGCCCCTCGATCGCCGCGCCTTGACCGGCGATGACCTCCGGCAGGATCCGGAACGACCGGTCGAAGAAGTCGCGCAATCCCGCGGCCGCGACACGGTCGCGGACAACCGCCGTGGTCACCTCCGGGACATCGAGCAATTCGGGATCGGCCGTCGAGGCGGCAGCCACGTCGTCGGTCATGACTCTCCTTCGGAATCTCGGAATACTCCATCACCAACGACGCCCTCGCCGCGGGAAAGTCATCGGTTCCGCCACAACGTCCGGTCGACCGCTTGCCGACATTCGCCCGGCCGATGCGGTTCCGGTTCGGGGGTCGGAGTGTCCATGAGTTCATACAACTGAACCAGCAGGGAAAGATGGTGCCATCGGCGCGCTACACTGCGGGAGTGGCAGCAGTGACATCGCAGGCCGGCCGGCCGACTTCGCGCGGGCGAATCGACAAGCGGCAGGCGATCCTCGACGCGGCGTTCGTCGTATTCGCGCGCCGGGGCTACGCGCAGGCGTGCGTGCAGGAGATCGCCGAGGAAGCAGGCGTCGCCAAGCCGACCATCTACAACCACCTCAACGACAAGGAAACCCTGTTCCGCCACGCGCTGACGGCCGCGAGCGACGCGGTGCTGGCGGAGAACCTGTCCGTGGTGGAGCGATTGCGCAACCCCGGCCCCGACTTGCGTGCCGCGCTGGAAGATGTGGCGTACAGGCTGATCCGGATCTGCTGCGCCGAGCGATCCCGCTCGCTGCGGTGGCTGACCTACGGCCAGGTCGCCCAGTTCCCCGACCTGATCGACATCGTCGTGAGCCGCACCTCCGACCAACTGGCCGAGGCGCTGGCCGATCGGCTCGCGCGCCTGTCGCTGTCCGGCCGCTTGCGCGCGGGCGACCCGGCCACCGCCGCGGAACAGTTCCTCGTGCTGATCACCGGCCCGCTGGAAAGTCGCTCACGGCTGGGTACCCGCAAGGTCACCACCGGTGAGATGCACGCGGTCGCCACGGCCGCGGTCGACACCTTCCTACGCGCCTACGAAGCGCCGGAAAACCGCTGAGCCCGAGATTTCGCTAGCTGTCGCCGTTCGCGACCCTCCCGTCTACGGATCGGCACGCACATGAGTTCGCCGCGATCCGCAGGAAATCGGCTCGTGGCGTGACGCGTCGATTCCACGGCTCACCACGTGCACGCGAGATCGCTTGGCGCAGTGTCACATCCACCGACACCGCGAAATCCCATTGCCGGGACAGGTCGGAGCGTCGGCAAATCGACCGCGCCACAACCTCTTACGTCGCCGCGGACCGTCGCCCGGAGTTGTCCGGAGCCCAGACCCGGCCACCGGCAGGGTAACTCTGGGTGAACGGCTCGTACGACGCGACCGTCCGCCGTATCCTGAATCCGTTGGGAAAGAGGGGTGATGACCGTACGACATCTGTCATCGTCGCCTACCCCGAACACCCTATCCGCCTCGCCACGACCGTGAAGCGCTGGCGAAACAGTCTCTCCCGCAATGGTTTCCACACAACACCGTGACGTCCGTCACCTTCGGGGTGCGGTTCCCGCCGAGTGAAGGCGGTCAGGCGGAAACATCCCTTGCGGGCATTTGGCAACCCTTCAGCAAGCCGCCGGTCGATAGTCCGATAGTTGCCAAATAGCTGATCACTATTGAGGTTTGGCTATCAATTGCTACAATCGGATCGTGCACCGTTAGCATGGCTAATCAGTGGCAACCCAGGTTCGGATGCGCCGAAGACCGCGGCCGGTCCGGAGTCCTTCCGCCACTGAAACGGGCACGCGATCCGTTGTCGGCAGTTCCAGGGAGTTTCGCTATGGACAATCCGCATGTTCTGGTCATCGGTGGCGGCCCAGCCGGGTCGACCACCGCAGCCCTGCTCGCGAAATCGGGGGTTCGGGTGACCCTCCTGGAACGAGATAAGTTCCCGCGCTACCACATCGGCGAGAGCCTGCTCGCATCGGTCCTGTCGACCCTGCGGGTCTCCGGCGCCTACGACGCGGTGGCCGCGCACGGCTTCCAGATCAAACGAGGCGGCCACTTCCAGTGGCAGGACGACAACTGGTTGCTGGACTGGTCCAAGCTCGTGGACGCCGAAGCCTGGTCCTGGCAGGTTCAGCGCGACGTCTTCGACGAACTGCTGCTGCGCAATGCCGCACAGCAGGGTGCGCACGTGATCGAGCAGGCCACGGTCACCAACGTCCTGTTCGAGGGCGACCGGCCGACGGCCGTGGAATGGACCGTCGAGGGTGACGACCGAGTCCACACCACCGAGGTCGACTTTCTCGTCGACGCCTCCGGTCGCGCGGGCGTGCTGGCCAAGCACCAGGTCATCGATCGCCAGCAGCACCCCGCCTTCCGCAACGTGGCCGTCTGGTCGTATTGGGAAGGCGCTCACCTACATCCGGACAGTCCGGAGGGCGCGATCAACGTAGTCTCCACACCCGAAGGCGGCTGGTTCTGGAACATCCCGCTCTCGGACGGCCGCCACAGCGTGGGCTATGTCGTCTCGGCGCGCAAAGCCGCTCCGAAGCTCCGCGAACTCGGCCGAGAGGCGTACTACTCGCAGACCATCGCCGACAGCGCGGCGATGAGCAAGCTGCTCGTCGGCGCACGGCAGGTCGCGGAGGTCAAGGCGGAGCAGGACTACTCCTACACCTCGGATCGGTTCAGCGGTCCGGGCTGGGTCGTCGTCGGCGACGCGGCCTGCTTCCTCGATCCGCTGCTGTCCAGCGGCGTGCATCTGGCGACGTACTCCGGCCTGGTCGCCGCGGCGGCGATCGCGACGATCCTGCGCGGCGAGCTGAGCGAATCCGACGCGCTGGGCTTCTACGAGCACGCCTATCGCCGGGCCTACACGCGATTCCTGGTCCTGGTGTCGCGGATGTACGAGCAGTACGTGGGTTCGGAGGAATACTTCGCGCACGCGGGCACCCTGACCACCGGGCACAGCGGCGACACGAAGCAGGCTCAGTTCACCGAGATCATGGCGGGCCTGACCGACATGGACGAGTCCTCGGGCGCACAGCAGCGCGCCGCGACAGAGACCATCCTGTCCGCGGCCGAAGGTCTGCACGCGGACTCGGCGAATCTCGAATACATGGGCCACCTCGACATGTCCGTCGTATGGGACCACTGGCGTGATCCGCTGGCGGACACGACCACCGGCCGGCTGCGCATCACGACCGACCCCGTGCTCGGCCTGACCGATCGGCCGCGCACCGAAGCGGAGATCGCCGCCGTGGCCCGTCCCGTACTCCCGCCGACGGCTGCCACCACGCTGTAGTTCCGGTCTCGGCACGGATTCCTCGTGACAGGCACTGCACGGAGCCGGTCGTGACGATCACGCACACCGGCCCCGAACCACCGGGTGATTGCCCGCCCGGTGGTTCGGGTTTCCGAAACCACGAAGAAATCGGGCGATTCGCCCACCCACTGACCAGGATGCTGCTGGCGAGTGACGGATTCACCACGCCGGCTCTGGCGGCGATACTGCGCACCGACCTGCACGTGCGGGTCCTGCGCCAGGACGACATAGCGGCCGGCGGGCTGCCGAACACGGTCACCGACGCTTTGGGGGTTTCCGATTCCGATCGGGTGATCGTCCGCCGCTCCTGTCTGGTCAACGCCGACTTGGTCACCGCATCCGTCAACTATGTCGTCGCGGTGCGCGCGGGCGCGGCCGCTTCCGGCATGGACGATGTGCAGGTGCCGATCGGGACCGGCCTCATCTCCCGTGGCGTATCCCAGCGACGCCATCTCCTGCGGACCGGCGTGGTGCGATGGCCGGACGGTCGCCTCTGCGCCGCACGGGCATACGTCATGACGCTCGGAGACCGGCCCCTCTGCTATATCCGCGAAGCGTTCAATCCCGACGTCATCCCGCCCGAATACGCCCCCACGGCCGGTGACGATCCGTCCTGGGCCGATGAACCCCAACCCGCGCTCCCGGGATCGTTCGCGGTGACGAGCCACCTGTTCGCGGCGCACGAATTCCTCGACAGCGAGTACCGGCGCGCAGCAGCCGAAACACTGCCCGAGCTCGTCGGAGTCGGCGAATGCGACCGGCTGACGGCAGATTTGGCGAAGGCAGCACGCGGAGAAGGTTTCGTGCTGCACCTCGGTGGCCACCACAACACCTCCGATGGCGGCGGAACCAAGACTGTCGCCGCGCGCCGGGCGCTGGTGTATGCCGCAGCCGCGGTCATGACGCATGGGCTGGGAGCCGGTACCGTCACCATCGAACGAGCGCCCCGGCGATACTACGACGGCCTCCGCGCCGCCGCGTCGCGCGACGAATGGCCCGCCGATCGCCTGCCGATCACCCTGTGCGTGAACATCCTGCGCCGCGCCGCGGACCGGTCGCGCGACCCGGCGCAGCGTGACCTGCTCCGCGCGGTGAGCGGGCTGCTACCTGTCACCGCGACCGCACCGCCGGGCGCCAGCGAACTGCACAATTGGCTCCCGCTGCTGCGCATCTCACGCGAGCCGACCGCGTCGCGCGCCGCGGCACCGACCGGCCGGACACCCGACGGACGACGGTGGGATCGTTCGGCCCACCTGCTGTGGCTCGGCGATCGAACCCACGCGCGCCGCCTGACACAAGTCGCCGCCCACGTCGGTAACCCGGTCGCGGTAACACTCGGCCCCGCGACCACCCCGGACGATATCGAGTTCCTCTGTCGGACATTGAATCCGCGAAAACAACCGGGCCGGCTCACACTCATCCCCCAACTCGGCGTCGCCGCCACCTCCGATACGCTTCCGGCCTTGTTCGCCGCGGCCGCCGCGTGCGCGACACCGATCTGCTGGGTGTGCGATCCGATGCCGCCCACGCGAATGCCACACGGCCGCAGCGACCTTCGGGTCGACGATGTCGTCGACGTGATTCGCGCGTTCTTCCGCACGTGCCGGGCGACCGGCACGGTTCCGGGCGGACTACATCTCGAATTCAGTCCCGATGCCATCTTCGGCTCACGAGGCGCAGGCGGGGCGGACGTGCTTCCCGCGGAACACCGAAGGCGACGTGATCCGGGCCTCGATCCCGTGGAGACACTCCACTGCGTCGTCGCCGCGCTCGAACTGCGGGCCAACTGGGCGCCGCGGTGACGAACGCAGGCCCCGTGCGGCCGACGACCCGGCAAGAAGAGCCCGGTCACCGCTGGAATCGCGCATCAGCCGTTCGCCCGTGCCTGGCCGCGCTCCGAGACGATCGGCCCATCATTGCCAGCAGCGGGAACTCGGAAATCGGAATGCGCCCGATATCATCGCCCGGATCCGAGCGGCGTTTGCAGGGCTTCTCGGTGTCGGGTTCGAACAACAGGAGCCGGGCGCATAGGCGGCAGTCGCAGTATCTGGGCGCTGTTTCTAAATGACCAGAACCACCGCTAAGTTAGCGATAGAGGTTCGCTCTGATGCCTGCAGCAGCTGATCGTGCAGTCGTACCGCCCAGTAGCATTACATCCGGGGTGAGTTGACGGTTGTCGACCTTGCGCGGTTACAGTTGCGCTCTGCCCCCGCGGCGCTATCTCGTAATAATTCCGGTTCACTTAGTAGAAGTCGCGAATCCGTGTGATTCGCGATCGAACCGCTACACTTTCGTTATTCTTCGGAACGGGTACAGGTGAGGTGCCGCCTGGGTTCGGGCGGGCCGTGTCAGAGGTAGGCATTTTTCAGCCGTGAGCAAGTGGTCTCAGCTTCGCGAATCCGCTATGGGAGTGGTTCGGTCGAGCCGGCGCGATGTCCGTGGTCGAGTCGGTGTCCGGGTACGACTGCTGGCGATCGTGCTCATATCGAGCGTCACGCTACTGGTTATCGGCGTCGGCGCCGCGGGGTATCTGGTGCGATCCGCCCGAGCGGCCAAGGAATGGGCGGAGTTGGCCAGCAGCACGACGGCGCCTGCCATCCAAATGGTCCAGGCATTCCAGGAAGAGCGCCGCTTGTCGCTGTTGTCCCTGGCCGGTGACGCCGAGGCCACCCGGGGACTCGTCACCGCACGCCAGCATTCGGACGCGGGGCTGGCGGCGGTGATGGCGAAAGGCGATGCCGCCCGCAAACTGAATCCCGACGGCTCCGCCTCCGATATCGAGGGCTACAACAAGCTGTTCGCGATGGTCCCGACGGTGCGCGGCGGGGTCGACACCCGGCAGGCCGCGCCGAACGAGGTGTTCGCAACCTTCAGCGGGGTCATCGGCACGATCATCGCCGCATCGACGCTCGCCGCCCGGGTGGCGCCGGAAGCCGACATCGCCATGGAGCTGAACTACGGCGTCGAGGCTCTGCGCGCCGCCGAAGCCTTGTCGATGGCGGACACCATCGGCACGGTGGCGCTGACCCTCGGCGATAACACTCCCGCGCAACTGACCGAATTCAGCCGGTTGGTGGGGGAATTCCGCAGTGAGGTCGCCTACTCCGGCCACGTGCTCGAGAACAAGCGACTCGCCCAGCTCCAGCAGATCACCGCCGGACCGGCATACCAGAAACTGATCGCGATGCAAGACGCGGTGCTGGTGCGGGGGCCGGTGGAGGCGGGCTCCGACTCCGACGAGTCCACCGGCAGCGGTAGAACCCAGAGCAGCCGCTCGAATTCCCGGACCGCGCCGTTGCCCATGGACGTAGCGGCTTGGCAGGAGGCCTCGGGTCAGGTCTCGTCGGCTCTGTTGAAGCTCTGGGACGACCAGAGCCGCGACGCGCACCAGATCGCCCGCGAGCGCGGCGACCGGACCGCGCGGCAGTCCATGCTCGGTGGCGCCGGGGTGCTGCTGGTCGCGACCATCGCCTTCCTCGCGGCATTGATCATGGCCAATCGCTTCATCGGACGAATGCGGCGGTTGCGGCGCGACACACTGGAACTGGCGGACAAGCAGCTGCCCGATCTCATGAGCAAGCTCGGCCGGGGCGAGAGTGTCGACTCCGAGACCGCGTTGGAGCGACTCGATTACGGTACCGACGAATTGGGCCAGGTGGCCGACGCCTTCAACCGTGCCCATGTCGCGGCCGTGTCCGCCGCGGTCGCGGAGGCGAAGACCCGGGCGGGCGTCAACGCGGTGTTCCTCAACATCGCCCATCGCAGTCAGGTCGTGGTGCACCGCCAGCTGGGGCTGCTCGACCAAGCCGAACGCAAAGAGGAGAACGCCGACCAGCTCGAGCTGTTGTTCCAGCTCGACCATCTGGCGACGCGGGCAAGGCGCAACGCCGAGAACCTCATCATTCTCGGCGGCGAGAAACCGGGTAGACGCTGGCGCAAGCCGGTTCCGCTGGTCGATCTGGTCCGCGCCGCCGTCGCCGAAAGTCTCGACTACGCCAGAATTCAGACCGGTCGGCTACCGGAACTCCAGGTGTCGAGCAACGCCGTCGCCGACTTGATCCATCTGATGGCCGAGCTGATGGACAACGCGACCTCCTTCTCTCCCCCGCAGGCGCGGGTCGAGGTCTCCGGCGTCGTGGTCGGGCGCGGTGTGGCGATCGAGATCACCGACCAGGGTCTGGGCATGTCGGAGGCCGACTTCGCCGCGCGTAACGAACTGCTGTCCAACCCACCGGATTTCAGTGTGGTGACCTTGTCCAGCGACACCAGGCTCGGGCTGTTCGTCGTCGCGAAACTGGCTCACCGGCACGGCGTTTCGGTGCGCCTGGGCGAGTCGGTCTACGGCGGCGTCCGTGCGGTGGTGCTCGTTCCGAGCGCACTGCTGCAATCGGATACGTCACCGCGCGAGCAGAATGACGCCGAGCCCGTCGAGCCCGTGCGAGCACCGGCGCCGGGCAACGTCGCGCCTCGACCGGCGGCGGTGCCAGGCCGATCGGCATGGTTCACCTCGGTCTCCGATCAGCAGGCCCCGGTCCCGGCACCGGCCCCGCACAGCGACGACGGCAGCTTCGACACCGACGGCGGACGCTTCGACAGCGGCAGCGGGCGATTCGACACCGGCGCCGCAGCGCAACCCGATCCGGCCGGGGACACTCGGCCGCCGCTGCCACGCCGCCGCCGCCAATCTCCCCAGGATCGGGAGCAGGAGCAGACGGCGACGCCCGCCCCCGTAAGACAGCGGACCGCCGATGAAGCACGCAATCTGATGAGTGCCATCGAGAACGGCACCCGCCAGGGACGCCGGAAGCGTCCCGATTTCGACTAGTCCGCACATCCCCATCTTCAGAAGGCGACCATGACTACTTCCCAGGGAACCGGCATCGGTTGGCTGCTCGACGAGCTGGTCACCGGGCTGGCCGGAGCGCAGTCCGCGGTACTGCTGTCCTCGGACGGGCTGCTGATCGGCCATTCGGCCCAGCTGGACAAGGCCGACGCCGAGCGATTCTCCGCGATGGCATCGGCACTGCACAGCCTGTCCCGCAGCGTGGGCCACCATTTCGACGCCGGCGGCGTCTGCCAGACCGTGGTGGAACTCGACCGCGCGGTGCTGTTCGTCACCACGGCAGGAACCAACGCCTGCCTGGCACTGCTGGCATCCGAGACCGCCGATATGGGTATGGTGGCCTACGAAATGAATCAGACGGTGCAGCGAGTCGGGACACACCTGTCGGTCGATACGCGCCCACATCCACCCGCTTCGACACGGCCATGAGTTATCAGCACGATCCCTGGTACGAGGAAGACGCCGGACCGATGGTCCGGCTCTTCGCCATCACCCGCGGCCGGGGTCGTGCCGTGCGCCGGGAACTGAACTTGGTCACCCTGGTGGTCGACGGCGCGCCCGGCACCGCGCTGCGGCGCACCGAACCGGAATACGCCGCGATCGTGCAGCTGTGCCGCACCCCGCAGTCGGTGGCGGAGGTCTCCGCGCGACTGAACCTGCCGCTGACGATGACGAAGGTCCTCATCGGCGACCTGCTCGACGACGGCAGGCTGATCTACCGGTCGGCGGAGCCCACCGCCGGGTCGGAGTCCGACCTCGGCCTCCTGCGCGCGGTGCTCGACGGCATCCGCGCGCTCTGACTCGCGCCGATCGGTGTTCAGCTCAACTGCGCCGCAAGCCGTCTCGCGTTCATGTAGGCGATCGCCTCGATCGAGACCATCGGGTTGACACCTGAGGCCGTGGGGAAGCCGGAGGCGTCGGCGACGACGATGTTCGCCACCTCCCAGGTGGCGCCGTCCGGGTTGGTGGCCGAGGTCTCCGGTGAGCCGCCCATCCGCGCCGAGCCCATGATGTGCAGTGCGCCCAGGGAGCATCGCCCCGGACCGTACCCGGCCGACCGGCATGCGGCGGCGAAATCGGCGTGTGAGCCGCGGCGGCCCGGCTCATAGGAGGCGCCCGCTTGGTGCCCGGAGAAGATGCGCCGCGCACCGGCTGCTTCCAGGATGCTCGCCGCCCCCTCGAACCCGGTGTGCAAGTGTGCGGCATCGTAGTCCGACAACCGGTAGTGCACGATCGGCTCACCGGCGCGGTCGACCGACACCGTGCCCGAATCGCGGTCGCGCGTGATGATGCCGATCGCGTTGGAATGCGCGAAATCGAGCATGGTGGCCCGATGGTTCTCGGCGCCGCGCCAGCTCATGAACCCGGTGGCGAGACCGGGATGGATCGGGCCGGTTTCGTAGATCACGCCGTAGCCGTTGCCGTCCAAGTTGCTGTGCTCGCGGCAGATCCGGGTCTGCAAGCCGCCTTCCCACGGGCGGATCTCTTCCTCGAACACCCCGAACACCGCGGCCGCCGGGTGCAGGCGCAGATGGCGGCCGATGTTCTGGTTGCGCAACCCGGAGCGCCGCAGCAGCGCCGGAGTCTGGATCGCTCCGGCCGCCACCACCACCGCACGGGCGCGTACTTCGATCGCCACGCCGTCGGAGGTGACCGCCGATACCCCTTGCGCCCGACCGTTGCGCACGGTGATCCGCCGCGCGTCGGCGTCCACGACCAGCCGTGCGCCCCGATCGGCCGCATCGGCCAGCCAGGTCTTGGTCACCGACTGCTTGGCGCCCAGGCGGCAGCCGTATCCGCACCGGCCGCACTCCACACCGGCGTCGCAGGCGTCGGTCACGTTGCGCGGCAACGTGTCCACCTCCCAGCCGAGCGCGCGGGCGCCGCGCTCGAGCACGCCGTCGCGGGCCGACAGCACCGACCGCTGATCGGTGACGCCGAGCCGCCGCCGCACCACGTCCAGCGCGTCGCCGAATTCGGCCTCGGCGAACTGCACGGCGCCCAGCGCGGCCCACTCCGCCCGGACATCCTCCGGCGTCGGCAAGGACGTGCTCCAGTTGACGACCGTCCCGCCGCCCAGGCACGTGCCCGCGACGAGGGTGATCTGGCCTTCGGCGGAGCCAGGCGGTCCCGGCGCGTACAGGTGCTGCAGACCGCCGAGCTCGCCGGTGCCGAAATCGCGGTCGTCGTAGTAGTTTCCGCGTTCCAGCACCACGACGTCGAGGCCCGCTTCGGCCAACACGGCGGCTGCCACGCCGCCTCCGGCGCCGGAGCCGACGATCACGACGTCACAGTCGAATTCGGAAGTCTCGGTGCAGCGCAGCGGTGTCAACGCGGGCGCGGGCGCGGTGGCCAGCGGACCGGCCGGGGCCGGATAACCGATCTCCTTCCACAGCGGATTGACGCCCGTCGGGCCGGGAGTGATGTTGTAGGACAGCATCGACGCCTGTTTGAGCGCCTGGAAGATCACCCGCACGGACTCGATGCGGGAATCGGCGAGCCGCAGCAACGCCCGTTCGCGCTCCTGCTGCGACAACCGGGAGAAGCGCCGGAGACCGCTGCCGGTGAGCAGGCCGGCCAGCCGGGAATCCCACAGGTTCAGCAGCGTGGCCAGCTGCTTCTTCTCCGCCTCGCGCGGATTGCGGCCCAGCAGCTGGAAAACGGTGTGAACGGCTCCGAGCGCGCTCGCCGATGGGAGCGTCAACCCGTCGCCGGGGTTGAACGTGTCGCAGATGACGTTCATGGCCGCGCGTTGCTTGGCTGTTGGTTCCATGTCGAACAGTCCCCTTCGTTTCGCCAGTGAGTTCTATCACACGACATGAACAACCACTAACTAAAGACACATTTGCCCTGGTGATCACGGATCGTTCCGAAGAATGCTCGGCCACATAGCGGATAACTTCCCTAGGCTCACGCCCGGATGACGATCGCGGCGGCGTAGCCGACCGCCAAGAACGCGTGCACGACCGAGACCAGCGCCTTGCCGAGTTCGGCCGTCGGGTTCGCACCGGCCCTCGGCCGCGCCAGCGACCACCGCGTGAACGTCCGCTCGGCGTGCACCGCGAGGCGCAGCAACTCGGCGCGATACGACCCGAGCAGCGGTTGCTCGCAGGCGCCCAGCGCCGCTGCGGTGAGATGCGCGCAGCGACCTATCGTCACCACGACTTCGAGCACTTCGTCCGGCACTGCCGTGATGAGATAGGCGTCCGCGAGCGCGGCCGCCGCCCGCGTCCGCTCGACGACCCGGCCGAGCGCGCGCCCCAGTTCGGACAATTGCGCGTGGTCGGCGGCCACCGGACCGGATTCCATGGCAGTGGTCAAGTTCCCGATGACCACACCGAGCGCGTGCTCGACTCGGCGCAAGCGCTCGAGGATCCCGGAAGCGTCCACCGGCGAGCATCCGAAGTCCGCCAGGACCGTCGCGGCCTCGACCAGCGTCGCGGCCGCCGCGCGGAAGTAGATCTCGGTAGTCGCGCTCGCCATCGGCGTGCTCATGCCCACTCCTCGGGTAGTGCCTCGATCAGCCGCCCTTGGGGTGTCGACGCCGCCCGGACGGCGTCGGCCGGATAGCGTCGACAGCCTGCGTCGCTCCGGGGTAGCAATCACACCCGACTACCACGGATGACGATAATCATTCATAACATATCGCCCCTCCTAACTGGCAGATAGCTCTGAAGTACTGAAATAGTCATTTACTTATCGACCAGGCGAACTGCTCATGGACGGATCGGTTACAGCCAGGCAGCGACGCCGGGATGCGGGCAGAAGCGGCTCCGATCCTTTCGGGAGGGTGGCCTTCCGAATCCCCGCAACCCGGTGGACCTCCCGCATCTCCGATGATCCGTCCGCGCACGCGCGATGATGGAGCGGAGCCGATGATCATCGAAAGGATCGACGGATGTACCGCCTGTGGCGCTGCCTGATCGCGGTGGTCGTGCTGTTGGGAGCCGCCGGGTGCGGGGGCACCGAGCACGAACCGCCACCGGCCCGCGGTGCGATCGTCTCCACCACGCCCCTGCTGAGTCTGCCGCCCGAGCAGACCGCGGCGCTGCTGACGAACGGCGGAGTCTCCACTCCGGTCCGCAACGGCGTCGACGCCTTCCGCCTCGAGTACCGGACGATCACCCCGCACGGCGAGCCGACCACCGCCAGCGGGCTGGTGGCGCTGCCGCGCACGGATTCCCGGCGACTGCGGGTGGTCAGCTACGAGCACGGGACGATGACGCTGAAAAGCGATGCGCCTTCGGTCGACACCCGCAACCTCCCCGATCGGCTACGTACGGTGGCCTTCGCCGCGGCGGGCTACGCGGCGACCGCGCCGGACTACCTGGGCCTCGGGAACGGTCCGGGAACGCATCCCTACACCCATGCGCCCTCGGAGGTAAGCGCTTCGGCCGATCTGTTGCGCGCGGCCGATTCCCTCGCCGCCCAGCAGCGCCGGGAGCTCGACCCGGACGTGCTGGTGACCGGCTTCTCCCAGGGCGGTCACGCCGCGATGGCGCTGGGCAAGGCGCTGGCCGCCGGAGCGATCCCGGGCTTCGGAGCCGCCGCCTTGGCCCCGATCAGCGGCCCCTACGACCTACAGCACGTCCAGGCGCCCGCCGCACTGGACGGACAGGTGCTACCGGGCGCGGCGGTGCTCTTCTTCTCCTACTGGATCACTTCCATGAACCGGATCCACCATCTGTACGACGACCCGACCGAGGCCTTCCAGCAGCCCTACGCCGACAAAGTCGAAGAACTCTTCGACGGCTTCCACAGCGAGATCACCATCGTCACCTCGCTGGCGCCGACCCCTGGGCAACTACTGAACCCGCGGTTCCTCCAGTCGGCCGCCGAGCCGACCGGCGCCACCGCGGCGGCGATCGCCGAGAGCGACGGCACGTGCCACTGGACGCCGCGAGTGCCCGTCCGGCTCTACGCTTCCCAGAGCGACCGCGCCGTCCCATATCCGAATGCCGAGCACTGCCTGCAAGCCCTCGGCAGCGGCAACGCCACGCTGCGCGATTTGGCCGGCCTGGACCACGCCGGAACCGCCCGGGTGGCCATCCCGGAGATCATCGGCTGGTTCGAGCAGCAGTTCCCGCCGAGCTGACCGGCCGTCGCGTCAGCCTCGGCACGGCGGTCAGGCGGACTGGGTCTCCGATTCGAAGGGCGCGTCGACCTCGTCCATGACGATCCCGATATCCAGATGCGCGATCCGGCCCGCAGCGTCGAATTCGACTTCACCCGCGAGACCGTGGCCGCCGAATTCCAGTAGCCGATAGTCGTCGAGGAATTCCGTGGTCAGCCCACGCCGGGTCAGGTAGCTGTACACGGCACGCCGGTGATCCGTCAGTGGCAGCCCACCGAATCCGTGGGCAAGCACGCGAGCGAGGCCGGAGGGGGTGGGCGCGGGCAACTCGAAGGCGGGATGGTCGATGAGGAACGCGACGCAGGCGCCATCGATGACGCCGCAGTAGGAGTTCCAGCGTCCACAGACGATCTTCGCGGCGTCCGCCATCAACGCGGCGACCTGATAGGGCTCCGGCGCCGCACCCCCGATGACCACGGGTAGCTCGGCCGAACACAATTCGGCGACACGGTAGCGGGATCCGAACTCGCGCACCGTCTCCGCAGCGCGCAGCAGCGCCGACGGGTAGCCCCAGGGATTGACCCATCCCCACAGCCACGTGTCGGCATCCGCCGTTCCGAGCAGGTGGACGTCCGTGCACACGAAGGAGCGTTCCTCGCCGAGGAATTCGAGCCGACGTCCGTCCAGGTCGGCCTCCAACACGTGTGCGCCGAGCACCTCCTCGAGGTGCAGTCGGTGTTCGAGCGACAGCAAGCCCGCGTCATCGAGAAGTCTCGTCAGTGGCACGGATTGGGACACCGCGTCAGCGTAGTCAACGCGCGGCCACCGCTCCGCTTCCGGACCGGCTGTCGTGCCGTGCTCAGCCCCGAGCGGCTGCGGACCTCCGAGTTCACACCGGGCGGTCGTGCAACTCGGCCATCGCCGCCTCGACCTGATCGAGTTCGCGCTCGACGACGCTCCTGCGTGCCGACGGCAACCAGAAGAGCACGCGGTCGACTCCCGCTTCGGCATAGGCTTCCAGAGCCCCGAGATCGTCGACGGGTGCGCCCATCACGACGACGTCGATCGGGCGGTCGGCCCGCTCGCGCAACTCCGTGATCCGCTCGATGATCCCGGGGCCGTGATTGGGCATCCACGCGTCGCCGTACTCGAGCACGCGATCCAGCACCGTCGGTCCGCCACCGCCGACGAGGATCGGCGGGTGCGGCCGCTGGATCGGCTTGGGGTCGCTCCAGATCCGGTCGAAGGAGACGAATTCGCCCTCGAACGAGGCCTCGTGCTGCGTCCAGATCGCCTTCATAGCACGGACGTACTCGCCCATGCGCTTCATCCGGGTCCGTGGATCGGTGCCGTGATTCGCCATCTCTTCCCGATTCCAGCCTGCGCCGATGCCGAAGTCGAATCGCCCGCCGGACAGATGATCGAGCGACGCGACCTCCTTGGCGGTGATGATCGGGTCGCGCTGGGCCACGAGCGCGATACCGGTCCCGACCCGCAGCGCTTTCGTGGCGCCCAATGCATAGGCGCTCGCCACGAAAGGGTCGTAGATGTGCGCGTATTTTCGCGGCAGCGGCGGCGCGCCCTCCTCGCCGCGCCAGGGCGTCTCCCGCGCCGCCGGGATGTGCGTGTGCTCGGCCCACATCAGCCATCGATGGCCGCGCTCCTCGACGGTTCGAGCGAGCTCCGCGGGCCCGAGCCCGTCATGGGTCGGGAAGTAGGCTACGCCAGCATCCATTTGCTCGAAGTTACCTGGCGAACCCGAGGTCGACAACGCGCCGCCCCGTGACGGACCGGAGTCGGGCACAGCGCGATCCCGGCGCCGCCGAGCGGCGTGCCACCAGGATTCGCGACCACACCGAGGGTCCGGCCGTTCACGCAAGCGAAGCCGGTGATGACGTGGCGTCCCGCCGAAGCGCCGACCTTATGGAAAGGCGTGGTCGACGCACCGGTCCGAACGCCCGCCTCGCTATCGGCGGCTTCCGGCGCAGCAGACGAACCGCGGGTTCGGTGCCGCGTCGCCAACGGTGGGCATGCGAAGTTCCGCCGCGGCTGCGGCGCGGTAGCTGCCGCTCAGCCGGGGATGACGTACTGCACCTGGACCGAATCGGGCGAGTGGAAGATTTCCTTTGTGGTGACGGACAATTCGACGTGACCGGGACCGGACGGGATGGTGGCGGAGTTGTACCACGAGCCGACCAGTTTGATCGTGGTGTTTCCCCGCGCGCCGGTGTCGATGTTGTGCCAGGAGACGTAGGCGGTGGTCGCGCAGGTGCCGATGCCCTCGAAGGCGCTGGTGAGGTGAAGTCCCTGCGAGGAGTCCTGATCCACGTTCCCGCGAATCGTGCCGTAGCACAGGCCCGCTTCCGTCGCCGTGGTGTAGAGGACCGGCAGGTTCACCGCCTCGGCCGAGGCGGTACCGGCGAAGACGAATGCCGGAGCACAGGCCACCACGGCGGCAGCGGCGGTCGTGGCCAATTTGGTGACTGAGCGCATGAACTTTCCCCTCTGAGTCTGCACAGTGATCGACATGCCCGGCCCTCGCGACCGAAGTTCGAGAACACCGGCCCGGCTGCACGTCTTATCCGTTATCACCCCAGGGGCGTTACGCCGAGGCCACGTCTACGACGGCTGCCTGCCCGGCAGCGGGTGGGGAAGGAAACCATCGGCGAACAGTTGCATGGACCCGCACCGATCGCACCGGTAGGCGTGCTGCTGGACGACCTGCTGGCCCAGCTCGCTGGGGTGATCGGTCATGAAGCCGGTATGACCGGTGATGAACCCGAGAACGCCTAGGTAACTGCGTTGCCGCTCGCACCATGGGCACGTCAGATCCACAGACTCCTGCCTACGGCGTATCTCGTCTTCTTGCTGCTGAATCCGCCGTTTCGCCTGATCGACGTAGTGCCGGGCCTCCGACACCGACAGCTGCCGGGCTTCGCTCCACGGCCCTTCGTACACCCCGTCGACGGCGGTGCGAAGATGCGCGAACTCCGCCTCGGAACAGCGCACCAACCGGGTACCGCGGAAGCCGCCCTCGGCGCGGTAGGTGATCTCGGCTCGCGAAACACCTTGCGGTAGGCCTGTATTCAGCTTCACCCGCTTAGGATCGTCAGCATCCGGCTTGAATTCGATCCCCCGATCCGACACACCACCACGATACCGCCGGGCGGCCGATCACGGGTCGCGGCGCAGTTGCGGCGCCCCCGATGCGATGAGAAGTGCTGGTGCACCCTCTCACCGCTTTGAACAGTCTTCGTGAACGTTGCGTGGCCTGGCACGAACTCGCCGCCGAGCCACCCCGAACGGTTGCGCAAGCAGAACTCTGGAAGCGGATCGACTCGAGGCCGGGATGATCCGGCCATCAGGTGGCTACGGTACGGTGCGCGTAACATTGCGTCGTGGATACTTCTGGGGGGATGCCGAATCCAAGTCACGAGCTCTCCGTCGTACCTGACGAAGTCGTTGAACTCGGCCAGCACATGGTGAACCTGGTTCAAGCGCTGCGATCGGCTCTCGATGTCGCTGCGCGGCAGGTGGATGGCCTGGCCGACAGCTGGACCGGAACAGCGGCGGACACGTTCGGCGGCGGGTGGCTCGCCGTCCGTGAAGATGGGACTCAATTGTTGAACTCCCTTGCCGCTCTGGCCAGTTCGCTCGGCGTGGTGGCAGTTGGTTACCAGCAGCAGGATGGTGCATCCGCTGCCGATCTAGGCTCGACGAGTCTGAATCTATGAGCAGCCGGTTCACCGTCGATATTGATCAGCTCGAGCAAGTCGCAACCCAGTTGACCGGGCTGGCCGGGTTCATCGAGGATCAACTCGATGGACTCGACAGCAGAGTCGCCGCGATCCTTTCCGGAAGCTGGAGCGGCGCCGCCGCGGAGGCGTTCGGCGATGCGCATTTGGAGATGAGTAGGGATCGGGTGGCTTTAGACATCGTTGTACAGGACATCAACCATGCCGAGATACACCGCTTCGGTGACGATGCGGACGAAACGCTGTTCAGGCTGTGCGCTGCGCAGCCCGACACCAGCTTGGTGCGGGGCATCTACCGTTACGGCGATACCATGTTCAACCGGTACCAGCTCGCCTTGATCCTGGATCAGATCGAGGAGATCGACGTACGGACCGATGCCGAGCGGCAGGCTGTCGACCTGCTGAGGCGAGCATCGTCCATCGCCCTCCGCGCCAACGGATATCTCCTGTTCGTCGGCGACTGACGAGCAGGACCGCTCGGATATCTGGGATGCAAGCGTGGACGACGGATCGCGGCGTGCCAGCAGCGGGGCGACATATCCAAGACCGTGGAACCTCGGCAGCCGCTTCAGATCGTGGCCCGCGGAGAAGTGCTTGCCCTCCCCGCGTAGCACGATGACCGCCACCTCGTCGTCCTCGGCGGCGCGCACCCACGCGGCGTCGAGCTGGTCGAGTAGTTCGCCGTTCTGCGCGTTGGCCGCCTCCGGCCGGTCGAGGGTGATGGTGGCGATCCGGTCGGCGACCTCATAGCGAATGTGCAAATCGAGCTCCTCGAGTCCGGGAAGGCCGAGCACGTGCGGGCATGCTCGACTGTTGCGAGAATAATATTCTCACAAACGTAAAGAGAAGTCTCGGAACTGGGCGGACACGGCGACCCGAGAACCCGATGACACACCCATTCTCCGGTACAGTGCATGCATGTTCTCCTCATATGACCGAGGACCGAGGCGCTCGTGACCAGCCCGAGCGAGAACCCGGCCTGGAAGCAGCGCGCCGTCGAGCGCTCTCTGCGCACCGCGAAGTTGCGGGCCGAGGAGCGTGTGCAGCGGTTCCTGGACGCGGCCCAGGCGATCATCACCGAGAAGGGCAGCACGGACTTCACCGTGCAGGAGGTCGTCGACCGCTCGCGGCAGTCGCTGCGCAGCTTCTACCTGCAGTTCGACGGCAAACACGAGCTGCTGCTCGCCCTCTTCGAGGACGCCCTGAGCCGCACGTCCGATCAGCTGCGCGCCGCCGCCGACGGCCGGACCGACCCGCTGGACAAGCTCCAGGTCGCCGTCGAGCTGCTGTTCGAGCTGTGCCGGCCGGATCCGTCGGCACAACGCCCCCTGTTCACCGATTTCGCACCGCGGCTGCTGATCTCGCATCCCGATCACGTGAAGCTCGCGCACGCGCCGCTGCTGGCGCTGTTCACCGAACTGATGGACCTGGCCAAGGACGCCGGGCAACTGCGTCCGGAGGTCGACTCGCGCCGCACGGCGGCCATGGTCATGCAAACCGTCATGTTCACCGCGCAGTCTGCGGAAGCGTCCGACGACGAAACACAGAATCCGATCACCGCGTCCGAAGTATGGAACTTCTGCGCGCACGGTTTCGCCCGCGGTTGAGAACGTCATTCTCCTTCTGGATAATTCAACCACCTGTCGCCGGTGGGCATCCGCGTGGTGACGCCCCCGCCTACGGCAAGGCCGCCGACCAGCTGGAGGCCTACTGGGGCCCGCAGGTGCCGTTCCCCAAGCGCATGGGTCGTTCCGAGGAGTACGCCGAGCTGGCCGCCGCCATCATCGAGAACGACTACCTCAACGGCGAAGTCATCCGCCCCGACGGCGCGCTGCGCTTCCCCCCGAAGTAGCCCGCTGCGCGACGAGCGAGTCCGACCGCCCTTCGCTGCCCACACTGCCGCATCATCCCCGGGTCGCCCCGGCGCGGACGCGACACCGTCCGCGCGCCGCGCCGGGGACGATTCCGCTGGTTCTACACTGACCCCGCTCGGTGAGAGACGTTTAAGCTGGAATCGGACGGCCTATGCCCTGGCAGTAGGGAGCGGATGAACATCGCCAAAGCGCCTCAGCCGGAATACCGGCAGGCCCGCTTCGCCGATCTCGAAGACATCGCGGCCATCGAGGCCGAGGTGTTCGCCGAACCGTACCTGTATCTGATGCTGCGCCAGCTGTTCGACCTGCACGGATCCGAATGGCTGGTCGTGGAGTTGGACGGGACGCTGATCGGTTACGCGCTGACTCTGGAGAAGAAGGGACGGGCGCTGCTGTTCACCTTCGCGGTGGCCAAGAGACACCAGGGCGGAGGGTACGGGCGCGGCCTGCTGCGCCGCACCCTGCAGACGTGCCGGAATGTGGGAGCCGAAGTGGTGTATCTGACCGTGCGGCCGGACAATCAGCACGCGAGCAACCTGTTCAAGCGGGCGGGGTTCGAGTTCGTCGAGCACGACGAGCGGTATTTCGGCCCCGGCGAGCCCCGCGACGTTTTCGAATACCGGTTGAGAGGCCTACCGCTAGACTCGTGACATGGGGGAGATTTCGCCCTTCGTCGCATCCGTCTCGACCCGGATCACAAGGCGCGCGGACGAATACACCGCCGAACTCGATCGGGGTGACCGTCCCGAGCCGGCCGAGCTGGAGCGGTTCGCCGCGCACGCCGAGGCGATCCTGGCCGACTACGACCCGCCGAGCGCCCGGCGGCACTCCGATTCCCTGGTGTTCCGGCACCTCTACGCCGCCGCACGGCAACCGGCGCCCGACGAGGCCGGCTGGCGGGTGCCGAGCGCGATCCCGGCGGCGCTGCTGGCCGCGGAGATCGAGTTCCGCGGTCCGCTGCGGCTGAGCAGTCGGCAGAACATCATGCTGGCCGAGGAATACGAGCAGTTGGGCGCCCAACTCTCGGCGGCGCGACTGCCCGGTCACGCGGCCCTCGCCTACCGCAGAGGCGCCGCGCTGTACCGGATGAACGAGGACGACGAAGCGCAGGACCGCTGCGGTCTGCGCTTGGCGCGGGCGCGCACTCTCGCACTGCCGCCGGGCTGGCGGCGGTGGACCGGGCAACTGTCGTATGTGCTGTGCGGCTACGGGTACCGGCCGTTCTGGCTGCTCGGCTGGGTGGCCGTGCAGCTGGTGCTGTTCACCGTCGCCGCTTTGGCCCTGAACGGCAATCCCTCGCCCGCCGCTACGGTCTATGCCTGCGTGACCGGCTTCATCAACCCGTTGGGCCCGGGCGACACCGAGGATCTGCGCCCGATCGCCCGTCCGTTGTTCGCCGCGGAAGCGTGGATGGGCACGGTTTCGATGTCGGTGTTCTTCGCGCTGCTGGTGCGCAAGTGGTTCCGGATGTAGCGGCTACCATTCAGCGTCGAAAGCCTTGTGCCGCAGCGCCTCCAAGGTCGCGACCGCGATGCGGTTCTGCAGCCGCGCGACGAGGGCGTTCCACTGGCGGGACAACCCGGGATCGGTCTGCAGTTTCTGCCACAGCGTCCGCATCGATGGCGGTGTGTGCGCTCCCGGCATCCACAGTCCCGTGAGATCCTCCAGCACCGGGGCGAGGATGTCGGTGCGTTCGCGACTGTGCGAGGGGAAGCGGTCGGCCTCCGCCAGCGCGTCGGTGACGACGGTCAGCAACCAGTCGTGCGCGGCCAGATCTTCGCAGAACCGCTGCGCCGCAAGCAGATCGGCCTCGTCGCGGACGATCATCCGGACCGTGCGGAGGCTGGCGTCGTCCAGGTGCAGCTTGGCCGTGGGACCCGCGCCGCCCCCGATCCAGGCGACCCAGCGCAGCCGGGTGGCGCCCGCCCGCACCGGCGGCTTCTGGTCCAGCCTGGTGTCGGCGCGCAGGCGGGCCAGCAGCCGTTCGCTGATCGAGGCCAGATCCAGTGTCTCGGCGCCGACCGGGCCGGTGAGATAGCCCTCGGCCAAAGCCTCCGCGTTGCCGGTCCTTTCGGGCAGGCGACTGATCACCTCGGTCACGCCCTTGCGGCTCAAATAGTGCGACCAGGTCTGTCTGCGCCGGTTGGCGGCGCGCACCACCTGAGTGCGCGCGCTGGACTGCAGCACACGGCCCCCGGACAGGACCGCGCTGGTCGCCACGGTTCCGACGATGTGGGCGTTGTGCTCGCCCACGGCCAGATCGCAATCGACGCCGACCGCGGTGGTCGGCGACACCGCCAGCGTGCCCGGCCGCTCCCGCCAGCGCACCGTGCAGCCGGGCATGAGCGCCAGCAAATCGCAGGCCTCCGGACCAGTTAGCGCCGTCGCCGACGGCAGCAGGCAGGTGCGCACTTCCCCGAGCACGGCCAGCGGCTTGGACGAGGCCATGTCAGGCCCCGTCGAGCAGCAGGTGCGAGAGCCGTTCGCTGACCGCACGCGGCACCGCCACCGGCGGCAGCTCGTCGCCGCCGCGGGCGATGATCTGCTCGACCACGTCGTCGTCGAGATCGAGATGGTCGAGGACCAGTCGCACGGCGTGCTCGATCGCGATGTATCGCTTGGGCAGCATCGACAGCGTCTTGTAGGCGGCGAACGGCGCGGCGGACGGATTCAGCTGCACCACCGGCGGGATGTCGTGCCAGCGGCGCGGCGTGAGATCCTCTTGGCGCCATGGTTGCGGATCCACCACGGCGGCACCGTGATAGCGCAGCATGCCCAGCCGCAGCAGATGCCAGACCGCGGCCAGGAACGGGCAGGACCAGCGCGTCACCGCCACCCCGTCGACGACGTGCTTGCTCCACAGTTCCACGTCGAGGAAGATCGAATGCTCCCGGCGGCCGAACTCCTCCGGCGGCTGATAGACCCGTTGCCGCATGGCCTGGCCGCGTTCGTCCTCGGAGGACCGGCGCCCGTTGCACAGCCAGCCCGACTCCGCCGTCGGCGGCCTGCGGCCGGTGCTCGGCGGCGCGGGCTCGGCGACGATGCGGGCGGCCACCATCTCCGCCACGGGGATCGGCTCACCGAACGCCACACCGTCGACGAACCTCGCGGCCCGCCAGCAGGCGGACTCCCTGGCCAGATAGTCGATGACCAATCCGGCGTCGGCCGCGGCGCCGAGCAGCTTGGGGAGGATCGCGGAGGGGTCGGTGTCGGGCTGGAAGTAGTCGTCGATCAGGTAGCAGGTGCTGACCCGAGCGTTCGGGCCGAACTGCACCTTGGCCGACTCGGTGAAGGCCGACACCAGCGGAACGATGCGGCGGAACTCCGCGCCGACCCGTTCGATGTCGGAGGTGATGTCGTTGAGGTAGAAATGCCCGACCTCGATCGACAAGTGCGACAACGGGACCGGAGCGATTCGCGGCTGTTCGGTGGCCTCGCTGTAGCCCTGGGTATCCCGCATCTACAGCCTCTCCCAGGTCGCGTTGTCGACCAGTCGTCGAGCGAGTTCGGCATAAGCCTGCGCGGTCTGCTCGTTGGCGATCTGGGCGTTGACATCGGCGTCGAGAATGAGCTGTTCGCGCCGTTGCAGCACCGGCTCGATCGGGGTGGAGCCGAGCACCGCCGTCGTGCCGAGCCGCTTGGCGGTGGCCAGCCGCCGCAGCGCGGTGTCCTGCTCTTGCAGCCACGCCGCCTGCGCCGGGCGCTGGGCGACACCGTCCCAGTTGGCGTCGGGCACCGCGGTGCGCACGTAACGCACCGACCCGAGCAACTCTTCCGGGTCGTGGCCGCACTCGGCTCCGGTCTTCAGCAGTCCGTGCGAGCCGTACACCAGACCGGCGGCGGCCAGGATGTGCTGGCGGGTCCAGCGGTGGAAGATCAGCCATCGGGTGGTGAGCCCGCGCAGTTGCGGCAGGGCGGTGGCCTGCAACACGATCTGCAGCGCCGCGGAACGGCCGGCGCTCAGATCGACCACGACGACGCGGAACTCGTGATCCAGCGCAACCAGCAGTTCCGCGCACCGCTCCACCACCGCGTCGTCGTCGGTGAGGAATTCCGCGCCGCCCTCATCTCCGGGCAGCAACACCAGCCGGCCCGCGTTGGGACCGATCCGGCGCAGCTCCGGCCGATCGGTCGCCGCGCCCACGTCGACGCGGGCGACGGTTCCGCTCTCGCCGAGCAGGTAGGAATGCACGCCGCCGCTGGGCACACCGCGTTCGGCCGCGCTGATCTCGAACAGCGCGCCGGCCGTCGGCGAGCCGAGGTCGAAGTCGGCGTAGACCACGTTGAGGCCGGAACGGCACAGCCGGTAGGCGATGTTGCAGCTGGTCACCGACCGTCCGGTGCCGCCTTTGTCGGAGGTGGAGAACACCAGCACGATGCCGCCCCTACCGCGTCGCGTCCCGGCGCGCGTACGCCAGTTCGTCGAGCTGGACCAAGGCCTGGGTGGCCAGGCTGTAGGCGGTGCCGGGACGTTCGCGCAGCACGCGGCGGGCCCGGTCGAGCGACTGCCGGATCCGGTTGATCGCCGCCTGTTTCGGCGAGAGATCCTGGCCTTCGACCTCCAACTCCTCTTGATTGAGCAGGTGCTCGGCCTCGCTGAGCAGGTCCACCGCGCGGGCGACCATCGCCTGCGGAGCCAGCGGCGGTTGCTCGAAAGTGCTGTACGCGATGACCAGGCACTCCATCATCCGCTCCGTGAGGAACCAGGACGGCCCTTCCGCCCGTGCGTCGCCCGCGCCGACCAGCCTGCCGATGTCGTCCCACAGGCCGACCACCGAGCCGTCCCGCAGCACCCGCTGGTCGAGGTGATCCATCGCCGCCTCGGCCAGCGCCATCAAGCGGTCGCGGGTGTCCACGTCGGTGCGCAGGCGCGCGGCGTCCAGGCAGCGTTTGAGCAGCAGGGTCGCGAAATCCGGGACATACCAGATCAATTGGGATCCGTCGGCGATATCCTCACTGCCCGCGAGGTTCAGGCGCACACCCGGATAGTGCAGCGGCGCGGCCGGATCATCGACGGTGAAACGGCTGGTGATGCGCCCGCGGCGGGCCAGCTGGTCGAGCACCGACACCGTGCGCGCCAGATCCTCGGTGCTCTCCCGATACACCAGGTCCTGGATGAGCACGGCGGCGACCACGAGACTGAAGTACTCCGATTCCTCGCCGTCGGAGGTGCGCCACGGGATGTCCTCCAGTGGCCAGCGGCCACTGTCGAAACGGGCGACCCTCGACCAATAGTTGCGGGTCAGCTCGAAGCGCAACTGCAGCGCGTCGGCGAGGGTGCGCTGCTCGTCGGTCAGCAGATCGAGTTCTCGGATGCGCTGCGACGACAGATCGCTGATGCCGTCCAGGGCGACGGCCGTGAAGTACAGGTAGGGACGGGATTCCGCGTGCCCTGGCGTAGTGCTGACCCGGCCCGGCACGAGGTCGATGGGTTCGGCGCTGCGCACGATGCCCCAGCTCCAACCGCATTCGAACAGCCGCCCGTCGTCGGCGATGTCGATCTCGGTGGTCTGGCTGAGCCTCACCTCGTTGGCCGCCTGCACCCGCAGGCGTTCCAGCTGGGTCGACAGCCGTTCGATGATCTCCTCGGACGGCGTGCGGGACTGGTTGAGCATGTAGAC
>NZ_BAFR01000104.1 GCF_000308435.1 Nocardia araoensis NBRC 100135 | reverse complement strand
CCTTCCGAGTTTGCCGACCGCGGGACGCAACGGGACATCCAGTGCGTCATAGAGTCCGGGTCTCGCCGCCATCAACCAGTCGATGGCGCCGACCAGGCGGCCGACGGCCGTGGCGTTGCCGCCCGCGGAGCGGTTGCCGTCTTCGTCGGTCGCCTCGACGGTCACTTCGATGCGCGGGTGGCCCTCGATGATCACCCGGTGCGCACCCGCGCCGCCGTCGGCCGGAGTGGGCCAGTCGGGTGCGCAGGACGGATGGATGCGGGTGACGTGCTCGACGACCAGCAGCGGCTGCCCCGCGACGATGCCCTGGACTTCGAATCGCACGGCGCCCTGGGTGCCCGCCGCGAACTCGCCCATGGACGTCGTGGTGACGG
This sequence comes from Nocardia araoensis NBRC 100135, assembly GCF_000308435.1. GTDB lineage: Bacteria > Actinomycetota > Actinomycetes > Mycobacteriales > Mycobacteriaceae > Nocardia > Nocardia araoensis. Next base: position 26,570 of record NZ_BAFR01000104.1, on the reverse strand, counting down.
TGGCGTCCAGGGCGCGCCGATCCAGCGTCTCGCGGATCTCGTCGAGTTCGACACCGAGCGCCCGCGCCATCAGCCGTATCTGCCCGCCCCACACCATCGTCGGCACCGACGGCGCGAGCATCGGCGGCTGATAGTCCATCGGCTGCCCCATGCCGACCAGATAGCGCACCGAGTCCGGCTGGTCGTAGGTGGAGTAGTCGAAGATCTCCTGGCAGCGGATCGTCTCGACCGTGCTCCCGAGCCCGCTGATCAGCAGTGGCAGCACGTCGTTGCCCCAACCGGGGTCGATGCCGGAGACGAACAGCGATCCGCCGCCCTCAGCGATCGCCGCCAGCACCGGGTCGCGCACCTCCGGCGGCGCGTTGCGCGGATCGTAGAGGGCGTAGAGAGCCGGGGTGACGACCACCGCGCCGGCGCGGAGTGCGCGCACGATATCGGCGAGCGCGTCGTCGGGCCGGATGTCACCGGAGGCCGCGTAGACCACCGCGTCCGGGCGCGCGGCCAGAATGCCGTCGACGTCGTCGCTCGCGGCGACGCCGAGTTCGCGGTGGAGTCCGCCGAGCTCGCCCGCATCGCGTCCGACTTTCGCCGGGTCGTGCACCAGCACGCCGGTCAAACGCAGCGCGGGGTGAGCGTCGACGGCCCGGATCGCCGCCCGGCCGACGTTGCCGGTTCCCCAGACCACCGTGGAGATCATCGATCGAGCGTAGCAAGCGCTTGGTCGACTGTTCGGCGTTCCACGAAAGGGATCCGGCCTACCGTCGAACCGGCGAAATCCGCTGGGGCACGGCGAGGTGATGCCCCCCACGTTGCGCCCGATGCGCCTCTGCGCGCCATTGGGAAATGGGGTGAACTCCCCGGTAGCGTTGGGGCTCGGGGCATTACCCACCGCCAGGGGATTGCGGCGCAGTTCGGGTTCGCGGCGAGTACGGTATATCCCGCTGCCCGGCGCGGGGGCGGCGGTCGGGATCGGGTGGAAAGGCAGGCGCGCGACAGTGAACGAGCGGTATTCGTCGTGGGCTGCCCGGAATACGCCCGAAGAGCTGCCGCTGGCCGCGCGTTACCAGAGCGCGGATCCGATCCGCTGGCACGGCAGCATGGTCTATCCGATGTACACCGAGCAAGTCGGCCCCGCGCCCACCACCATCGCGTTGACGATGATCTCCGCCGCGCCGCCCGCCGGGCTGCGCGGGCTCGGCATGGGGCTCTCGGTCGTCGACGGCTATCTGGACCTCCACGGACGTGCGCTCGCCGGAGTCGACGCGTGGAGCGACGCGCTGGCCGCGGGCGTCAGCTTCGACGTCACCCCCACCGCGCCCGCGACGCTGGTGACTCTGACCCCGGTCTGGGTGGACGAATTCGGCACGCAGAAGTCGTGGGCGGGCAACTACGGCATCGTCGTCGAGCACCGGCCCAACGGTCGCGTCGTGCTGTGGTGCAGCATCGGCGAGGGGCCACCGAACTTCGCGAACCTGGTCGTGGAGCTGTCCACCGCTCCCACGCCCGTCGCGCCGCAGCCGCAGGCGCCCGCCGCGACCGCGACGTCCCCGATCGGCATGAACCGGCCCGCCCCCGGCTCCGTCTTGTCGGCGGGTCCGCCCACCGCGCCGACCATGCCGGTTCCGCGTATCGACGCCGCCGCGGCCGCGAGCGTGGCCGCGCCTCCCGCCGAACGGCTCGCCGCGGACTCATCCGCGGCCGCCGGTGGCGGCCCCGCGAAGACGACGCAGGACACCCCGCACCGCCGCGCGGGCAGCCTCTTCGTGAATCTGCAGTCGTCTCGTGCCGCACGATCCACTCCGGAGGCTCCGCATTCCGGTCCCGGCCCGCGACTTCCGGACAGCGCGCATTCGGCATCGAGTCCGGCCACCGCAGAATCCCTGGCGGACGCCGCGCACAGCGGGCCCCATCCGCTCGCGGGCGAGACCCCACCCGAAGCAAATGGCGCGTTCCCGTCGCCCGGACCGCAGTCGGAGCCCGAAGTCCCCGCCGAGAGCCTCGCTCCCCGTCCGCGGACCGCGCGCGAAAGAACCACGGCGGACTCGTACGGCACCTTCGGACCTCCCGTCGCGCACACGCATCCACCTGAAGACCCGGCCCGCTCCCGCACCGGCTTGCTACTCGGCAATACGCGGCCACCCGCACCGAACGCTCCGCTTCCCACCCGAGCCGCGGCGGAAGGCCCGAGTACCGAATCCAGCCCGCTCGTGGCGAACCCCTGGACCGCGGATCCCTACCGCGCGCTCGACCCCATCGGCACCCATCCCCAGCCCCAGGCAGGAACTCCGCTTCCCGGATCCGGGCCGGCGCCGGTAGGCCCGCAGGCTACTCGAGTCTCGGCCACCGCTTCCCCCACGGGGGACGGTCCGGGCTCCGGATCGAGCGACCAGGTCGCGAACCCTCGGACGGCGGCGGACCCGCATCGTGCGTTCGACCTCGCGGGCACGCGCACCCAGCCCACGGCGCAGACCTCGCTTCCGGATTCCGGCGTAGCCCCGGCGGAATCGAATCGCGGCTCCGGGGAATCGAATTCGCCTTCGGGTGGCCCGGCGTCGCCTGCGCCCACCGCAGCCCGGAAACCCGTTTCCCCCTCTGGTGGCCCGGCGTCGCCTGCGCCCACCGAGGCTCGGGAACCCGTCCGTGAGCTGGAGCCGGCCGTCACGAACAGCAGCCCCACGGCGAGCGCGCCGTCGGCCGTGCCGAGTGCCCCGGTTTCCGACAGTGCGTCGGCGCCGAACGGAATTGCGCAGCCCGACGAACCACGCGCCCCGGCCGCCGCGCCGCCGCGGGCGAGCGAGTCCGGGCAGTCGGGCGATCCCGGGTATCGCGGTGCGCTCTACGACCTCGGCGTCGCGATGTACCGACGCGGCGAGGAAGAGCAGGCGTGCGGACTGTGGGCGCAGGCCGCCGAAGCCGGGCACGCGGGTGCCGCCTACGAACTCGGCATGGTGCGGCTACGGCGCGGCGATCCCGTCGGGGCCGAATCCTGGTGGCGCACCGCCGCCGACCGTCGCGAGCCGCGCGCCATCGCCGAACTCGCCGATCTGCTCGACCAGCTCGGCAAACACGCGGAGGCCAAGTCCTGGCGGGTCTACGCCGCCGAACAGCAGGACCCGGACGTGGTGGGCCAGACGTCGTCGCGCTGAACCCCGCGGCGCCGCCTCCGGAAAAGAAGTGGCACGCGGCCGCGCCGAGGTCGTACGGTGCGGGACATGGGTGGCAGTCCCGGCATGAACGGAGCGTACGCGGTCGGCGCGTATTACCTCCGGCTGCGTACGGAGGCCCGGGCTCTGCCGGCGCACCGTACCGCTCCGATCTGCTGATCTCTTCGAGCGACATCCGCAGCGGCGACCGATAGCGGTCGCCGGATTGTTCGTGCCCTGGCATGGGTCCGGGCGAATCGACCTTCCCGATTCGACCACTCCGTTCGGAGGACACCCATGTCCCGCCATCGTTCCGTTTCGCGTGCCCGCGGCAACGACAGCCACCCGGCGACCACGCGAAAACGACTGTCGCAGAACTTTCTCACCGACGCACGCGCCGCTCGGCTGATCGTGCGCGCCTCCGGTATCACCGCCGACGACCTCGTCCTCGAGGTCGGGCCCGGCGACGGCATGCTGACCAGGCAATTGCTGGACATGGGCGGCCGGGTCCACGCCTATGAGAAGGATCGGCGCTACGCGGCACTGCTGCGCCGCCGTTACGCGGACGATCCGCGAATCCGGTTGCATCACCGTGATTTTCGCACGGTGCGCCCGCCGCGCGAGCCATTCGCGGTCGTGGCCAACGTGCCGTTCGCCATTACGACCGACATCGTGCGCTGGTGCCTGGCCGCGGACCGGCTCACCTCCGCGACCTTGCTCACCCAGCTCGAATTCGCGCGCAAACACTCCGGCGGCTACGGCCGCTGGACCAAGCTCACCGTCGCCCACTGGCCGACGACGGTGATCGAACTGGGCGCCCGCGTCGACAGGCACAGCTTCCATCCGGTTCCGCGAGTCGATGCCGCCGTCCTGCGGTTGCGCAACCGGCCCGCTCCGCTGCTGCCACGCGAGCAGCTCGGCGCTTTCCGCGCGCTGGTCGAGCTGGGTTTCTCCGGAGTCGGGGGAAGCGTGGCCGCGTCGTTGCGGCGGGAATTTCCCGCCCGTGCCGTCCGCAGCGCTTGCGGGGCGGCCGGGATACCGCTCCAACAGCCGGTCGGGCTGGTCTCCCCGGATCGCTGGCTGATCCTGTACCGCGCGCTGCGCGCCTGAGGGGAACCCAACCCGCTACAGGAACGTATCGGATACATTCATGCATCGAGGCGAGGACAGGAGCAGCGTGACCAACTTCGGCGACTACCAGAACGAGATCTACTTCCAAGGGCTCGGCGGTGTGCTGCCCGATTACCCGATGACGTATGCCGACTTGGAAGCCAAGGCGCAGGCGGCGCTGCCACCGGGCATCTGGTCGTACGTCGCGGGCGGCGCGGGCGACGAGCTCACCCAGCGGGCCAATGTCACGGCGTTCGAGAAACTCGGCCTGATCCCCCGCATGCTGCGCGCGAGCAAGACGCGCGACCTCTCGATCGAGCTGTTCGGGATGACGCTGCCGACGCCGATCTTCCTCGCCCCGGTCGGCGTGATCGGACTGTGCGCTCAGGACGGACACGGCGACATCGCCACCGCCAAGGCCGCGGCGCGCACCGGCGTCCCTATGGTCGCCTCCACGCTGACCGTCGATCCGCTCGAGCAGGTGGCGGCGGAGTTCGGCGACACCCCCGGGATGTTCCAGCTCTACACCCCCACCGATCGGGATCTCGCGCAGAGCCTGGTCCGGCGGGCGGAGGCGGCGGGATTCAAGGCGATCGTGGTCACCTTGGACACCTGGGTGCCCGGTTGGCGCCCGCGCGATCTGACGGGCTCCAACTTCCCCCAGCTGCGGGGTCACTGCCTGGCGAACTATTTCAGCGATCCGGTCTTCCGCGCCCTGTTGCCCAGCCCGCCCGAACAGGATCCGAAGACCGCCATCCTGACCTGGATCTCGCTCTTCGGCAACGCGTTGACCTGGGACGACCTGGCGTGACTCCGGTCGCTGACCGACCTGCCGCTCGTCCTCAAGGGCATCTGTCATCCCGACGACGCGCGGCGGGCCGTGGACGCGGGCGTCGACGGCATCTACTGCTCGAATCACGGTGGCAGACAGGCGAACGGCGGCATCCCGGCGATCGAGCATCTACCGGAGGTGGTGGCGGCGGCCGACGGCCTGCCGGTGCTGTTCGACTCCGGCGTGCGCACCGGCGCCGACATCGTCAAAGCGCTGGCGCTCGGCGCCACGGCCGTCGGCATCGGGCGCCCCTACCCCTACGGACTCGCCCTCGGCGGCGTCGACGGCCTCGTACATGTGGTGCGTTCGCTGCTGGCCGAGGCCGATCTGCTGATGGCGGTGGACGGCTACCCGACGATCGCCGACCTCGGCCCGGAGGCGATCCGGCGGCTCGCCTGACAGTCGAAAGGCGCCGGACGCCACGCGAAACCCCCGCGCGTGCGGCTCGCCCGACGATCAGGGCGGACCGCACGCGCGGGGGTGGCCTCCGGATCAGGCCGACAGCGGCGTGAAGTCGCGGCTGCCGATGTAGCCCGGTCGCGGCGCGGGCGCGGCGAACGGCTCGACGAGCGTGTTGTGCACGCTGTTGAACACCACGAAGATGTTCGATCGCGGGAACGGCGTGATGTTGTTCGACGACCCGTGCATCAGATTGGAGTCGAACAACAGCGCCGAGCCCGCCCGGCCGGTGAACTGACTGATCCCGTACCGGTTCGCGAGCGCGGTGATGTCGTCGGTCGTCGGCACACCGATCTCCTGCTCCTGCAAGGACTCCCGGTAGTGCTCGGCCGGAGTGCTGCCCAGGCACGGCACGAAGGTGTGGTGCGAGCCGGGCATCACCATGAGACTGCCGTTGATCGGATAGTTGTCGGTCAGCGCGATCGACAGGCTCACCGCTCGCGGCGCCGGCATGCCGTCCTCGGCGTGCCAGGTCTCGAAATCGGAGTGCCAGTAGAAGCCGGTGCCGCGAAAGCCGGGCATGTAGTTCACCCGGCTCTGGTGCACGTACACCGGCGACCCCAGCACCTGTTCGGCCAGCCGGAGCACCCGCGGCTGACGCACCAGCTCGGCGATCGCCTCGCTCAGCTTGTGCACTTCGAAGACCGAACGCACCCGGTTGGACGACTTCTCCACGATGACGCGGTCGTCGTCGCGCAGCGCCGGATCATTCGCCAGCCTGGTGATCTCCTCGCTGTAGTCGGCCACCTCCGCGGGGGTGAGCAGCTGATCGAGGATGGCGAACCCATCCGCGTCGAACGAGGCCAGTTCCGGGCTCTCGACCTCCCCCCACACCGCGGGGTCGGCACGCTCCAGGTGCGGAGCGGGCGCGCCGAGACGGGTCGGGTAGCGATCGTAGCGAGCCGTCTCGGGCGGTGTTTCGATGTGCTGCAGAACCATTGGTGTTCTCAACCTCCGATCGTCGCGGTGACCAGCGGGTAGACGCCGTTGCTGTCGTGAACCTCCTGCCCGGTGACCGGCGGGTTGAACACACACATCATCCGCATCGTGGTGCGCGCCTCCAGGCGGTGGCGTTCGTGTCCGTCGAGCAGGTACATCGAGCCGGGCCCGAGCTCGTAGGTGACGCCGTTGTCCAGATCGGTGAGCGTGCCCTCGCCCTCGACGAGCCACACCGCCTCCACATGGTGCACATAGTGGAACGTGTGCACCGTTCCGGCGTCGATGGTGGTCTCGTGGAAGGAGAAGCCGACGCCGTCGCCCCCCAGGACGATCCGCTTGCTGCGCCAGCCTTCGCCCGCCACATCGCGCTCGGTACCGGTGATCTCCGCGGTGGTGCGCACGATCATGCGATCGCCCCCATTCCGCCGCACACCGACTCGACGGCGCCCGAGAGGATCCCCAGGCCCTGGTCGAGTTCGTCGTCGGTGACCGTCAGCGGCGGCAGCAGCTTCACCACCTCGTCGGTGGAACCGGAGGTCTCCACCAGCAGGCCACGCTCGAAGGCGATCTGGCAGACCTTGCCCGCCTGCGAGGGATCGTCGAACACCACGCCTTGCACCATTCCGCGGCCACGGGTCGAGACACCGGGGAAGTGCGCGGCCAGCTCGCCCAAAGTGCGCGCGATCTTCTCGCCCTTGGCCATGGTCGCGGTCTGCAGGGCGTCGTCGGACCAGAAGTGACGCAGCGCCGTCGTCGCGGTGACGAACGCGGGATTGTTGCCGCGGAAGGTTCCGTTGTGCTCACCCGGCGACCACTCGTCCAGCTCCGGCTTGAACAGCACCAGCGCCATGGGCAGGCCGTAGCCACCGATCGACTTCGACAGCGTCACGATGTCGGGCGTGATGCCCGCGATCTCGAAGGAGAAGAACGGTCCGGTGCGGCCGCAGCCCATCTGCACGTCGTCGACGATCAGCAGGATCTCGCGCTCGGCGCACAGACCGGCGAGGTGGCGCAGCCACTCGGCGCGGGCGACGTTGACGCCGCCCTCGCCCTGCACGGTCTCCACGATCACCGCGGCGGGGCGGTCGAAGCCGGACGAGGTGTCGTCGAGCACCTTCTCCATCCACTGGAAGTCGGCGGTGGTGCCGTCGAAGTAGCCGTCATAGGGCATGTGGGCGGCGTGCACCAACGGTACACCGGCGCCGGCGCGCTTGGCGGCGTTGCCGGTGACCGACAGCGCGCCGAGGGTCATGCCGTGGAAAGCGTTGGTGAAGCTGACGATGGTCTCGCGACCGGTGACCTTGCGCGCCAGCTTGAGCGCCGCCTCGACCGCGTTCGCGCCGGTCGGGCCGGGGAACTGGACCTTGTAGTCCAGGCCGCGCGGGGTGAAGAGCGTGTCGCGCAGCGTCTCCAGCAGTTCGCGCTTGGCTCCGGTCGACATGTCCAGGCCGTGGGTGATGCCGTCGCTCGCGATGTAGTCCAGCAGCGAGCGCTTGAGCACGTCGTTGTTGTGTCCGTAGTTGAGCGCACCGGCGCCGGCGAAGAAGTCCAGGTAGTCCTTGCCTTCCTCGTCGCGCAGCCAGCTACCCTTCGCCGTGGTGAACACGGTGGGCCACGCGCGGCAGTAACCGCGCACGTTCGACTCGAGACTCTCGAAAACGGTGGTGTCCGCGTTGATCATCGGTGATCCTCCTCGGTGGTGCGGGCGGTCGGGGCGATGCGATAGAGGTCTTCGGGTGCGTGGTTGTCGGGGAAGACGCCCCCGTCGAACAACGGGCGCTTGGTCACCTCGGCGCCGCGCGCGGCGGCCACCGACGTGAACAGCGCGATGGAACCGGCGTTGTCCGGCGAGATGGTCGTTTCGAGTACCGAAACACCCTGGGCGGCGACACTGTTGAGCAACGTGTGCAACAACTCGGCACCGATGCCGCGGCCGCGTTGCGAGCGGTCGACCGCGATCTGCCAGACGAAGACGGTGTCGGGCGCCTGCGGGCGGACGAACCCGATCACGTATCCCACCACGCGACCGTCGATTTCGGCGACCACCGAGGTGCCGGCGAAGTCCCGGCACCACAAGAGGTACGCGTAGCTCGAATTGACGTCCAGCACCGCGGAATCCTTCGCGATCCGCCACATCGGAGCGCCGTCGCCCAGGCGGGGCGTGCGCAGGACCACGGCGGACCCGGTGCCTTTCCGGGACGGGGTGGCCCCCAGAGCGGCCGCGGCGTTTCCGACGCGCGATCGCTCGATCTCCGCTGGGGACAGGGTTGGCGATGACATACAACTCCCTTGTCTTATCAGCAGTACTTATCCAGGTTTGCGAAGCGACTTTGAGGTGAACCTGTCGACTTCTTTACGGTCGTATTACGGATGGATGTCGCCGAGCCGGGGCAGCCGCACGACGAATCGCGCTCCGCCGCCGGGACGGTCGGTGCAGTGCACCCGGCCGCCGTGCGTGGCGACCGTCTCCGCCACCAGCGCCAAACCGATCCCCGTCCCGTCCGGTGAACGGCGACCGCTGCGGGCGGTGGCGAATCGTTCGAAGATCCGGTCGCGGTCCGCGGCAGGCACACCGGGGCCCGCGTCGTCGACGGTGAGCACCGCGTCGGTGCCGTCGCGGTCGACGGTGACCGCGACCACACCGCCGCCGTGTCGGTCGGCGTTGTGCAGCAGGTTGGCCACCGCGCGCTCCAGCTCCACCTTGCGTCCGCGCACGGTGACGTCCTGGCGCACCGTGAGCAGCTCGCCCGGATAGCGGCGCTCGCCCAGGGTGTGGACCAGCAGGTCGCGCACCGACAGCGGCTCGGCGTCGCCGTGGTGCATGCCCGCTTCCACCCGCGCCAGGGCGAGCAGGTCGTCCAGCAGCTTGCGCAGGTGCTCGACCTCCGCGGTGACCAGGCCGAGCGCCCGTTGCGAACGTTCCGGCAGGTCGCCTCGGTGGCGGTTGAGCACGTCGACGGCGGCCATCAGGGTGGTCAGCGGGGTGCGCAGTTCGTGGCTGACATCGCCGAAGAGCCGGTGTTCGCGCTCGATGCGCCGTTGCAGCGAGTCCACCATGGTGTTGAACGACTCGACGGTGATCGCCAGATCCTGGTCCCCGGCTGCGGGCAGCCGCTGGTCGAGGTCACCGGAGGCGATCCGCGCGGCGGTGCCCGCGAGCTGATGCAGCGGGGTCAGCACCCGTCTGCTCGCCCACCAGCCGACCGCCGCGCCGATCAACGTGACCACGACGGCGCAGCAGATGAGCACATTGCGCAGCAGATCGAGATCGGCGTTGAGATCTCCCGGCGATTCGCTGCCCGCGCGCGTTCGCTGCGCTTCCAAATAGCCGCGGCTGATCGAGAAGACCGAGACGACCAAGACCAGCGACATCAGCGCGGCGATCGTCGCGAAGGCGGCGGTCACCCGCGCGCGTAGGCTCCAGGCGTTCGGATTCCAGCGGTCGGCGTCGATGCGGCGATCAGCGCCGCACATCGAGGCGATAGCCGAGCCCGCGCACCGTCACCACGATGCGCGGATCGGACGGATCCCGCTCGATCTTCGTGCGCAAGCGGCGCATGTGCACGTCCACGATGCGTTCGTCGCCGAAAAACCCACGGTCCCAAACGCGTTCGAGCAGCGCCGTGCGGCTGAGCACCCGGCCCGGCGACTCGGCCAGCTCGCACAGCAGGCGGAACTCCGTCAGCGTGAGCCGGATTTCCTCGTCGCCGCGGCGCACCACCCCGCTGTCCTGGGCGAGGACCAGCGGAGCCGTGTCGTCGGCCTCGAGCACCATTTCCTGTGGCGTCTCCCGTTCGGCGGTCAGCCGGAAGCGGCGACGCACCGCGCGCATGCGCGCGGTGATCTCCTTGATCTCGAACGGCTTGGTCACGAAATCGTCGGCGCCCGCCTCCAGCGCGGCCACCACGTCGTGGGTGTCGTCTCGGGCGCTGACCACGATGATCGGGACGTCATGGTCGCGGCGGATCTCCCGGATACATTCGAACCCGTCCATGCCGCCGAGCATCAGATCGACGATCATCACATCGGGAACACCATTGCTGCGCAGATGAGTGAGCGCGTCCTCGGCTTCCTCCGCCTCGTCGACGTCGTATCCCTCGTCTTCCATAGCGAGCCGCAACGCACCACGGACCCGGTCGTCGTCTTCCACGATCATCAGGTTTGCGCTCAAGACCTTATCCCTTGCAGACATGCGGAAGCGCGTCACGATGCGGACAACCGCATCCCCATTCCGACGCGACCTTCCGCTTTTCGAGCAACCTTTGCTCGGCTTCGAGTACCCCTCTGCCCAGCCGGTAAACGTCCGGCAGACCGATACGGGGCCTCTCGGTTGTTCCCTCGACGCTATACGCCCGCCCGGCGCGGGCGGCAGCGGGGCGGTGGCGCGGCTTCTCCTGCGCGCGCCGTGTCCGCACCCAGCGGACGATCTCTCAGCATGAAAACTACAGCGCAACAGCTTCTTTCGGACGTGTGATCGGTTCGGCCCACAGCCGCGCGAAGCACAACGCCGACAACAGCACTCGCAAGGCAAGAGTGTCATGCGTCACATCGGCGGCCGAACTTCGATCACACACGGGTGACCGTGGCAGGTATCACCACCACTCCAGCGCCCGCCCGGCTATCGCGGCGGCTCCAAACGGTTGAAATTGCTCGGCGGATCGTCGGCGCTGCGCTCCTCGTACCAGAAGCGAAGTCTCCTGGCATCGAATGTGGCGAACCACTCTTCCCATCCCACCCGACGCAGCACGGCGCCCCCGTACCCGGGAAAGTCGAACCGCAACACGCCGAGCCGACCGTCGTGCTCACTGCCCGGCACCGTCGCGGGCCGGGCTCCGCGCTGGGCGGCCCAGCGTCGGATGACGTCGTGGTTCCTGGTGACGGAGATCCCTCGGGACTGCGTCGACGCCCCCGGCCCACCCGGTCCGAACCGCGGATTCCGGGTGCCTGGGCGGCGCTGGTCGGTCATGACGAGCTCCTCGAGCCATCGGCATCTGTTGTCCGGTTCCTGTCTGACTACCCGTTGGGTCTGGTCCGCAAACTGGTCGCCCGCACTGCGGCTGCCGGGCGCAGCGGACCGGTTGGCGCCGCGATCGTTGGGTAACCGGCCGATGATCGGCGGGACGAGCGCGGTCGCCACCGTAGCGCACCCCGATCACCAGAACGAGGAGGAGTTCGCATGTCCACCGACAGCGCGACACAGCCGGCACCGCCCACGCCCTCGCCGGACCCCGTGCCGCCCACGCCCACGCCGGACCCCGTGCCACCCATCCCGGAACCGGATCCGGTGCCGCCGATTCCCGAGCCCGACCCCATCCCGGAGCCGAATCCCGTTCCGCCGGAACCCGATCCGAATCCGCTGCCGCCGGTGCCCGGCCCCGAGCCACGTCCGCCGGTACCCGGCCCGGCGCCCCCGGTGCCCGACCCCGGTCGCCCGTCGCCGGACCCCGGTCTGCCCGGGCCGTCGCCGGACCCGACCCCGCCCAATCCGATATAGCGGTCCTCAGTCCCGCAGTGCCTGCTCGCGCAGCGAATTCAAGGTCCTGGAAAGGATGCGCGAGACGTGCATCTGCGAGACCCCGAGCCGCTCGGCGATCTGGTTCTGCGTCATCGACTCGAAGAATCGCATGGTCAGCACTTGGCGTTCGCGCTCGGGAAGTTCGCCGAGCAGCGGTTCGACCGCCATGACGTCCTCGACCAGGTGATAGGAGGGCTCTTCGGCTCCCAGGCTGTCCAGCAGCGGCTGCGGGGCGCTCTCGGCGTCGTCACCGGCGGCCGCGTCGATGGACGACGATTGGTAGGCGTTGCCCGCGATCAGCGCTTGGGTCACCTCGACCAGGTCGACACCCAGCTCCGCCGCGATCTCCCTTGCCCGCGGCATGCGGCCAAGTCGCTGGGACAGCGTTTCGACGGTCGGGCCGATGCTCAGCTGGATCTCCTTGGTGCGGCGCGGCACTCGCACGGCCCAGGTGTTGTCCCGGAAATGCCGCCGTACCTCGCCCATGATCGTGGGCACGGCGAAGGACAGGAACGACGATCCGCGCGTGACGTCGAAGCGGTCCGCTGCCTGCACCAACCCCAGGCGAGCGACTTGCAGCAGGTCATCGAAGTTCTCGCCGCGCCCGGCGAACTTGCGGGCGATGTGCTCGGCCAGCGGCAGGCAACGCTCGATCAATTCCTGACGCATCGGCTCACGCCGAGCGTCGCCGGGATCCAGCGCGGCGATCTTCTCGAACAGCGGCTCGATATTGTCGTAGGTATCCGCGCGCGACCTCGGCTCACCCGCCATTCGGGGCACCCCGCACCCAGCTGAAGTCGATCACTGTCGGATATCCGCCGAGCACATTGTCGTAGGAGCCTTGCGCGGCGGCGATCGAGTCGGTCAGCGTGCGCACGATGTGCCAGCCGAGCCCGGCGTGCCCGAGCACCGACTCGGTGACCGCCACCGACGAGACGTGCACGAACATCTTGCCGTCGTCGTAGGTGAACTCGCAGTCGATCGTCGAGCCAGGGGCGGCGTCGAGAATGAGCGAAGTCGCGACCTCGTCGAGCGCGAGCCGGATGTCGGTCACCTCGTCCAAGGCGAAGTCCGCGATCAGGGCGACTGTCTCGGCGAGCGCGCGGAGCATGGTCAGCTGTTCCAGCCGGGCGGGCACCCGTACACCGACTGTCGTCGTGTCGGTCGAGGATCGGGAAGTCGACTCCCCCATTTGCCCATCACCACCTTGTCCTCACAGCCACTCCACTGTGGCCTGCGTACCGCTGCGGAGTTCTCCTTGTCGGCCCCGGGGACACTGCTGGCGCCACCGACTGTGGAGCGGAAATATCGCCGCGTCCCTCGCCGAGGACGTACCCGCGGCGCTCGGATCGAAACGCCGGTCAGTCGCCGTCGATGCGCTCGTGGGCGGTGAGCAGCAGATGGTCGAATTCCGTTCGCAGCCCTACCGTGACGCCTGCGAGGCCGGGCAGGTCGGCGACCAGCCGCGCGGCCAGGTTGCGCAGTTTGACGTTGGTTTCCTGCGATCGCCAGCTCAGCACCCGGAACGCCTGCTCGGAGCCGACGCCGTAGATCAGCATGAGCGCGCCCTTCGCCTGCTCGATCACCGCTCGGGCGGCATACAACTCGGGCAGCGCGTCGTCCAGCGTTTCCTGCCGGTGCTCGGCGAGCGTGTCGGTGACGTCGATGTAGTAGCCGGAGGTGCCCACCACTCGCCCGGAGTCGTCGGTCATCCGGTCGGCGACCAAGATCACGTGGTGCACCTCTCCCGCGGTATCGATGATGCGGTGACGGCTGGAGAACGGTTCCGCGTCGGCGATCGACCGCGCCAAGGCGCTGGCCACCGCTTCGCGATCGTCGGGGTGCTTGTGCTTCAGCAACAACTCCGTTGTCGGCGTCACCGTCCCGGGCGCGTATCCGTGTATCGACGCGACCTCGGCCGACCATTGCCAACGCTGGTCGGCGAACCAGAAACGAAAACTGCCGACACTCTGCGGCGTACCGCTACCGATCACCCGGTCCAGCGCGGGGGCGTTCTCGGGCTGGATCGACCTGCTCTCACTCACCGCTGAAGTATCCGATGCCCACGCGCCCGGTGTGACCGGATCGGGAGCGGTCACACCGGCGAGCACGGGCCTGCGGGGAAACGCGCCTTCGACTCAGGCGTCCAAGGCTGAGCGCATGGACGGGTAACGGGGGAACAACGACCGCACGCTGGTCACCTCGAGTGCCCGCTCCACTCCCGGTCCGCCCGCGACGATGCGCAGATCCGGACGACCCAACCCCTCCTTGCGCAGCGCACCGAGCCGCACGGCCGCGCGCAGGCTCAGGAACCTCGCCGCCCGCAGATCGATCACCACCGCATCGCACGGTGACTGCAACGCACGCTCGACCGTCTCGAAGAACTCGGCCGACACGGCGGCGTCCAACTCGCCTTCGACCCGTACCACCACGCATTCGCGACGGCGGTCCACCCGCTGTGCCCACAACCGGTTGTCCCGACGACGTCCCGGTCCCGAACCATTGAGATGCACGCCCTCGGCGTGGTCCCGTAGCAGAGAAATGGCAGACAAGTCGAACCTCCCGTGTAAGGGGGTATCCAGTCCTCCGCGACGGCCGGGACGAGGGCGGCGGGAGCGCGAATCGGTTGCCGTGCCGTCCCATCGACCGGCTGCGCCGAATGCGTCGAACCGGGGTCGGCTGTGCTCTCAACCTCCCTACAGTGTGGCACGGCCGACCCGTTCCCGACAGCGTTCGGTAGGAGAACGTGACCCGCCGCCGGAGGCCCCGCAACCGGTACGAACCGACCGTTCGGCCGGGTATATGACCGCTGACGTGGGGTTTCATCGGGCCGTCTCCGGGCATATCCCGAACATATTCCCAAACGTCACGCGATGCCGGTCGTTGGGCAACCGCGCGGATTCGCGCGTCCGGATGCTGCCCGCGACGAGAACGGAGCACCCGGTGAAGATTGCCATGGTTTCCGAAGACGCCAGCCCGCTCGCCGAGGGCAGCCCCGCCGACGGGGGCGGCCGCGGCGCCTACGTAGCGGAATTGTCGGCGGCCTACGTCCGCCGCGGCCACGACGTGACGGTCTATACCCGGCGCATCGGTCCACACGCGCCTGCCGAACTGTTCGCCGACGGCGGCTATCGCGTGGTGCACGTCCCGGCCGGACCGCCCGCTCCCCTGCCGAGCGACCGCACGCTGCCCTACCTCGGTGACTTCGGCACGGTGTTACGGCGGCACTGGGCTGCCGAACGACCGGACATCGCACACGCGCACTACTGGAAGTCCGGGCTCGCCGCCGAACTGGCCTCCCGTGCCCATGGCATCCCGGTGGTGCTGACCTTCCACGGACTCGGCACCGTCCAGCGGCGCTGCGAAGGTCTCGCCGACCCGAGCCCGCGCTCGCGGATCCGGTTCGAGCGGCTCATCGCCACGCGGGCGGCCCACGTGGTGGCGACCTGCTCCGACGAGGTCGCGGAGCTGGCCAGGATGGGCGTGCCGCGCTTCCGGACCTCGGTCGTGCCCCACGGGGTCGACCTCACGAGGTTCACCCCGGAGGGCGCTGCCGCCGATCGGCACGCCGCGCACCGGCTGCTCGCGGCCGGAGAGTTGGTGCGCCGCAGCGGATTCGACCCGGTGATCCGGGCGCTGCGGGAGCTGCCGGACACCGAGCTGGTGATCGTCGGCGGTCCCGCCCCCGACGACGAGGACGACGCCGAAGGCCGCAGGCTGCGCCGCATCGCATCGGATCATGGTGTGCGAGAGAGGCTTCGGCTGACCGGGCCGGTGGCGCGGCCGATGCTGCCCCGGCTGTACCGCTCCGCCGACGTCGTACTCTGCACGCCCTGGTACGAGCCGTTCGGCCGGGTGGCGCTGGAGGCGATGGCCTGCGGGAAGCCGGTGGTCGCCACGGCCGTCGGCGGTCTGCTGGACACCGTGATCGACGGCGTCACGGGGCGATTCGTCGCTCCGCCCGAACCCGACGCCATCGTGCGGGCGGTGCGCCCGCTGCTGGCGGATTCGACGTTGCGCGAAACGTGGGGCGCCGCAGGGTATCAGCGGGTCGCAGGCCGCAACTCCTGGGATCGGGTGGCGGCCGAGACGCTCAGCGCCTATCACCGCGGCGCTCCCGCGCACGCGGGCGAGGTCGTCTCCTGGGCCCGGTGAACCGGCCCCCGGTGAATCAGTAGCGCTCGGCGTGGACGTCCTCGGACGCGCCGCGCCAGCGCCACGGCGCGATCAGCCAGGTCGACAGGAACAACGCGACGGCGGCGATACCGGTCACTATCGCCGCGGCCGTGCCGGTCACATAGTCGACCACGAGGATCACCGCGCCGATCAACGCCAGCCCCAGCAGTGCGACGCCCGCCATCGCGCACCGGTGCGCCGCCCAGACGACATTGCCCAGCCGGTGCCTACGGAACAGGATCCGATGCCAGGACACCGGCGCGATCAGGAACACCGTCGCCCCGAGCACCGCGGCCAAGGTGGCGAGATACAGCGCTCGCAGGCCCGGCGCCAGCGTGCCGAACGAGGCCTGGAACGGCAGCACGAGCAGCGCCCCGAACAGGAATTGCACCCCCGTCTGCACCACACGCAACTCCTGGATCAGGCTCGCCCAGTTCCGGTCGAGTCGTTCGAGCTCGGTCTCGCCGCGCTCGCGCCGGGCCCAACCGTCGTCCTCATCCTCGGGCACGCGCGGCCTCCTGGCGATTGCGTTTCTTGATCGCCTCGACGAGTTCGTCCTTGGTCATCCGCGAGCGCCCGGTGACCTCCAGCCGCCGGGCGATGTCCAGCAGGTGCTCCTTCGACGCGTTGGCATCGACGCCTTCGGCGGTCTCGCCACGCGCGTCCGGTCCGCGCTGTTCGGCGCGCTGGTCCGAAGGACCGCGGCGGGCCTTGGCCTCCCAGTGGTCGCCGACTTTCTCGTAGCTGTGCTTCAGCGCGGCGTAGGCGACGCGGTGGGCGCGCTGTTCGTCACCGTCGTATTGTTCGAGCGCGGCGTCGTGCGCCTCGGCGAAGGTGCGCTGCGCCTTCTCCTCCGACCGCTTCAGCGTGCTCGGCAGCTCGGATTTCTTGACGTCGCCACGCGCTGTCGTCTTGGGCATGTGTCGCTCCTTCCCTGCTCGCGAGGTCGGTCCGAAGTGGTCCGAAAACCCGGGGCCAGGCCGCGTCGGGCCCTCCGGATATCCGGACGCATACCCGGTGAAACGTCGATTAACCCGGTGTCCGCCGGGTACCACCGCTGCATGGCCGTTACCACCGATCAGTTGCTGCATGCGCTCACCCGCACGGTGAACGCCTTGGCGGCGACTGATATCCGATTCGCGGTGGCGGGCGGCTGCGCGGTCTATGCCCGTGGCGGTCCCGCCTCCCAGCACGACGTCGACATCTTCGTCAAACCGGCAGACAGCGGGCGGGCGATCAACACGCTGGCCCGTGCGGGCCTGCGGGTGTGCGACCCGCCGGAGAACTGGCTGCGCAAGGTCTACGCCGACGACATCCTGGTCGACGTCATCCACCGCCCGAACGATCGCGAGGTGACCGACGAGCTGCTCGACCGGGCGACGGAGATGCGGATCGGGCCTGCCAAGGCCCCGGTGATCAGCGGCACCGACTTGATGGTGGACAAGATGCTCGTCTTCGACGCGCACCGCCTGGACCTCAGCCCGATCCTGCACATCGCGCGCGACCTGCGCGAACAGGTCGACTGGGAGGTGGTGCGCGAGCAGACCAAGGCCTCGCCCTACGCGCGGGCCTTCATGGGTCTGCTGGACGATCTCGGCATCACCCGCACCGGAAAGGTGGAGTAGATGGAACAGCCGCAATACCTGGTCGCACGATTGCGCCGCGCGCTGGCCGAGGATCCCCGCACCGCCGAACTCGGTGTGCAGGTGACCATCCGCGGCGACGTCGTGGTGCTGTGCGGCGAAGTCAGCAGCGAGAACTGCAAACAGCAGATGGAAACCGTGGTGCACGAGCAGCTTCCGCACGCGCGGATCCACAATGACGTCCATGTCACCCGTCCCACGGCGCCCGTCGAAACCGAGACGCTGGAGGCGGACGGATCCGAAAGGAGTTGAGCGGCATGCGGATAGCCGCGGTCGGTGACGTACATCTCGGCGTGGATTCGCGCGGGCAATGGCGGCAGGCGCTGGGCGGACTGTCCGAGCGAGCGGATGTGCTGCTGCTGGCGGGCGACCTGACGCGCCACGGCGCGGTCGACGAAGGCCGGGTCGTCGCGGAGGAATTCGCCGACCTGGGCGTGCCGGTCGTCGCCGTCCTGGGCAATCACGACTATCACGGCGATGCCCAACAGGAGATCAGCACCGTGCTGGCCGACCACGGCATCACGGTCCTGGAAGGCACCTCGGTGACGTTGAACGTCAACGGGAGCACGCTCGGGGTCGCGGGCACCAAAGGATTCGGCGGCGGCTTCGCGGGCAAGTGCGCGAGCGTCTTCGGTGAACCCCTCATGCGCGAATTCGCCGGGCACACCGTGGACGTGGCCGCCGCACTCGGCGATGCGCTGGCCGATCTGCACGCCGACGTGACCGTCGCGCTGACGCACTACTCCCCGATCAGCGACACCCTGCACGGCGAGCCGAGGGAGATCTATCCCTTCCTCGGCTCCTATCTGCTCGGCGAGGCGATCGACCAGCACGGCGCCGATTTGGCGCTGCACGGTCACGCGCACGCGGGCACCGAGCGCGGCACCACTCCGGGCGGCATCCGGGTGCGCAATGTCGCCCAGCCGGTGATCCGAGCGGCCTACGCGGTCTACGACATGCACCCGGCCGCGGTCTGAGTAGCGCCGGACTCAGAAGTCGGTCGAGATCGCCTCCACCGTGCTGCCCGACTGGGTGTTCTCGACGGTGGTGGCGACGTCGGCCTGCGCGATGATGCCGACCAGCCGGCCCTTCTCCAGCACCGGCACGCGGCGCACCTGATGCTGCGACATCACCGACATCACCTTGCGTACGTCGTCATCGGCTTCGACGGTGACCAATTCGCCCCCGAGTTCGCCCGCGTCGACGCCGAGCGGATCCTTGCGCTGGGCGATCACTTTCACGACGATGTCGCGATCGGTGAGCATTCCTTTCAGCTTGTCGTCCTCACCGCAGATGGGCAAGGCGCCGACGTTCAACTCGGCCATGCGCTGCGCGGCGGCGACCACCGTGTCGCTGGATCGGACGCACTCCACGTTCGGGGTCATGATGTCCCGTGCTGTTGTCATCGGGGTCCTCCTTCTCGCGGGTACGAGCGGCCCGGAACAGGGCCGCTCGCTGAGGTCCTACCCCCGTTTCGGATCCCCTAACGCGGGCATCCGACCGGTATGGCCGCCCAGGACGGCCCGCTCGCGACCCTGCGGGCAACCGGGCCGCCCACGCACCGAAATCGTTGCCGCTCAGCAGAAAGGACATCCGATGCTGCCAGCACCGAACGAGCCGACCTCAGGGTCAGGCGCCGGGGAGCAGCACCCACCCCGGACCCACGGGTTTCCCGACGACACCCGCACCATCCGAACGCACGCCGGAGAATCCATCGAGGACGCCCGGAACTGGCCGGGCATCATTCTGGTCGTGGTGGGCATCGTGGCGATGGCCCTGACCCTCACCGCCGCCGGGTACGGATTCGCGGGGTGGGCGGTGGTAGCGGGGGTCGTCTGCGGCGTCTGCATCGTCGCGGGCGTCCTGGTGATCCTCGCCGAGCACCGCCGGATCAAGGCGCGGGAAGGTAGACGACTGCGGGACGCCGCCGGTCACTGACCGAGCGCTCGCCCGATTCCGTGCTCCCGTCGGAGACACGGCTTCGAACCCAGGAGAAAGAATGACAAACCAGCCCAAACAGCCCTTGGGCCGCTTCGCGCTGCTCATCGGCACCCTGTCGGCTTCGGCGCTCACGGCATGTTCGGCCGACGGCGGCGATCCGGCCGCCGATGCGCCCGAACCCGCGACCGTCTCGATCACCATGCCGGGGCCGAGCAGCCCCCAGGTGCCGAACACCGATCAGATCACCGCGGAAGCGGCGAAGCAGCTGTGCGACATGATGGGCGCGGACATCGACACCTGGCGTGGTGAAAGCGCCACGGTGGCCAAAGTGACGTTCAACGGCACGGTGCACAATTGGGCGGCCCGTAACGGCGGGCTGAACGACGTCGTCGTCACCGACCGCGGCACGATCGACGCCGTCACCGCGCAGACCTGTCCCGAGGTGCGCGATCAGGCGGTGCAGGCGCTCGGCGTGCCGGATCTGGCCTCCGCTCTGGCGGGGTTCGGCCGATGAGCGCCGCGAGCCGGATGGGCGTCGCCGTCCTGGCCGCACTGGCGGTGTGCGCGGCGGGGTGCGGCGACGAGCCGGAGAAGATCGTGAACAAGGGCGGTGACACACCGTGCAACGAATACGTCGCCCAGGATCCCGACAAGCAGCGCGTCACCACCGAGAAGTTCCTCGAAGAGGAGCGCGAGGGCAACGAGACGCCCGACGCCAGGACCGTCGACGCCGCCATCGCGGCGATCAAACTGATGTGCTCGGCACAGGCCAACCCGGACACCCCGATTCGGAAAGCCGACCTCACCGGCATCTTCGTGCCGAAATGAATCGAGGAATTCATCCGAATGAGGGCGGATTCGAGGGTTTCGCCCCGGATCTGCCGGGCATCTCCGGAAAGCAAGGACGGTTGCTCGATCTGGAATGCCGCTCCCGCTGTGGTCGATCAGGCGCCGAAAAGCAGTGGGAGCACTCGTTCTATCCGCGCGCACTCCGCGACAACGGTGTCGGGGAGCGCGTCGGACGGCGGGCTTCGAGGCACGTTTCCGGCGTCCCGACCAGGTTCCCCGAGAAGATGACTCGAAGCTTTGTGGCCCACCCGCTCAGGGCCGCCGACGATGTCGGCCCGGGCGGCGGGTTGTGCCCTTACGCAGGTATGGAGGCATTCCGGTGACTGTCTTGCTGGCGCTGCGCGCACACGGGCTGCGGGAGCTGCTGACCGCGATTCCCGCTTTGCGCGCATTGCGCGACGCCCGCCCGGGCCACCGGCTGGTGCTGGCCGCGCCGGGATGGCTGCGCCCGGTCGTGGAACTGGCCGGGTGTGTCGACGAACTCCACGCAACGCCCATGGCGGGGGGATTGCGCTGGAACGCTCCGGCGCCCACCTTCGCGGTCAATCTGCACGACGCCGGGGCCGAGAGCATACGCGCGCTGCTCGCGACCGATCCGGAGCAAACGATCACCTACCGCCACAAGAACTTTCCGCGGGTACCGGGCCCGCTGTTCGAGCCCGATCTGCCCGACACCGCGCGGTGGTGCCGGTTGCTGGAATGGGCGGGCATCCCGGCCGACCCGGCTCGACTGGACATCACACCGCCGCCGGAGTGCACCGGCGAGCGCCGGTCCATCGTCGTGTATCCGGGTGGGGCGCAGGCTCGGCGCTGGCCCGCCGACCGCTTCGCGGCAGTGGCGGCGGGCTTGCGCGAGTGGGGCGGTCCGGTCCGTATCGTCGGCAGTGCCGCGGACCGTCCGCTCGCGCGGATCGTCGCAGAACAGGCGGGCCTACCCGAAAGCGACATCCTGGCAGGCGAACTCACGCTGCGCCAACTCGCCGTGACGGTGGCCGACGCGTCGCTGGTGCTCAGCGGCGACACCGGCGTCGGGCACCTGGCCACAGCGTTCGGCACGCCGTCGGTGCTCGTCTTCGGTCCCGATTCACCGGCGGTCTGGGGACCGCCACCGGAACGGGCCGCACACGTCGCCCTGTGGGCCGGACGCCCCGGCGACCCGCGGTCGAGCGCACCCGCACCCGGATTGGCCATGATCAGCGCCGCCGAAGTGCTCGCCGCCGCGGATCGGCAGCTCAGCAGCCACGCGCGAGTATGAGCAGGAAGCCGCACGGGCGTTTCGCCCCGTCGAGACCGGCTATCTCCGGCATATGACGTCCCTATG
Organism: Nocardia araoensis NBRC 100135; assembly: GCF_000308435.1. Lineage (GTDB taxonomy): Bacteria > Actinomycetota > Actinomycetes > Mycobacteriales > Mycobacteriaceae > Nocardia > Nocardia araoensis. Next base: position 4,642 of record NZ_BAFR01000104.1, on the reverse strand, counting down.
GTTGCACGGCGCGCAGGTTCCGGCGCGGTTGCGGTTGACGCCGGGATCGCGCTTCGACGCGGTGGTGATCGGCGGCGGGCTCACCGGACTGGTGACCGCCCTGCTGCTGGCCGAGCAAGGCGTCGAGGTGGCCGTGGTCGAAGGCAGACGGGTCGGCGCGGGCACCACCGGCGCCACCACGGGGAAGGTCAGCCTGCTCCAGGGGACGCGTGCGCAGCAGATCGCCCGGCATCATTCCGACGACGTGCTGCGCGACTACGTAGCGGCCAATCGCGAAGGGCAGGAGTGGCTGCTGCGGTTCTGCGCCGCGCACGGCGTGACCGTCGAGCGGGCCGCGGCGTTGACCTACGCGCAGAACGACGACGAAATGTCCGCCGTGCGCGCGGAATACGCCGCGACGCAGAAAGCCGGCCTGCCCACCGAACTGCTGCGCGAGGTGGACGCCCCCTTCCCGGTGCGCGGCGCGGTGCGCCTGGCCGATCAGGCCCAACTCGATCCGATGGCGCTGCTGGCCGCGCTCGCGGCCGACGTGGAATCGCACGGCGCGCCGATCTACGAATCCACGCTCGTGCGCGGCGTGCACCACGGTGGCGGCGGTGATCTCGTCGTCTCCACCGAGCACGGCGACCTCGGCGCACGCCGGGTGGTGCTGGCCACCGGGACACCGATCCTCGATCGCGGCGGATTCTTCGCCCGCCTCACTCCGCAACGCTCCTACCTGACGGCGTTCCGCCTGGACCGACCGGCTCCGCGCGATATGTACATCAGCGCGGGCAGCCCGACCCGCTCCCTCCGTCGCGCGCGGGGACAAGACGGCGAGTTCCTGCTGGTCGGCGGCAACGGTCATGTCGTCGGCCGCGGCGGATCCACCCTGGAGAAGGTGGAGGATCTGGTGAGCTGGGCGCAGACCTGGTTCCCGGGCGCCGAGCTGACCCACCGCTGGTCCGCTCAGGACTACTCCCCCATCGGGGAACTTCCCTACGTGGGTCCGGTGCTGCCGGGGCAGAACGACATTCAGCTGGCCACCGGCTACGCCAAGTGGGGTCTGACCAATGGGGTCGCCGCGGCGATCGCACTGGCCGGACGGCTCACCGGCGCCTCGCCCCGATGGGCGGGCGCACTGGCGAGCTGGCGTCCGGACGAGCTCAAGGCACTGCCCGCGGCGACGAAGATCAACGGCGCCGTGGCGCAGAAACTCTCCGCGGGCTGGCTGCGGGTCGCGACCCACAGCGACGGCGCCGCCCCCGCCGAAGACCGCGGCACGGTCCTGCGCGAAGGCCTGCACCCGACAGCGGTGTGCACGGTGGACGGCGTCACCAACCGGGTCTCGGCGGTGTGCCCGCATCTGTACGGCATCGTCAACTGGAACGATGCCGAACGCACCTGGGACTGTCCGCTGCACGGTTCGCGCTTCGCCGCCGACGGCACGCTACTCGAGGGACCGGCCACCAGCTCGCTCACTCCCCTGCACGTGCCGCGCGACACCCGGTGAGCTGGCCTGCGGGCGGCTCAGTCCGCCAGCGGCCTGGCATCGGCGAGGATGCGATCGACCGTCTGCTCGACCGTCAGATCCGATGTGTCCAGCCAGAGTCCGATCCGGGGAGTGTTCTCGCGCAGCACTCTGTCCAGCCCCGCGACGGTGAATTCGTCGTAGGCGTCTTTTCCGCGCCCGGCCTCTCGCGCCAGCACGACCTCCGGGCGCGGCGCGAGCACGATGACGTAGAGCGGTCGCGTGACGATCAGATCCGCCGTCCAGGGCAGGAATTCGCCGAGGAAGACGTCCTGGAGGACGGCCGTGAATCCGGAATCGGCATAGGCGTCGGCCGTCGCCGCGGCCAGGCTGTGCCGTAGCCGCAACTGGGCCAGCGCCTCGGGCGAGGGGTCGGCGCTCATCTCCGCGCGTCCGTTCACGACGAACCGGCGGAAGGCGTCCCCGCGCACGTGCGCCGAGTGCGGCAGCCGTTCGGCCAGCGCTTGGGCGACGGTGGATTTGCCCGCGGCCTGGATGCCGGTGATCAGATAGACAGCCGATGCCATGACGACGATCATGGCGGGTCTCGGACCGCACGGCCGCGGCGGCCCCGCCGCGCTCAGTTCGCGGGAGTTGCCGCCTTCTGTTCGACATAGCGGTTCATCGCCCAGTTCAATCCGCGCATCGCGGCGTTGTACGCGGGCGGGAAATACCGCTGCGCCCAGAAGCCGACGCGAATGTCGGGCGAAGTGAACACCAGGTAGCGGTTGCGCTCGACGCCGCGCACGATCGATCGCGCCGCCGCCTCCGGGGTGACCGCGTGCCGCATGAACAGCGCCATGCCCCGCTGCACCGCTTCGGCCGTGCGGTCGACGCCCGCGATGTCGACGCTGTCGACCATGGGCGTGGCCATCGCGCCCGGACACACCAGGCTCACACCGATGCGGTGACGCGCCAGATCGAAGCGCAGCACCTCCGATACCCCCCGCAGGCCGAACTTGCCCGCACTGTACGGCGCGTGCCACGGCAAGCCGAACAGACCGGCCGCCGAGGACACGTTCACCACGTGACCGCCGCGTCCGGCCGCGATCATGGGCGGGACGAACGCTTCGATCACGTGAATCGGGCCCATGAGGTCGATGTCGATGGTGCGCCGCCATTGCCGGTGGGTCAGCCGGTCGACGGTCCCCCAGGTCGCGATACCCGCCACGTTCATGACGATGTCGACGCTGCCGACCACGTCGTGCACCTGCGCCGCCAGCGCGACGACCTGGTCGTAGTCACTGACATCCGCCGCCTCGGCGACGTGGACGGTCGCGCCCGCGGCCCGCGCGTCGGCCGCGGTCCGCGCCAACCCGTCGGCGGCGATGTCGGTCAGCACGAGCGAAGCGCCTCTGGCCGCCGCCGCGAGCGCCGTACTGCGACCGAGACCGCCGGCCGCGCCGGTGATCAGACAGGTTTTGCCGGCGAACTTCGTCATAGTCGACGACCATACGCAACCATGAACACCGCTGTCTATGGAACTGGTGAACGGCTCTCCCACGGCACGGGCGCGAGCGCGACCGTGATGTTGTCGCCGCCGCCGCAGCGCAACGCGAACTCCGCCAGTGCGCGGGCCGCCTCCGCGGGCGACTTCCCCGCCACGTGCTCGGCCAGCGCGGACGGGGCGGGCGCGTAGTTCCACAGTCCGTCGGAGCACAGCAGCAGCACGCCGGGCCCGGTGACGCGCACTGTCCGCACGCAGTTGTCGGCCCAAGGCCGGGGTGGGCTGTCCGCGCCGAGCCAGCGGATCAGCGTGTGCGCCCTGGGATCGGCCATCGCCGCGCGCTCGTCCATCGCGCCCGCGTCTACCAGTGCCTGCGCCCAGGAGTCGTCGACGCTCAAACGCTCGGCTTGGTCGTCGCCCGATCGTCCACCCGAAGTCGAAGGCAGCCAATAGGCACGGCTGTCACCGACATTGGCCACGGTGATCTCGGTTTCCGCACCGCGACGGGCGACGACGGCGGACACGTAGGTGCACGAGGGTGCAGGGCCGTCGGGAACGTCCACGTCGCGGACCGCCTGCACCGCGGCCGCCAACCCGGCCATGATCGCCTCGGCCGCGAGCTGGCCGCCGGCGAGCGCGGCGGCGGTCGCGCCGACGCCGGCCCGGACCGCAGCGCCGGAGGCCACCTGCGGCCGCGACGAGGTCGACACTCCGTCGCTGACCGCGATGACAACGGCGGTGTCCAGCTCCGAAACCGCGTCTTCGAGCACACCGGCCGCCACGGCGTCCTCGTTGCGCGCATGGACTATGCCGCGATCGGTGAGCACCGCCACCGCGCCGAGATCGGTATCGAAGCGATCCGGCACGGGCCCGGAACGGCCACACCGCGCACAACGCCCGTCGGCGTAGAAGTGGTCACCTCCGCAATCGACGCACGACGTCGCATCGGGACCGGGCAGCGCTACGTATCGATAACCGAGTTCCAGACCGCAGGACGCGCACCGCGGGCCGTCGAGTCCGACAGCCGAGCATCCGGCGCAGCGTAGGTCGGCACCTTCATCGTTCATCGGACGGCTCCCCTGCCGACGGTGCCGTGGCGCCCGCAGGCGCGGCATGCTCCGGAAGTCGTTGGCCCAACCGTAACCACAGTGGCGTATTGCTGGTGCGAACTTCCACACCCTCCTCCTTCATCTCCCCGGCAGGCCGACTCCGATCGCGATAGTACGGGAGCGGCGCGGCCCTCGATCCCGGTGCCGGATCGACCAGCCCGCTGCCCGGCAGCACGATAGCCGACGGTCTGCCCGCGCCCCGGGAGACGGCAGACCTGGCCGGACGGTCCGCAGGACGGAAGCCGCTTGTCGTTCAGACCAACTCGGGTGCCCGATGCGAGCGCCGCCCCCGCAAGCGAAACGTCTGCGGAGGACAGCCCTGCCAGCGGCGGAAGGCCCGGATGAAGGACGCCGCCTCCGCGTAGCCCAGCCGCGCGGCGACCTGTTCTGTGGTCATGTCGGTGTGCGCGAGCAGCACCTCCGACATGGTCTGGCGCACCTCGTCCAGCAGTGCCCGGAACGAGGTGCCCTCCTCGTTCAGCCGCCGCGAGAGGGTGCGCGAGCTCATGAACAGGCCGAGGGCGACCGTCGCCTGATCGGGGATCTCACCCGGAGTGCGGACCAGCCGGTCGCGCA
>NZ_BAFR01000105.1 GCF_000308435.1 Nocardia araoensis NBRC 100135 | reverse complement strand
GCGCCGCGAGCGCGCCGGGCCGCAGGTCGGCCAGCGAGTCCGCGATCCGCCTGTGCAACTGCGCCGTTCGCATCTCACCGAGCGAAGCGAGCACGGCGGAGCGCACCAGTTCGTGCCCGAAGGCGACGGTCCCGTCCCGCACCGCGACGACTCGTGTGGCGACGAGTTCACCGAGCCGATCGTCGAACCCGCGTGCGCCGTCGGCGGCGGCGACCAGTCCGACCGGGGCGTTCGGGCCGATGACGGCCAGCACCTCGGCCAGCGCTCGCGCCGACGGTGACACCGCGCCCAGTTTCGCCGCTGTGATCTCGGCGGCGGCGCCCCCGACATCCAACGGACGCCCCGCCCGGACGAGATCGCACAATTGCGCGGCCACGAAGGGGCTGCCGCCGCTCAACTCCACGATCTGGGCGCGCAGCTCGGGAGGGGTCGCACCCGCCTCGGCGCGCACCAACTCCTCCACCGCCGCGTCCGGCAGCGACGAAAGGTCCACCGCGACATGCGCTCCCGCGGAGCGCAGCAAACGCACGGCCGCGTCCACCTCGGACGGCAGCGGTTCGGGCCGGACGGTGAGCAACAGCAGAACCGGATGAGCGCGCAGCACCCGCATGGCCGCCGCGATCATCCGCACCGAGTCGGGGTCGGCCCACTGCACGTCGTCGATGACCGCGACCACGCGGCCGGTCTCCCGCGCCACGTCCGCGAACAGCGCCGCGAGTGCCCTCGGTGTCGGCGTACCGGGGACCGCGCGCCCGGCCAGCGCCGCCTGATCCAGCCACGGCGTCAGCGTCGCGGGGGCCGAAGCGTCGATGCCGCTGCTGCCCGCGGTGAAGAACGCTTGGTCGCCGTGTCGTCGCACGGCGTCCTCGACTACGGCCGTCTTGCCGATGCCGGGCGCGCCGCGCACCGTCACGACGGTCAGCCCACGCTGCGACCGTTCGCGGGCGCGGTCGAGGACAGCGGCGACGTCGTCGCGTCCGACGAGGGCGGATCGCCCTACCGCCGGAGGCGGCGACGGCGCGGCCGGATTGCGGATCTCGTTCTCCACCCGGGCGGTGTCGGGCGCGGGATCGAGCCCGAGATCCTCGCGCAGCGCGCGCCGCAATCGGAGGAGGACATCGAGCGCCTCGGAGATCCGTCCGCAGTCGCGCAGCGCGAGCGCGAGTAGGCGGGCCGTGCCCTCCCGATGCGGATGCCGCTCGCGTTCGTCGGTGAGCAGCGTGACCGCATGCCGCGCGCGACCGAGCACCAGCAAGCCCTCGGCGCACATTTCCACCAGTTCCGAACGCAGCTCGTCCAGACGCGCCCGTTCGGGAGCGAGTTCGGCGACGTCGCCGACATCGGACAGCGCGTCGCCGCGCCACAGCCGCAACGCGCGTTCGAGCAGGTCGACGGTTCGACCCACGTCGCCGTCGGCGTGCGCGGCCCTGGCGTCCCTGGACAGCAGGTCGAGCAGGTCGAGGTCGGTGCCCGATCCGCCGCAGCGCAGCACGTAACCGTTCGAGCTCGTCTCGATCCGGACTTCGGGCAGCGGCCGCAACGCCCGGCGCAACCGCGACACGTAGCCCTGGAGTGTGACCAGGGCGCTCTCGGGCGGGTCGCCGCGCCACAGGAGTTCGCACAGATAACGCGCGCTGCGGGTGGTGCGCTCGGCGGCGAGGATGACCAGCAGATCGGCGTGTTTGCGCGCCGGGATGGCGGTGCGGGCGCCGTCCGGGCCGCGCACCTCCAGCGGGCCGAGCACCGCGATGGCCGGTGCGTCGTCACCGGACCCGCCGCGCACCAGCGTCACACCAGCGCCCTCGCCGACTCTTGGCTCATGACACACACGCAAGCACTCCCGCCAACCCCGACCACCGGCGACGAGCGGACCGTCGTCGGCCGCCCCTCTCGCGAGACTGTACTTCGGATGTGCGGCGCCGCGCTGACCATCGGTGGAGCACTGTGCATCGCGGGCGGCACACTGCACCCGATCGTCGCGGGCAAAGGCCATTCGGTCGATGCGCTCACCAGCTCCGGCACGCCGATCGCGCAGACCCTGCTCGGCATCGGAACCGTCCTGCTGGTGCTCGGACTGCCCGGCATGTACGCGTGGCTGCGAGCGCGACTCGGCCCGGCCGGATTCGTCGGCACGGTCGCCTACCTGGTCGGCAATATCGTCACCGCGACCGGTCATCTCACCGTCGAGTTGTTCGTCGCCTACCCTTTCGCGTCCGATCCGCGGACCGCGCACCTGATCGCCGACAACGACAACATGATCGACACCACCGCGTTCGCGCTGTTCAACTCGATCGGCGGTCTTGTCATGCTCGCCGGTATGGGCCTGCTGGGCGCAAGCCTGCTGCGTCACAACGCGATTCCCCGCTGGATCGCCGTGCTCACCCTGCTCGGCATGGTCGGCTTCTTCCTGCCGATCCCCGCTACCCAAGGATTGTCCGGATTCATCTACGAGGCGCCCCGCGGCATCGCCGTCGCCGCCATCGGTGTGCTGATGCTGCGCAGCCCGGCGGGATTGCGCCGCTGGGCGAAGCCCGCCCGCGGCGTGGCAGCGCCGAACCGCGAGCGGACCCCGTGATCGACGCCGATCGGGGCGGAGCCGGGATGTTGTCATCCCGGCTCATTCGGCTGCCACAGTCGCCGTGGACAGGTTCCAGAAGTCGGCGTAGCGGCCGCCGAGGCGCAACAGCTCGTCGTGGCTGCCCGCTTCCACGATCCGGCCGTCGTCCAGGAACACGATGCGGTCGGCCCGCCGGACGGTCCGCAGCCGGTGCGCGATCATCACCACCGTCCGGCCCGCCATCAGCCGCTCGATACCGTCGTGGACGGCGGCCTCGTTGATCGGATCCAGTGCGGAGGTCACTTCGTCGAGCAGCACGATCGGCGCGTCCTTCAGCAGGGCCCGGGCGATCGAGACGCGCTGGCGCTCACCACCCGACAGCAGTGCGCCGCCCTCGCCGACATTCGCCGCCCATCCGCCGGGCAGCCGCTCGATCACTTCGTCCAGCCCTGCCGCGGTCGCCGCCGCCCGCACCTCGGCTTCGGCGGCGTCGGGACGGCCCAGACGCACGTTCTCCTCGATCGTGCCGTCGAACAGATAGACGTCCTGGAAGACGACCGCGATCCGTTCCATCAGCACATCGGTGCTGATCGCGCGCACGTCCACGCCGCCGACCCGCACGGCGCCCGCATCCACGTCGTAGAACCGTGCGAGCAATTGCAACAGGGTGCTCTTGCCCGCACCCGACGGTCCGACGACGGCGACCCGCTGTCCCTCCGGCACCGACAGCGACACGTCATCGATCACGGTACGGCCGCCGTGGCGGAAGACGACCGACTCGAACGCCAGGTCGTGGCCGGCAGGCCGGATCGGCTCGCGAGGTTCCGGCAGCGGCTCGGTGCGCAATACGGAATCGAGTCCGCTCAGCACGGTACGCGCGCCGCGGAGTTTGCCGCCGATCTCCGACAGCGACAGCAGCGGATCCGCGCAGCGAGCGACCAGCACCAGGATCGTCACCATCTCCGCCGCACCGACGTCCCCGCCGAGCGCGAGGTAGGCGCCCAGGGCCAGCAGCACGGTGAACATCGCCTGGACCGTGAGCGTCAGGCCCACGATGCCGGGCAGCGCCGACAGCACGGCACGGCGGGACGCGCGCTCGAGTCCCGACAACGAGTCGTCGAGTAGCCGGAATCGCTCGGCCGTTCGGCCACCGGCTCGCAGCACGGGCTGCGCCTGGAGGTATTCGACGACTCTCCCGGTGGCTTCCTTGGCGCGTTCGACGCGTTCCGCATCGGCCGCGGCCATCGACCGTCCCGTCCAGACCTGGATCGCCGCCACCACCGGCACGGCGGCCAGCGCGGCCAGACCCATGTGCCAGTCGAAGGCGAGCAGCACGGCGACGATCGTCAGCGGAGTCACGCCGGCGGCGATCATCGGCCCCAGCAGATGCGCGATCACGCTCATCGCCTGCAGCACACCCTCACTGGCGAGAACCGACACCTCGCCCACGCGACCGGCGGTGAACCAGCCGAGCGGAAGCCGGGCCAGGCGATCGCCGAAACGGTGGTAGACACCGCGCAACAACGTGGTCCCCACGCGGAAACCGGACAGGTCGCTGCGATAGCGCAACGCCGCATAGCAGGCGATCGCCGCGCCGAACGCGATCAGCCACGGCCGGGCGTCGGTGGGCGTGCTGCCGAACAGTGCTCGCAGCACCGGAACCAGCAGTGCGTAAGACAAACCTTCGGCTATCGAGGTCGCCGTCATCAGGGCCACGGTGCGTCGGACCGGCTGGGCGTACTCGTGTCCCAGCACCCGCAGCAGCATTCGGATCATCGGGGCTCAGCTCCTCGCGGTGTTTCGTCGGCGGGCGGTCGCGTGAGCACGCTCCGCGGTCTGCTCCATGGCCCGAATTCGCGCCGCAGCATGCCACCGAGGGTTTCGACCTCCTCGGTGAGCGCGGGCCGATGGGATCGCCAGAATTCGGCGAACTTTCCGTTCCGTGCCAGCAATTCGCCGGGTGTGCCTCGTTCGACGATCGAACCGTTCTCCAGCAGCACGACGGTGTCCGCGTCGGCGATGGTCTCCAGCCGATGGGCGATGACCAGGATCGTCCGATCGCCCTCCAGCGTCGCCAGGGCTCGGCGCACCGCCTGCTCGGTGTGCGGGTCGGCGAACGCGGTGGCCTCGTCGAGCACCAGCACGGGAGTGTCGGCCAGCAGCGCGCGTGCGATCGAGATCCGTTGCGACTCACCGCCCGACAGCTCGGCCTCGGTACCGAGCACCGTGTCGTAGCCACGCGGCAGCTCGAGGATCCGATCGTGGATGTTCGCCAGCCGGGCGGCGCGCACCACGTCGTCGAGGTCGGCATGCGGTACCGCCAGCGCGATGTTGTCCGCGACCGAGGCGCGCAGCAGCCGAACGTCCTGGAAGACGAAGGAGACCATCCGATACAGCGCCCGGCTGCCGAGTTCGCGCAGATCGACGCCGCCCAGCAGGACCGAACCGTGTGTGGGGTCGAAGAATCGCGGCAGCAGCTGTACCAGCGTGGACTTCCCGCTGCCCGACGGCCCCACGATCGCGGTGACCGTTCCCGGCTCGAGCACCAGGTCGATGCCGCGCAGCACCTCGTGCTCGGCGTCGTAACCGAATCGCACGTCGCGCAGTTCCACCCGGTGCCCCCGCGGCGCGACCGGCCGCGCGGGTTCCGGCAGCGACGGCACCGCGAGCACTTCCCGGATCCGGTCGACCGCGCGCCGGGCGGCCTGCAGATCGTCGAAGCCGTGGCCCAGCGCCGCCACCGGAGCGGTCAGGCCCAGTCCGAGCAGCAGGAACGGCAGCAGGTCGGCCGGGGTCATGGCGCCGCTCGTGATCAGGACCGCGCCGCCGGTCAGCACGACCAGCAGCACGAACGGCGGCGACAGCACCACCTGCATCGCCGCACCGAGACCGGCCAGACCGTGCACCAGGCGAAGGAAGGAGTCGGTGAAATCGTCCGCCGCCGTGCGGAATTTCCGGTGGGCGCGCTCCCCCGAGCCGAACGCCTTGACCACCGCGATGCCCTGCACGAATTCGACGGTCGCACTCGCGATCCGGGCCATCCCCGCATCGAACTCCTTCTGCTCCCGCAGCCGGGCGGGAGTCATCATCAGCGGAACAAGCGCCACTGCCAGCGCCACCGGTATCAGCGTGATCAACGTCAGCCGCCAGTCGACGGTGAACAGATAGATCAGCGACACCAGCGGCACCACGAACGCGGCGACGAGCTCGCCCGGAGTGTGGGCGATGAGCGGGTGCACGGTACCGACGTCCTTGCCCACGATCTTCGCCAGCTCGCCGCTGCCACGCCGGGAGAACCAGCCGATCGGTACCCGCCCCAGTCGCGCGGCCAGCTTCCGGCGCAACGACAACTGCACCCGGCTGTCGAGCAGGTGCCCGATTCCGGACGACGCGGCGGTGAACAGCAGCCGGACGAACAACCCTGCCGCGCCCGCGATCACGATCATCCGGACATGGCCGTGATCGATCGGTCCCGGCGACAGCAGAGCCCGACCCAATTCGACGACCGCGAGCAACGGCGCCAGACCGGCGACGGCGCCGATGATCTGCAGGACGACTACGGCGGCGAAACCGCCTGTATACGGGCGCAGCAACCCGGTCGCACTCCGTCCCGCCGGGGAATCGACATCCGGCGGAGGCGGTGCGGATCGCTTGCTCGCCTCGGCGAGGTCGATGGTAGTCACCGTTGTTCCCTCTTCCTCGATCACTGTCCGGCTATACCGCTTGCGACCCGGTCGCCGGATCCAAGGCCTGGCGCAGCACAGCGGCGAGCTCGGCGCTCTGGCGCTGGGACACCTCGGCGGACACCACCGCCTGCGACCCGTGAAACGTGCCGGGCCACTGGTGCAACTCGACCGGCACGCCCGCTTGCAGCAGGCGCAGCGCGTAGTCGATGTCCTCGTCGCGGTTCGGGCAGTACTCGGCGGTGGCGATGTAGGCGGGCGGCAGACCGGACAGATCCGTGGCCCGCGCCGGGGCGGCGTACGGCGTGGCCGGCGTGGAGCCCAGGTAGTGCTGCCACATCTGGGCCACTTTCGCCCGGGTCAGAAAGGGCGTATCGGTGAAATTGCGCGCCGACCAGGTCAGCTGGCGGTCATCGAGAACGGGTTGGTTGAGCAGCTGGAAGCGGATCGGCGGCCCTTGCTCGTCCCGGGCCCGCAACGCGACCGCGGTCGCGAGTCCCGCACCGGCGCTGTGCCCGCCGATCCCGATCCGCGCCGGGTCGATGCCGAGCTCTGCCGCGTGCTGGGCTGTCCAGGTCAGCACCGCGTAGACGTCATCGTGCGCGGCGGGGAACGGATGTTCGGGGGCCAGACGGTAACCCACCGAGATCACCGTCACGCCGGAGTTGCCTGCCAGCAGAGCGGCCAACGGATGTTCGGTGTCCAGATCGCCCATGACGAATCCGCCGCCGTGCAGCCAGATGAGGGCGGCCTGCGCCCGGCCCGGCCGATAGATCCGTATCGGCACGTCGAAACCACCCGGCACCGTGCGTTTTTCGATCGTCATGTCTGCGAGATCCGGTACCGGAATCGCGGCGACCAACTCGGCGAGGTTCTTCCGTGCGGTCCCCGGGTCGCTCAGATCGGCCGGGGGGAAGAACGGGACAGCGGCTTCGAGTTCGGGATCCAAGATCATGCCGTCGATGGTCGCTCCGCCGAGGTCCGCTCGGCTTCCGGCGACGGGAGTCTGCGCATACGTGAATGCGCGTACGACAACGGCGATCGGCTGCGCCGGTCGTCGTAGCCGATCGCTACGAAGTGAGCCCGGTCTGGTAGGCGATCACGACCAGCTGCGCTCGGTCGCGCGCACCCAGTTTCACCATCGCGCGGCTCACATGGGTGCGTGCGGTGGCGGGACTGAGGAACAGCGCGGCGCCGATCTCGTCGTTGCTCATGCCCTGCCCCACCAGCGCCAGCACTTCGCGCTCCCGGTCGGTCAGCACCGCGAGCCGGTCCTCGGCGGACTTGGCCGCCCGGCGCTGCGCGGTGAACTGACCGATGAGCCGCCGGGTGATCCGTGGTGCGAGCAGCGCGTCACCGGCGGCGATCACCCGGATGGCGTGCAACAGTTCGGCCGGGCCCGCGTCCTTGAGCAGGAACCCGCTCGCGCCCGCCTGCAAGGCATCGAAGACGTTCTCGTCGGTGTCGTAGGTGGTGAGGATGAGCACCTTGACCTGCTCCATCCCGTTGGCGTCGGCGATCGACGCGGTGGCGCGGATGCCGTCCAGCCGTGGCATGCGGATGTCCATCAGGACCACGTCGGGGCGGGTGGCGCGGGCGAGTTCGACGGCTTCCGCGCCGTTGGTGGCTTCACCGACCACCGTGATGTCGTCTTCCAGGTCGAGCAGAACCTTGAAGCCGGAACGGACCAACCGTTCGTCGTCGGCGAGCAGGACTTTGATGGGTGGTGTGGAGTTCACAGGCGCGACCCGACCGGGGTCAAGGGCAGGCGGGCGGTGACCTCGAACCCGCCGTCGGGACGCGGTGCCGCGTCCAGTTCACCGCCGAGCAACCGGCAGCGTTCGCGCATCCCGACGATGCCGCGTCCGGTGGTGGAGCCTTCGGTGCGGACCGGTGCGGCGTCGCGACGGCCCTCGTCGAGTACCCGTATCCGCAAGGCGTCGATGCCGGGTTCGAGCGCCACCGTCACCCTCGTCGGGCCGACGTGCCGGATCACGTTGGTGATCGATTCCTGCACGATCCGATACGCGGCGCTGCCCACCGCGCTCGGTAGCGGCGTCACCGGAGAGGTCTGCTCGAAAGCGATGTCGAGCCCGGCATCGCGGGCCTTGCCGACGAGTTCATCGATCTGGCCGAGGCCCGGGTAGGGTTCGCGCTCGTCGCCGTCGCGCAGTACGCCGAGGATCGCGCGCATCTCGCGCAGCGCACGGGAACTGGTCTGCTCGATGGTGCGCAAGGCTTCCTTGGCCTGTTCCGGTCGCTTGTCGAGTACATGGGCGGTGACCCCGGCTTGCACGTTGATGATGGCGATCGCGTGGGCGACCGTGTCGTGGACCTCCCTGGCGATGCGCAGCCGTTCGGCGTCGACCCGCGCTCTGGCCTCCTCGTCGCGGGACCGTTCGGCGAGTTCGGCGCGTTCTTGCGCGTCGGCGGCGATGACCCGGCGGGATCGGACGGACTCACCGAGGATCGTGCTGATCACCGACGCGCCGATCCGGAAGAACACCCAGCCGATGGCCACGAGCGGCTGGACATCCGCCGCGGCGATCAGCCAGCCGACGGCGAGGACCGCGATGCCTCCACCCGCGATCATCAGCGATCGCCGCCCGTCGCCGTAGGCGGCCAGGGTGTACAAGGCGACGAAGAGTGCGAGATAGGAAGCCCGGTCGGGGAAGCCGAGACCGAAATAGATCAGACTGGCCAGCGCCGTCACGCCGAACACCGCGACCGGCTGCTCGCGGCGGGCGGCGACCGCCAGGCCGCTGACGATCAGCAGGACATATCCGAAGCCCGACACCGGCGTGTAGGCCGGCTCGAGCGGCACCGGTATCGCGGCACTCTGCACCTGGATCACGGTGACGAACAGCGCCAGCAGGATATCCGGGAACCAGGCGGGCCGACGCGAGAACCAGGCGGACAGCCGTCGTGCCGCCGCCTGCTGAACCATGCCGTGAGCGTACGGCATCCGCGAGCGCTCGCGCTCCTCACCGGATGCGCGATCGACTACGACGACCGACGCAGCCGATCAGGATCTCCTACGCGGATTCGCGTAGGCCGGAAGCCGAGGATGCACGGCGCTATTCGCCCATCGGCTGCCGACGGCTCCGGTTCTGCGCTCAGGCCGCCCAGAGCGTCAGGACTGCTCTTGCTCGGGATGGGTCACGATGGTTTGCAACGAGTTCCGCAGTTGCTGTGCGGCCTGCGGACTGAGCTGTGCCAGGAATTCACGCTCGGCGGCATCGCTCGCCTCGGTGGCCCGACGAAGAGTGCCCTGTCCGGATTCGGTCAGTTCGACCACGTTGCGACGCCGGTCGTTCGCGTCCGGATGACGTGCCACCAGGCCCTTGCCTTCCAGAGTGTCCAGCATCGCGACCATCGTGGTGCGGTCGATGCCCAGCCGCTGCGCCGCCTGCTGTTGGGAAGTGGGTTCACGGCCCGCGAGGACGAACAGCACACCGAGTTCGCGCCCGTCGATGCCGTATGGCGCCAACGCTTTCGTGTTCAGCTCGGCCATCCGCAACTGCGCGTGCTTGAGCAGGTAGCCCAACCGACTGCTCAATTCGGGGCCCGGCCCATCCGTCCTAGACACCCGAAGATTCTATCGCTAGCCTGATCGTCAGTAGTACTGATAATCAGCTATACAACAGAAAGTCGTATGTGATGATCTTGGTCACCGGAGGTCTCGGGTTCATCGGCTCCCATACGGTGCGAGCCCTGCTCGACCTGGGCGAGGGCTGCGTGCTGGTCCAGCGTCGGACCGGCGAGGTACCGGCCGAGTTCGCCGGTGCGCAGGTGGCGGTGGAGCGGGCCGACATCACCGATCGAACGGCGTTGCTCGACGTGGGCACGCGCCACAAGATCACCGGCATCGTGCATCTCGCGGGTTCGATGCCCTGGCCACCCGGCTCCGACGAGCCCATCGAGGGCGCGCGGAAGGCGATCGGCAGTCTGTTCAATGTGATCGAAGCCGCCGAGGCCTGGGGCGTGCCGCGGGTCGGCGTCGCGAGCACGATCGGCGTCTACGCCGGCCTGACCGGTGCGGGTCCACTGCGGGAAGACATGCCGGTTCCGCTGACCGCACCCCATCCGATACCGAGCTTCAAGAAGATCGGTGAGCTGCTCGCCGACCATTTGACCGGGGCGACCGGCATCGAGATCGTCAATTACCGCATCTCCGCCATCTGGGGCCCGCACGGCCGCCCCGCGGACCCGTTCTTCCCGGCCCCTCAGCTCGT
>NZ_BAFR01000106.1 GCF_000308435.1 Nocardia araoensis NBRC 100135 | reverse complement strand
AGGATGTCGCGCTGGTCGGCGACCATGGCGCGGATCGCCGTCACGACGGCGGCCACTTCGGGGCGGCGGAGGGTTTCGGTGCGGGCGACGAGCCAGTAGCCGAGGGTGACGGTTACCGAATCGGCCAGGACGCGAACGAGGTCCGGATGGCGATCGGCCATGAAGCAGGGCAGCAGGCCCAAGCCCGCGGCGGCGCGGGTGGCCTCCACGTGCACGAAAACGTTGGTCGACGTGACCGATTCC